>SECN01000544.1 GCA_004173515.1 Myxococcaceae bacterium | reverse complement strand
CGCCATGCACCTGCGCGGCTGGAGCGCGGGGTGCGCCACCGGCGAGGAGGCGTACTCGCTGGCCGCGTGCCTGCTGGCGCGCAGCCTGACGCCGCGGGGCTTGCGGAACGCCTGCAGCTCCGGAGGCCCTTCGCGCGTGAGCCCCGTCGGACAGCGGTCCACCTCCACCGTGCCCAGGAACATCAAGCCCCCCGGCGTCAGGCTGCGCGCCAGATGCCCGATGGCCGCGTCGCGCGCGGACTGCGAGAAGTACGTGAGCACGTTGCGGCAGAGGATGAAGTCGAACAGGCCGAAGCGCTCCGGCAGCGGCGCCAGCAGGTTCGCCGGCGCGAAGCGGGTGACCTTGCGCACCTCCGGGACGATGGACACCTGACGCCCGCCGTGGGCCTCGTAGACGGTGTGCAGCGCGGGCGCGGATTCGCGGCGGGACCACGCGCCGTAGGTGCCGCGACGGGCCGCCTCCAGGCTGGCCTCGTGCAGGTCCGTGCCCAACACCTCCACCGGCATCCCCGCGGGCGCGCACGCCAGCAGGCACGCGGCCAGCGAGTACGCCTCCTCGCCGGTGGCGCACCCCGCGCTCCAGCCGCGCAGGTGCATGGCGCCGTGGCGCAGCGCGGACGGCACGCCCTCCGTGGCGATGAAGCGGAAGTGCTCCGGCTGCCGGAAGAAGTACGTCTCCCCCACCAGCACCGCGCGCACCAGCGTGTAGGCCAACGGAGAGCCCAGTTGCTGCAGCTCGCTCAGGACCTCCGTGGGCACGCGGCCCCGGGCCAGCTCCGCGCGCAGCACGCGCTCCACCGCCTCCAGGGCGATGGCGTCATCACGAAAGCCGGTGGTGTCCGCCACCACTTCCCGGGCGCGGGCCAGCAGCCGAGGGTCGAGCCCTGCACTCATGCGCTCCGCTCTTCCTCCACCGGCGCGAGCAGCGCGGGCAGGTCGCGCAGGAGTCCCCGCGCGATGAACACCTTCGGATCCAGGATGGGCAGCGCGCGGCCACCCGTGCGCAGCATGCCCAGCAGTCCCTCTTGCAGAAGGCCGTGCTCGGCGCCGCCCACCTTCTCGCGCCGGTCGATGTCGGTCGCCTGGAACTCCTCCGGATCACGCACCGTGTCCACGGTGAGCGCCAGCGACACCCCTTCGGCCTCGATGACCACCAGCATCCGCTCCGCGATGGCCACCTGGTGCTTCACGCCCAGCCGCAGCGCCACGTCCAGCACGCACACCGCATGGCCGCGCAGCTCCACGTACTCGCGCAGGTAGGCCGGCCCCGTGGGCAGCGGCCGCGTCGCCGGTTGCAGCAGGACCTCCTTCACGGAGTCCAGCGGCACGGCGAACTCGCGCTCGCCCACCGACAGCCGCAGCACCAGCATCGCGCCCGAACGCGAGCGGCGCCGCGCCGCCTCCAGCGCCTCGCCCACCAGGTTGAGCAGCTCGTCCGCGCGGAAGGGCTTGGGCAGGAAGGCCTCCGCGCCCAGGCCCAGGCACGCCTCCGCGCGCTGCTTCTCCGACGAGATGATGATGACCGGGATGTCCGTCGTGGAGACATCCGACTTCATCCGCTGGAGCACCTCGTCGCCGTCCATCTCCGGCATGGACAGGTCGAGCAGCACCGCCGCCGGGCGCAGCCGGCCCACCTTCTCCAGCGCCTCACGGCCGTTGCTGGCCGTGTGGATGGTGTAGTGCCCGGAGAGGATGGCCCGCTCCAGCGCCAGGATGGCGTCGCTGTCGTCGACCAGCAGGAGGGACGGCAGGCTCACGGCTTCACACCCTGTTCAGGAACTGACGCACCGTCTTGGTCAGCTCGTCGTGCGATACGGGTTTCTGGATGAACGCGTTGGCGCCCGCCTCCGTGCCGCGCTGGCGCAGGTCCTCGCCCTTCTCCGCCGTGAGCAGGATGACGGGCACGCTCTTCACCTGCGCCTGGGCACTGGCGCGCACCTCCTTCACGAAGGTGATGCCGTCCATGTTCGGCATGTTGATGTCGGCGATCACCACGCTCACCGGCACCAGCCGCAGCAGTTGGAGCGCGCGCGCCGCGTCCTCCGCCTCGACGATGCTGACCTTGAGGTTCATCAGGTAGATCTTGAGGATGTTGCGGACGGTCGGGCTGTCGTCCACCAGCAAGACGTTGGTACTCACTGTGCCACGGCTCCTCGCACAGGCTCCGCGAAGTGCGGAGAGGTCTGCGCTGCATGGGTGATCCTACCGTGAGCGCTCCAATCGGCGGAAGCGGGGGGCCCCCGACCGCCGGGAAGCCGGGCAGGCAAATGGTGGTTTCTTCCAACCAGGTTGGGAGGAATCAGCCCTCCTTGGGCGTAGGGGTCGCCAGGACCCCTTCGGCCCCCTCCACGGTGTCCACCGGGGGCGCTCCCACCGAGTGATAACCGCCGTCCACGTGGACCATTTCGCCCGTCGTGCTGGGCATCCAGTCCGACAGCATGGCGCACGCCGTCCTGGCCACGTGGTCGTGGCTGTCCTTGTCGCTCCAGCCCAGCGGGGCCTGCTTGCCCCAGTACTGCGCAAGGGCCTTGAAACCCGGAATCCCCTTCGCGGCGATGGTGGCCAGGGGTCCCGCGGCCAACGCGTTGACGCGGATGCCCTTGGGGCCCAGGTCGCGCGCCAGATAGCGCACCGTGGCTTCCATGGCCGCCTTGCACACGCCCATCCAGTCATAGATGGGCCACGCCTGCCGGTTGTCGAAGTCCAGCGCGACGATGGCGCTGCCCGGCGGCATCAGCGGCGCGCACGCCATGGCCAGCTCCTTCACGGAGAAGGCGGAGATGCGGAACGCGGTCTGCACGCTCTCCCACGGGGTGTTGAGGAAGTTGCCGCCCAGCGCGTCCTCGGGCGCATACGCGATGGCGTGCAGCACGCCGTCCACGCGGCCCCACTTCTGGCGCAGCGTCTCCGTCAGGGCCGGGAAGTGCTCCGGGTTCGTCACGTCCAGCTCCAGCACCTCCGTGCCGGGCTTGAGCCGCTTCGCGCTGCGCTCCGTGAGCGACTTGGCCCGGCCAAAGCCGGTGAGGATGATTTCCGCCCCCTGCGCCAGCGCGTGTTCGGCGATGCCGAAGGCCAGCGACTGGGGGGTGAGCACGCCGGTGATGAGCAGCTTCTTGCCCTGGAGGAGCATGTCGGTACGTTCTCGCGAGAGAAGAGGAAAGGAGGGGGCGCGTGCTTACCACTCCTTGGCCTCCGGGAGGGGGCCCCGGCCCCGATTCCCGTCCGGCGCCGGATGGACGGCGCGAGGGGTTTCCGATGTAAGTCCGTTCGGCATGCCGACCGCCCCCCGGCCTTCTTTTGAGCTCCTTCCAGCTTCAGGAATCCGGCCCTCCGTGAAGCTGGGCTCACGCGGGACATGACTCCATCTGCTCACCCTGGACTCGGAGCAGCAGCCGGGCGCGGGGCGCTTCAACAAACCTGAGGCGAAAACCCCCCAACGCGGCGCCCTTCCAGTAAAAGACCCCCCGCCATGGCGAATTTCCAGGACAGCTTCCTCTCTGGTGCCAACATCGACTTCATCGAGGGGCTCTACGCGCGCTTCCTCGATGACCCCAGCAGCGTGGACGTGAGTTGGCGCGAGGTCTTCGAGCGCAACAACGGCACGGGCCGCCCCATCTTCAACGCGAAGCAGTTGGAGGCCCCCGCGCCCGTCGTCCCCGAGGGCAAGGGCAAGGGCAACGGCAAGGCGAACGGAGCCGTGCAGGCCCCGGCCGCCGCCGTCGCGCCCGCCGCCCCGGTCGCGCCCGCGCAGGACATCGGGCTGCAGTCGAAGGTGGACCAGGCCATCACCGCCTTCCGCCTCCGCGGCCACCTGCGCGCGACTTTGGATCCGCTCGAGCGCCCGCGCCCGCCCCTGGGGCACATCGCGGACGTCGCGCTGATGGATGAGAACCACTTCAACGCCCGCGAGCTGGAGCAGGCGGTGGAGTGCAACAACGTCTTCCCGCAGCAGCGCGTGCGCCTGTCGGAGCTCGTCACGCGGCTGCGCCGCACGTACTCCGGCCACATCGGCGTGGAGTTCATGCAGATGCTCGACAGCGAGCGTCGCCGCTGGCTGATGCAGCGCATGGAGCACAGCGACAACCGCACGGCGTTCTCGGTGGAGGAGCAGCGGCACATCCTCACCAAGCTGTCGTACGCGGAGGGCTTCGAGCACTTCCTGCACACCAAGTACGTGGGCGCCAAGCGCTTCAGCCTGGATGGCGGCGAGGCCCTCATCCCCATGCTGGACGCGCTCTTGGAAGTCGGCAGCGCCATGGGGCTCAAGGAGCTGGTCATCGGCATGGCCCACCGCGGCCGCCTCAACGTGCTGACGAACAT
>SECN01000543.1 GCA_004173515.1 Myxococcaceae bacterium | reverse complement strand
TCCGGCATCAGCGCCACCTGCCCGCCGATGTAGTGCCGCATCAGCTTGCTCATCCCGTGCTTCTGGGACGGGTCGTGGAAGAGGTTGTCCTCGCCCTTCAGGTTCCACAGCGACTGGTGCACGTGCCCCGAACAGCCGGGCAGCTTGGGGTTCACCTTCGCCATGAAGCACGCGACCACGCCGTGGCGCGCGCAGATCTCCTTCACCACCGTCTTGAACAACGCGGCGCGGTCCGCCGCCAGCTCCAGCGTGTCGTAGCGGATGGCGGCCTCGAAGACGCCCGGGCCCGTCTCCGTGTGGAAGCCCTCGATGTTGAGCCCGTACGCGTTGCAGCCGTCGATGATGGCGTGCACCAGCGGCGCGTTCATGGACGTGCGCAGCCACGAGTAGCCGAACATGCCCGGCGTCAGCGGCGTGAGGCCCTGGAAGCCCTTGTCGTGCAGGCTCTGCGGGCTCTCCTTGAAGAGGAAGAACTCGTACTCGGAGCCGAACTTCGGCAGGAAGCCCAGCTTGCGCGCGCGCTGCCCCATCTTCTGGAGCAGTTGGCGGGGGCTCGCCTCGAAGGGCGTGCCGTCCGGGTTCACGAAGTCGAGCAGGAACGCCGCGGTGTCCGGCTCCCACGGGATGATGCGCGCGGTGGACAGGTCCACCTTGGCGGGCGTGTCCGGGTAGCCCGTGTGCCAGCCCGTCACCTGCGTGTTGTCGAGCAGCTCATCGCCCAGGTCCCACCCGAAGACGACGTCGCAGAAGCCCATGTTGCTCTTCGCGGCGCTGAAGAACTTCTCCAGGGAGATGTACTTGCCGCGCCAGACGCCATCCACGTCCACCGCGCCCACCTTCACCTTGCGGACGTTGTGCTCCTCCATCCACCGGCGCGTGGACTCCAGGTCTCCCGGCTGACCGGACGCCGCGCGCTCCGTGGCCGGGCTCCGCTCCTTCGCACGGGCACGGCGGGCCATCGCCGGATGGGTGAGCACCTTGGCCTTGGGACGCGACGCCATCGGGACCTTCCTTTTCGTCATTCGGATTGCTTCGGTGGAACGCAACGGGGAGGACGGCGCGCGCTTCAGGGCGACGGCAGCTTCGTCCACACGGCCTTCGTCTGGAGGTAGCCATCCAGCGCGAAGTGGGACAGGTCCCGGCCCCAGCCGGATTCCTTGTAGCCACCGAAGGGGGCCGCGTCGTCGAACTCGTTGAAGCAGTTGATCCACACCACGCCGCTCTTCACCTGCTTCGCCAGCGCGTGCGCCTTGGCCACGTCGCCCGTCCAGATGGACGCGGCCAGGCCGTAGGGCGTGTTGTTCGCAATCGCCATGGCCTCCGCGTCGTCGCGGAAGCGCAGGCAGCTCAGCACGGGCCCGAAGATCTCCTCCTGGGCGATCTTCATGTCCGGCTTCACGTCACCGAAGATGGTGGGCCGCACGAAGCAGCCCTTCGCCTTGAAGCCCTCCGTGTCGCGGTTGCCACCGGCGAGCAGCTTCGCGCCCTGCTGCTTGCCGCTGTCGATATAGCCCAGCACCATCTCCATCTGCTTCTGGCTCACCAGCGCGCCCATCTCCGTGGACGCATCCAGCGGGTCGCCCACCTTCAGCACGCGCGCCTTCTCCGCGAGCTTCGCGACGAAGGCCTCGTAGGCCTTCTCGTGCACCAGCACGCGGCTGCCCGCGTTGCACGTCTCACCCTTGTTGCCGAAGATGCCCCAGAAGCACGCCTCCACCGCGCGATCGAAGTCCGCGTCCGCGAAGATGATCTGCGGGCTCTTGCCGCCCAGCTCCAGCGTCAGCTTCTTCAAGTTCGTCGCGGCGGACGCCTGGAGCAGCCGGCGCGCGGTGCGGCCGGAGCCCGTGAAGGAGATCTTGTCCACATCCGGGTGCCGGGCGATCGCCTCGCCCGCCGGGTCACCCAGGCCCGTCACGATGTTGATGACGCCCGGCGGGAAGCCCGCCTCCAGCGCCAGCGCGCCCAGCTTCAGCGCGGTGAGCGGCGTGTATTCCGAGGGCTTCACCACCACCGTGCAGCCGGAGGCCAGCGCGGGCCCCAGCTTCCAGCCCAGCATGCACGTGGGGTAGTTCCACGGGATGATGGCGCCCACCACGCCCACCGGCTCCTTGAGCGCGTAGGTGTGGAAGGGGCCGTCCACGGGCAGCACCTCGCCCATGATGGTGCTGGCCATGTCCGCGAAGTTCGCGAGCGTGGCGGCGCCCGGGGCCACGTCGCCCCGGATGGCGTCCTTGAAGGTCTTGCCGTTGTTCAGCGACTCGACGAGCGCGAACTCCTCGCGGCGCTCGAAGAGCAGGTCCGCCAGCTTGCGGATGAGCTTGCCGCGCTCGCGGCCGGTCATCTTCCCCCAGGGCCCGGATTCGAAGGCGCGGCGCGCGGCCTTCACGGCGCGGTCCACGTCGGCGGCGGTGCCCGCGGGCACGTCACACAGCTTCTGGCCGGTGGCGGGATTTGTCACCGCGAAGGTGCCGCCTTCGACGGGGTCCACATGCTGCCCGTCGATGAGCAGCTTGAGCACAGGGAGCTTGGGAGTGAGCGAACGAGCGTCGGTCATGGCGAAGCCTTTGGGTGAGCACGGCGCGCGGGCGACTGGAAGTGGCGGGCACCGGACACGAACGGCAGGACACGGTAGGAATGGGTCCATGACGCGGCAACCTGCACCCATGAAGAACGTCCTGCTCTTGAAAGCCGGCGACGCGGCGGAGTCCGTTCGCCTCTCCGTGGGCGACTACGACCGGTGGTTTCTGCAAACCATCGGACTGTCCGGCCAGCGCTTCGACATCCTCCCGGTGCACCAGGGCGCCCCCCTGCCCAAGAGAGCGCGCGGCTACGACGCCGTGATGATGACGGGCTCGCCCCTCTCCGTGACGCAGCGCGAGCCCTGGATGGAGCGCGCCGGCGCCTTCATGGTGGAGGCGGGCGAGCAGGGCATCCCCGTGCTCGGCGTGTGCTTTGGCCAACAACTCCTCGCTGAACAGTACGGCGGCCAGGTGGCGCGCAATCCGCAGGGCCGCGAGACGGGCACCGTGGAGGTGGCGCTGTCGAAGGAAGGCCGCGCGGATCCGCTCTTCGCGGGCCTGCCGGAGCGCTTCGCGGTGCAGGCCACGCACGAGGACATCGTCGCCCGGCTGCCCGAGGGCGCCACGGTGCTCGCGGGCAACGCCAACACCGCGCACCAGGCCATCGCCTTCCGGCCCAACGTGCGCGGCGTGCAGTTCCACCCGGAGATGCCCACGGACGCCATGCGCGCGGTCATCCTCGCCCGGGAGCAGAAGCTGGACGCGCTCGCCCAGGAGCGGGGCGCGTCCCCGGGCGAGTTCGTGCCCCGGCTCTTGTCCGGCATCGCGCCCACACCGCTCGCGCACCGGGTGCTGCTGAACTTCCTGAAGCACTTCACCGACTGAAAGCGGACAGACGCTCCGCGCCGATCCAGGCCGGGGCCCGCGGCGCTCCCTAGCTTTGCCCCGTGTCGAGGGCGGCGATCCACGCACCGCCAGGGCGGGACGGGGGGCGGCCATGAATCCGTTCGTGATGCAGTACCGGAAGATGAAGTGTCAGTTGAAGTACCTGGCCAGCTACCTGGACCTGGATCCGCGCGGCAACCAGGTGGTGCGCCGCACGGACTTCAAGCGTTGCCCCAGGCCGGTGCTCCTCTTGCACGGCTTCTTCAGCACCCGCCGCGTCCTGGAGGTGCTGGAGCACCGCCTGCGCCGCGAGGGCTACTGCGTCTGGTCCATCCACCTGGGTGGCACCATGGACCGCTTCAACACGCACCGCATCGACGAGCTGGCGCGCAAGGTGCGCGGCAAGGTGGACCGGCTGTACGAGCGCCACCCGGAGATGGGGCCGCTCACCATCATCGGGCACTCGAAGGGCGGCCTCATCGGCACGTACTACGTGAAGCGGCTGGGCGGAGATGCCCGGGTGCGGAGCCTCATCACGCTGGGCACGCCGCACCGGGGCACGCGCATGGCCTACCTGGGGTGCGCGACGCTCGGCTGGTTCAGCCGCAGCATGTGGCAGCTCACGCCCGTGTCGCCCTTCATCAAGCGCCTGGGCGAAGGCGCCTTCCCGCGCCACGTGCGGCTGA
This sequence comes from Myxococcaceae bacterium, assembly GCA_004173515.1. Classification (GTDB taxonomy): domain Bacteria; phylum Myxococcota; class Myxococcia; order Myxococcales; family Myxococcaceae; genus Corallococcus. The sequence continues at coordinate 231 of SECN01000543.1, read as the reverse complement.
CGTCCATCTACTCGCGCGACGACGCGGTGGCACTCTTCCCCTCCTCCGTGCTGGACGTGGACGGCCAGCCCAACGTCTTCAACGTGGAGGTCTCCGACGTGGCCCACGGCGAGCTGCTCACCCGCCGCGCCGTGTGGGAGGTCATCCAGCGCGAGCTGGCCCTGGGCTATGCTGACGGGGACGCGGTGCCCGAGCCTTCCACGGCCCCGCCCCCTCCCCTTCCGGTGGCCC
>SECN01000542.1 GCA_004173515.1 Myxococcaceae bacterium | reverse complement strand
TCGCCGTCGGCAACGGCAAGGTGCTGGAGGACGGCAAGGTGCGCGCCATGGACATCAAGGCCGGCGACACCATCCTCTTCAGCAAGTACGCGGGCACGGAGATCAAGCTGGACGGCGAGGATCACCTGATCCTGCGCGAAGAGGATGTGCTGGGCGTCATCGTCGACAAGTGAAGCCCGCCGCACCCTTTTCCACTCCCACTTTCTAGAGGATTCAGACCATGGCGAAAGACATCATTTTTGAAGTGCGCGCGCGCGACGCCATCCTGCGCGGCGTGAACACCCTGGCCGACGCGGTCGCGGTGACCCTGGGGCCCAAGGGCCGCAACGTCGTCATCGAGAAGAGCTTCGGCTCCCCCACCATCACGAAGGACGGCGTGACGGTGGCGAAGGAAATCGAACTGGAGAACAAGTTCGAGAACATGGGCGCGCAGATGGTCAAGGAGGTCGCGTCCAAGACCTCCGACGTGGCCGGTGACGGCACCACGACGGCCACCGTGCTGGCGCGGGCCATCTTCCGCGAGGGCGCGAAGCTGGTCGCCGCGGGCCACAACCCGATGGACATCAAGCGCGGCATCGACAAGGCCGTGCAGGCCATCACCGCCGAGCTGAAGACGCTGGCGAAGCCGACCAAGGGCAACAAGGAGATCGCCCAGGTTGGCACCATCTCCGCGAACGGTGACACCACCATCGGCCAGATCATCGCGGACGCGATGGAGAAGGTCGGCAAGGAGGGCGTCATCACGGTGGAAGAGGCCAAGGGCCTGGAGACCACCCTGGACGTCGTCGAGGGCATGCAGTTCGACCGTGGCTACCTGTCCCCGTACTTCGTGACGGATCCGGAGCGCATGGAAGTCGTCCTGCAGGACCCGCTCATCCTCATCCACGAGAAGAAGATCTCGTCGATGAAGGACCTGCTGCCCATCCTGGAGCAGGTGGCGCGCGCCGGTAAGCCCCTGCTGATCATCGCCGAGGAGGTCGAGGGCGAGGCCCTGGCCACCCTGGTGGTGAACAAGATCCGTGGCGTGCTGAACGTGGCCGCCGTGAAGGCGCCCGGCTTCGGCGACCGCCGCAAGGCCATGCTCGAGGACATCGCGACGCTCACCGGCGGCGAGATGATCGCCGAGGACCTGGGCATCAAGCTGGACACGCTGACCATCAACCAGCTGGGCCGCGCCAAGCGCATCACCATCGACAAGGACAACACCACCATCGTCGACGGCGCGGGCAAGCAGGAGGCCATCGAAGCGCGCGTGAAGCAGATCCGCACGCAGGTGGAGGACACCTCCAGCGACTACGACCGCGAGAAGCTCCAGGAGCGTCTGGCGAAGCTCGTGGGCGGCGTGGCCGTCATCAACGTGGGCGCCGCGACCGAGACGGAGATGAAGGAGAAGAAGGCCCGTGTGGAGGACGCGCTCAACGCGACCCGCGCGGCCGTCGAGGAGGGCGTGGTGCCCGGCGGCGGCGTCGCCTACATCCGCTGCCTCAAGGCGCTGGATGGCCTGAAGCTGCTGGACGGCGAGAAGTCCGGCGTGGACATCATCCGCCGCTCGCTCGAGGAGCCCCTGCGTCAGATCGTCGGCAACGGCGGCCTGGAGGGCAGCGTGGTGGTGAACAAGGTCAAGGAAGGCACCGGTCCCTACGGCTTCAACGCCGCGACCGGTAACTACGAGGACCTGCTGGCCGCGGGCGTCATCGACCCGGCCAAGGTGAGCCGCACCGCGCTGCAGAACGCCGCGTCGGTCGCCTCGCTGATGCTGACCACGGAGGCCATGGTCGCCGAGCGTCCGAAGGCGGACGACGACAAGGGCGGCGGCGGCGGTGGTGGCATGGGCGGAATGGGTGGCATGGGCGGTATGGGCGGCATGGGCATGTAGTCGCCCTCCCCTCCCCTGCCTTCCTCGGGGATGGGACTCACGGCCTCCGGCACCCTTCGGGTTCCGGGGGCCGTCGTGTTTCAAGGGGCCGGGCGTGCGCACCCGTGGCGGGCCGCGCAACCGGCCCTTAGTTTTGGCATCTGGACCGACGTACGACTCACACAGCCCTTGAAGGAGGATTCCGTGAAGCCCGTGAAGATCTACACGACGACCTATTGTGGCTATTGCGTGCGCGCGAAGGACCTGCTCACGCGCAAGGGCGTGAAGTACACCGAAGTGGACGTCACCAGTGACGACGACGCGCGCGCGAAGCTGGTGGAGATGAGCAACGGTCAGCGCACCGTGCCGCAGATCTTCATCGGGGAGACGCACGTGGGCGGGTATTCCGACCTCGACAGGCTCGACAAGCAGAACAAGCTGCTCCCCATGCTGCAAGCCTGAGGGCAGCCGGGCGACCGGGCTCCGGGCTCCAGAAGCCGGCGCCTGCCGCCATGCCTACCTTCCCCCCATTGGCATCCACCCCTTTCACGGGAGGAACACATGGCGGGCGGACAGGCGACGACGGGCACCCGGGACGAGCATCACGACCTCATCAGCACGCTCTACCACCTGCTCAAGGGCGCGTCGGTGAGCGAGCAGTACCTGCGTGACGCGGAGGCCGCGGGCGACCAGGAGCTGGCGCAGTTGTTCCGTGACTGGCAGGACGAGCAGCGCAACCTGGCCGAGCGCGCCAAGAACCTGCTGGGCGCGCGCATGGTGAACGCGCAGGCCGGCACCGGCCGCGCACCAGCGCCCGCGAAGGGCAAGGGCAAGGCGAAGGGCACAGCGGACACGCAGGTTCCCACGCGCGAGGTGAAGGGCCCTACGAACGCCAGCGTGAAGTCCGGCGGCGGCCCTGGCGACGACCCGGTGGATGAGGAGTCCATGGAGTCGTTCCCCGCGAGCGACGCACCCGCCAAGTACTGACGCGCACGGACACGGCGGCAGGAGGCACGACGTCCCCGGTTGGGGTGCCCGTGCCCTCCTTCTGTCGTCGTCCTGTCTTCACCTTCAACGGACGATTCCGAGTCCACTTCTTCCTCTTGCCCCGTGTGTCCAGTCCCCCCTAAACAGGCGGAACGAGGGCGGGGAGGGGTGCTTTTGCCCCCCGCGACCCGTGCGATGAGGGGTGAAGGACCATGATTGACAGACCGGATGTCACCGAAACCGTGCAGGCGGAGCGCGAAGGGCAGCCCACGCGCGTTCCCCTCCACGAGTGGACGGTGGAGGTCGTGGGGGGTCCTGACAAGGGCAAGAAGGTCACCACCCGGGACTCGCTGGTGCGCGTCGGTTCCGACGGCGCGGGCGACCTGGTGCTGAGCGATCCGACGGTGAGCCGCCGCCACCTGGAAGTGGAGCGGATGCCGCAAGGCCTGCTGCTGCGCGACCTGGGCAGCCGCAACGGCACGTTCCTGGACGGCCGCCGGGTGCTCCAGGCCTTCGTCACCAGCGGCGACAAGGTGGAGCTGGGCAAGACGAAGCTCGCGGTGAAGCTGGCGGCCCGTGCGACGGAGGTGGAGGTCACCGGCACGGAGTCCTTCGGGCAGCTGGTGGGCAGCTCGGAGAAGATGCGCTGGGTCTTCACGGAGCTGCGCCGCATCGCGCGCGAGGACATGAACCTGCTCGTGGAGGGCGAGACGGGCACCGGCAAGGAGCTGGCCGCCCGCGCGGTGCACCAGCACTCGCTGCGCCGCCACGGCGCCTTCAAGGTCGTCGACTGCAACCTCATCTCCGAGGAGAAGGCGGAGCGCGAGCTGTTCGGCGGCCTGCGCGCCGGGGAGCACGAGGACAAGGCCGCGCGCGGCATCTTCGAGGCGGCGCGGGGCGGCACCCTCTTCCTGGACGAGGTGGGCGAGCTGCCCATGTCCGTGCAGGGCAAGCTCTTGCGCGTGCTGGAGACGCGCGAGGTGCCCTCGCTGGACGGGCAGCCGGTGGCGGTGGACGTGCGCGTCATCGCCTCCACGCACCGCAACCTGGAGGAGGACGTGCGCCAGGGCCGCTTCCGCGCGGACCTCTACTTCCGGCTCGCGGTGGCGCGCGTGCGGCTGCCGCCCCTGCGCACCCGGCGCGACGACATCCCCACCCTGGCGCAGGCCCTGTCGCGCGGCATGAAGGCGTCGCTGGAATTGACGCCGCAGACGCTGGCGCTCTTCGAGGGCTACGACTGGCCGGGCAACGTGCGCGAATTGCGCTCGTCAGCGGCATGCCGTACCACGAGGCGAAGGACCGGGTGCTCGCGGACTTCGAGCGCCTGTACTTCGCGGAGATCATGCGCGAGGTGGCCTTCGACATGAAGGCCGCGGAGCAGCGCACGGGCCTCTCCATGCAGAGCCTCTATCGTCTGTTGAAGAAGAACGGGCTTCGTCTCAAGGACCTCAAGAACGCCGAGGGCCTGGAGAAGTGAGTGCCCACCCGCAGTCCCCCAGTCCCCACACGCTCCAACCGGGAGAACCCCTCACCATGCTGAGACATCTCGCCGTTGCCTCCGTCATCCTCACCGCCGCCTGCGCCGGTCAGCAGAAGGCCGGTGACGCCGCCGCCCCCGAAGGTCAGAAGCAGATGACGAAGGAAGAGCGGCTGCGCATCACCAACCAGCCTCCCTTCGACCTGGCGTCCTGCTTCCCGAAGACGCAGACCCTGCCGTCCCCCGCCAACGAGGGCGTCCTCGTGGGCGCGCTCCTGAGCGTCCGTCCGGACGTGCTGGAATGTCTGGTGGACCCGGCCCACCGCGGCCCCGCGGCCGCCACCAAGGTGACGGTGAAGACGACCGTCAACGCCCAGGGCGGCACGCACGCCATCACCGGGGAGAACCTCACCCCGGCCGGCCAGCAGTGCATCCAGCAGGTGCTGGACACGCACGTGAAGCCCGCGCCGCTGGCGGCGGACGCCAAGCCGGTGGAGGCGACGTACGCCTACGACCACGCCAACGCCAACAACCCCTCCGTCACCATGGGCATCAACGAGGGCTCGGACTTCTCCGGCACGGTGCGCCTGGCGGAGAAGAGCTGGTGCGAGTGCTTCGCCAACTTCAAGGCCACCACGCCGCCGGTGCTGTCCGCCGACATCCACATCATGCCGGGCCAGCCCAACCCCACCGAGGTGGTGTTCAAGCCCTCCGGCAGCACCGAGGGTGACCAGCTCTCCTCCTGCATGCAGGCGAAGGTCGCGGGGATGCCCACGAAGTCCGCCAACGAGCTGAAGTTCCCCTTCCGCTTCGTCTTCTTCAACTCCCAGGCCCCGGTGGAGACCGCCGCCAGCCTGCCGCCGGAGCTGCGCTTCTTCCAGTTGGAGCTGGCGCGCACCCAGTCCGCCGCCACGTCCGCCATCTCCTTCGGCGCGCGCACCAACGCGGCGGAGACGTATGACGCCGTCGTGCAGAAGTACTCCAAGACGAAGGACTACCGGCTCTTCGACGAGCTGTCCTCCAAGTGCGCCGCGCTGGTGGAGTCCGCCAACGCGTGGGTGACGGCGCTCAAGACGCAGGAGACGGTGGACCAGACGACGCTCGCCCTGGTGCAGGAGCTGAAGGCCAAGGAGGAGAGCTGGGCCCCGGTGGAGACCGCCAGCCAGGAGGCGCTCGCCAACACCCAGAAGGACCTGACGGCCGCCCAGCAGCGTCTGGCCGCGGACCAGGGCGCGTGCCCGAAGAAGAGCTACAACGCCCCCGCCAAGAAGAAGTAGGCCTTCGCGCAACAGCCGCCCGCGCACAGCGGGCGGCCGCAAATGAAACGGGCGCTCCGGAGAACCTCCCGGGGCGCCCGTCGTCTTTCCACCGTCGACCGCCCGGCCCGGGCCCCGCGTCCTACGAGGCGGCGGGCACCTTGTCGTCGTTGTGCGCGGAGGCCTCGCGCATCTTCACGCTGACGAGCTTGGAGATGCCGGGCTCCTCCATGGTGACGCCGTACAGCGTGTCGGCGATCTCCATGGTGCGCTTGTTGTGGGTGATGAGGATGAACTGCGACTGGCTGCTCATCTCCTTCACCATGTCGTTGTAGCGGCCCACGTTGCCTTCATCCAACGGGGCGTCGACTTCGTCCAGGAGGCAGAAGGGCGTCGGCTTGATGAGGAAGATGCCGAAGATGAGCGCCACGGCGGTGAGCGCCTTCTCGCCGCCGGACAGGAGGTTCACGCTCTGGAGCTTCTTGCCCGGGGGCTGGGCGACGATTTCCACGCCCGGCTCTCCGTTGGGGCCTTCCTGGGTGAGGATGAGGCTGGCCCGGCCACCGCCGAACAGGCGCGGGAAGATGGCCTGGAACTTCTCGTTCACCACGTCGAAGGTCTGCTTGAAGCGCTCGCGGCTCGTCGCGTCGATGCGGACGATGGCCTCGCGCAGCTGGCTGATGGACGCCTGGAGGTCCTGGCGCTGCGCGGACAGGAAGTCGAAGCGCTTGGACAGCTCCGCGTGCTCGTCGATGGCGGTGAGGTTGATCTCCCCCATCTTCTCCACCTGCGCGCGCAGGTCCTTGAGCTCCCCTTCCACCTCCGCGGAGAGCGGGGGCAGCAGGTGGTACTGGTGCAGCTCCGTCGCCAGCTCCAACTGGTAGCGCTCGCGGATGCCGGCGGCCAGGTGCTCCAGCTCCAGGGCGATTTCACGCTCGCGCAGCGAAATCTGGGACAGGCCCTGCATCAGCTCATCCAGCCGGCCGCGCAGCTCGCGGAAGGCGGTGTCCTGCTCGCGCACCTCCGCGGTGGCGCTGGTGTACGCCACCCGGCGCGTCTCCAGGGTCTCCGCGGCCACGCGGTGCTCCTCCGCCCGCTGCTCCCGGGTGGCCTCCAGCTCCGCCAGGCGGCGCTCCAGCGCCTCCACCTTGGCGCGGCCTTCCGTCGACGAGCCCTGCAGGCGGCTGGTGCGCGCCTCCATGTCCCGGCGCTGCGCGACCAGGCTCTCCAGCTCCTTGCGCGCGGACTCGCCGCGCTCGCTGCCGGCGGCCACCTTCACGCGCAGGCCCATCAGGTCCGAGGACGCCGTGTCCGCGCGCTGGCGCAGGCCCTCCAGCTCTCCGGCGTACTGGCGAACGCGCTCCTCGCGCGACTCGCGGTCCGCCTGGCCGTGGGCCACCTCGCCCCGGCTGGACTCCTCTTCGTTCGTGAGCGCGGTGTGGCTCTGGGTGAGCTGCCCCTCCTCGCCCTCCAGCGAGCGCAGCCGCTCGCGCACCTTGGACAGGTCCTCGCTCGCCTTGTGGAGGTCCTTCTCCTGGCTGGCCAGGTTGACCTCCTCCGCGTGCTGCTCCTTGCCCAGGCCCTTGAGGACGGCCTCCGCCTGTCCCATCTGCTTCTGGAGCGTGTAGTGGCGGGTGAGGATCTCGTTGTAGCGCTCCTCCACCCGGGCCACTTCGGACGCCAGCTCCGCGATCTCCCGCTTCTTCTGGAGCGCGCCCACCGCCGCGCCCTCGCGCTCACCGCCGGTGATGGTGCCGTCGGCGCGGAAGACTTCGCCCTCCAGCGTCACCAGCGTGCACGGCACGGGGGTGGACTCCGCGTACTCGCGGGCGGCGAGCAGGTCCTGGACGATGACCACGTCGCCCAGGAGCAGCTGCATCACCGGCTCCAGCGCGGGCTCGCAGGACACCTCGCGCAGCGCGTGCGCGAGGACGCCCGGGCGCGACAGGTCCGGCTCCACCACGGCGCGCAGCGCGTCCCCGGTGGGCACGGGCAGGAAGGTGCCCCGCCCCTCCGCGTGGCCCCTTGTCGCTCAGCTCCTCGCGCAGCGCGATGACCTGGACCTCGTTCTCCGTGAAGGCCTCGCGCGTGCGGGTGAGGGCCTCCTCCTCCTGGCCCCGGCGCTCGGCCAGCTCGGACGCCAGGTGGCGGGTGTCCTCCACGTGGCGGGCCGCCTGCGTGCGCACGCTATCCAGCTCCTGCTCCTGGGCGCGCAGGGCCTCCACCTCGCCGGACAGCTTGGCGCGGCGGGCCTCCAGGTCGGTGCGCTGGCGCGCCAGGTTGGTGAGGTTGCTCTCGTGGTTCGCCAGACGCGTGGCCACGGCGACCAGCCCGGCCCGCTCCTGCTCCAGGCGCAGGGAGATTTCCGTCTGGAGCACGGAGACGCGGCGCTGCTCCTCCAGGGCCACCGCCATGGCCACTTCGTCTTCCTTGTACGAGCCGGCGATGCCCGACAGCTCCGCCTCGCGGGCCGTCATCGTCGCCACCATCTCCGCCTGCCGCGCGAGCAGTCCGTCCAGCTCCGCCTGCGCCTGCGCCACGCGGGTGCTGGTCTCCTCGAAGTCGCGGCGGCCGTACGCCAGCTCCTGCGCGTCGCGCTGCGCGGCGCTCTCCAGCGCGTGCACCTCGCCGGAGAACTGCTGGAGCGCCGCCCCTTCCGCGTCCAGCTCCGCGCGGCGACGGGTGATGACGTCCTCCAGCTCCTTCACCCGGTCCAGGCCCTCGCGCTCCTCGCCGCCCAGGTTCTCCAGGCGCGCCTGGAGCATGCGCTTCTCCACCATCAGCTCCAGTGAGCGGTGGCTGGCCGAGTGCAAATCAATCTCCCGCATGCGCGCCTTGAGCTTGCGGTACTTCTCCGCCTTCTTCGCCTGCTTCGACAGCGTGTCGAGCCGCTTCTCCAGCTCGCCCGTGATGTCGTTGACGCGCAGCAGGTTGGCCTCGGTGGCCTCCATCTTGCGCTCGGCGGCCTTGCGGCGGGCCTTGTACTTGGTGACGCCCGCGGCCTCCTCCAACAGGTGCCGACGGTCCTCCGGCTTGCTGGAGACGATGAGGCCCACGCGGCCCTGCTCGATGATGGAGTAGGCCTTGGTGCCCACGCCCGTGCCGAGGAACAGCTCCGTGATGTCCAGCAGGCGGCAGACGGTCTTGTTGATGAGGTACTCGGAGTCGCCGTTGCGGAACAGGCGCCGCGTCACGGTGATCTCCGAGTAGCCCTGGTACTGCGGCGACAGGGTGTCCGTGTCGTCCACGAGGAAGGTGAGCGACACCTCCGCCATGGACAGGGGCGGCTTGTTCTCCGAGCCGTTGAAGATGACGTCTTCCATGCCCCGGCCGCGCAGGTTCTTCGCGCTCTGCTCGCCCATCACCCAGCGGATGGCGTCCACGACGTTGGATTTGCCACACCCGTTGGGGCCGACGACGCCCGTGACGCCTTCGTCGAACGAGAAGACGCTCCGCTCCATGAACGACTTGAAGCCGGTGATGTCCAGGCGCTTGATTCGCATGCCAGCGGGCTCCCTACGAGGCGACGGTGAGGCGGAGTGAAAACACGCGCGGGGCCGGAAAATCGGCTCCGCAGCGATCGGCAGGAGTACCAGCCACCCCACCGGTGATCAAGGGTGACACTGCACCGCGTGACCCTACGTCCAGTGCTACAGGTTGGAGGGCGAGCGTCCTCGCACCACCCTTGCAAAGCAGCCGACCCACCCTACCTTTCATTCCATCTTTCTGGAGGCGTCCTACGTTTCAGCCCTTGCTAGCCCTGTCGCTCCTCGTGGGCGCGTCCCCGACGTCCCAGGTAGCACCCCGGTCTGACATGGTGGTGGCGGCCACGCCGTCCCCCTGCCCGAACCCCTGGTTCCCCATGGAGGAGGGTCTGGCGCTGACGTACCGCGCAGGCCGGTCCTCGGAGCTCGTCCTCACGACGAAGGACGTCGTGCCGGCCCCGGATGGGACGGTGAAGGCCACGCTCGCGGTGAGCCTCAAGGGCCGCAGCGGCCAGACGGACCTCACCTGTGACGCCCAGGGCGTGCGCACGGGCCTGGGCGGCCTGGAGGGCACGCTGCTGTCCGCGTCCGGCATGGACGTGCAGGTGGTGAACGCGGAGGGCGCCGCCGTGCCCGCTCCCTCGGTGATGGTGCCGGGCGGGACGTGGAAGAACAGCCTGTCGGTGAAGCTCCAGCCGCCGGCGAAGAAGGGCGGCCTGCGCCCCACCATCGCCACGACCTTCGACAAGGAGGCCACGGTGCTGGGCGAGGAGGAGATCACCGTCCAGGGTGGCACCTTCAAGGCGCTGAAGATCAAGAACATCACCACGGCCCGCGCCAGCCGCCCCGGTTCGGAGGGGCGCTCCATGGAGAGCCTGATGTGGTTCGCGCCGGACGTCGGCATCATCAAGCTGACGACCGACGGCGAAACCAACCTGGAGCTGCTCAAGGTGGACCGGCCCAA
>SECN01000541.1 GCA_004173515.1 Myxococcaceae bacterium | reverse complement strand
GCGCTCACCCGGGTGCTGGAGTCCGCAGTGCGTGCCGGGGCGCTCCCGCCCGGCGTGGACAGCGCGAACCCCATCGCCCTCTTCCGCGTCTTCGAGGCCAACCTCGAAGCGGCCCGGTGCTACCACCCGCCCGCGATGGAGCAGCGGGTGCTGCGCGTGCAGGCCGAGGAACTGGCGGACACGGGTCCGGGCGATGGCGGTTGGTCCGCGCTGGTGGGTGAGCGGCTGGAGTCGCACCGCCTGCCGGGCAATCACTACACGCTGCTGCGCGAGCCCACGGTGCGGACCGTGGCGGAGCTGCTGAAGAAGGCGCTGCTCCCTTCGGGCAAGAAGTGACGGTGTAAGGCTTCAAGGCCCCCGCTCCCTTGACGACAGGGAGCGGGGTAAACCCACGCCCTCACGTGAAGGCCTGGTTCGCGGCCTGTCGCACCGACGCTGACACCGGACGTGATGCTGTCGAAGCAGAGGAACTTCATGGGCTGGCTGAAATGATTCTTCGGCCGTGCCTGATTTTTCGCTGCGCCAACCCCCGCTCCCTGAGTGGGCTGGCGACAACATTGATGTAGCGGGCTCAAGCACCGTGAGTGCCTGAGTTTGACGCACAAGGACTGCTAAGAAGTGCCGGCGTTTTCGACACTTCGGATGGCTCCCCGTGCCTGACTTCTCGCGAACCCTTCCTGGCGTCCTTTTGAATCTCGCGGTGGGGCCTTCCGCCCACGCGCCGCTCTACACCTTCCTGGGTGAGGAGGCAGGCGAGGAGACCGTGCTCAGCGCGTTCGAACTGGACGTGCGCGCACGCCGCATCGCCGCCGCGTTGCAGGCCCGGGGCGCGGTGGGCGAACGCGTGCTGCTGCTCTACCCGCCGGGCCTGGACTACGTCGCGGGCTTCTTCGGCTGCCTCTACGCGGGCGCGGTGGCGGTGCCGGCCTATCCGCCGGATCCGATGCGGCTGGAGCGCACCCTGCCCCGCCTGCGCGCCATCATCCAGGACGCACAGGCGTCCGTGGTGCTCACCACGTCGGGCATCCTGGAGCTGTCGGACTTCGTCTTCGAGCAGGCGCCGGACTTCCGCGCGCTGCACTGGATGGCGACGGACGCGCTGCCGGAAGGGGGCGAGAAGGACTGGCGCCCGCCGGACGTGGATGCGGAGTCGCTCGCGTTCCTCCAGTACACGTCCGGGAGCACGGGCACGCCCAAGGGCGTGATGCTCACGCACGCGAACCTGCTGCACAACCTGGGGCTCATCCACCATGCGTTCCAGGCGCGGGCGGACAGCGTGGGCGTCATCTGGCTGCCGCCGTACCACGACATGGGCCTCATCGGAGGCATCCTGGAGCCGCTGCACGGGGGCTTCCCGGTGACGCTGATGTCGCCCATGGCCTTCCTCAAGCGACCCATGGCGTGGCTGGAGGCGGTGTCCCGCTTCGGGGGCACCATCAGCGGCGGGCCCAACTTCGCCTTCGACCTGTGCGTGAGGAAGAGCACGCCCGAACAGCGACGGGCGCTGGACTTGAGCCGCTGGGAGGTCGCGTTCTGCGGCGCGGAGCCCATCCGTCCGGAGACGCTGGATCGCTTCGTGGAAGCATTCGGGCCGAGCGGCTTCCGTCGCGAGGCGTTCTACCCCTGCTACGGGCTGGCGGAAGGGACGCTCATCGTCTCCGGAGGCCAGAAGTCGGCCCCGCCGGTGTCGGTGACGATCTCCGGGAGCGCGCTGGAGCGCCACCTCGCGGTGGAAGCGGGCGCTGGCGCACCGGGAGCGCGGACGCTGGTGGGCTGCGGCCAGACGCTCTTGGAACAGCGGATCGCCATCGTGGATCCGGACACGCTGGAGCGACGCGCATCCGGTGAGGTGGGCGAGGTCTGGGTGGCGGGCCCTAGCGTGGCGCGTGGCTACTGGGGCCGCGAGGACGTGACGCGCGAGACGTTCCAGGCGCGCATCGCGCACGAGGACTCGGGGCCGTTTCTTCGCACGGGCGACCTGGGGTTCCTGCGGCCCGAGGGCGAGCTGTACGTCACCGGGCGGCGCAAGGACCTCATCATCCTGCGCGGCCGCAACCACTACCCGCAGGACCTGGAGGCGACGGTGGAGGCGGCGCACCCGGCGCTGCGGCCCGGCGGGTCCGCGGTGTTCTCGGTGGACGTGGGCGGCGAGGAGCGCGCGGTCGTCGTTCAGGAGATCGACGTGCGTCGGCTGGAGGGCCTGCGCCAGCAGTTCGAGGCGGTGGACTCGGCGCTCGGCGCCATCCGGCAGCGGCTGGCGGAGTCGCACGAGGTGTTGGCGCACGCGGTGGTGCTCATCGAGCCGGGAAGTCTGCCCAAGACGTCCAGCGGCAAGGTGCAGCGGCACGCGTGCCGCGCGGGCTTCCTCAACGGCACGTTGCAGGAGGTGAGGTCGTGGCGGGAGTCCCTGTCCTCCGGTGCGTCCAGCGGAGTCCGTCCCGACGCGGCCGGAAGGCCGGAGACCGCCGAGGTCTTGAAACAGGCCGTGGGACCGGCGACCCACGCGGCGGTGTCCGGCGGCGATGCGACGACCGCGACCTCGGAGCAGGAGCTGGTGACGTGGCTGCGGGGCGTGGTGGCCCGGCACGTGCGGATGATCCCCGAGGACATCGACGTGTCGGCGCCGGTGACGCGCTACGGGCTGGACTCCCTGGGCGCGGTGGAGCTGGCGCACGCGGTGACTGCGGGCACGGGGTTGAGCGTTCCCATGGAGTGGCTCCTCCAGGGGCCCAGCATCACGTCCCTGGCGCAGCGGCTGCGGAGCCTCCAGGAAGAGGCGGGCCCGGGTGCGCCTCGGCGTCGGGACGTGGACGGCGAACGCGCGGTGTCCTTCGCCCAGGCGGGCCTGTGGTTCCTGGATCGGTACGCCCCGGACGACGCCACCTACAACCTGCCCGCGGCGGTGCGGTTGGAGGGCGCGCTGGATGTGGCAGCGCTGGAGGACAGCCTCGCGGCGCTCGCGGCCCGCCATGAATCCCTGCGGACCACCTTCCGGGAGGTGCATGGACATCCGTCGCAGGTCATCGCGAAGGACTTGTCGCTGCCGCTCGCCCGCGTGTCGCTGGAGTCGCGGCCGGCGGAAGTCCGCGAGGCCGAAGCCTCCCGCCTGATGCTGGACGAGGCCCAACGCCCGTTCCATCTGGCGCGAGGACCGCTGGTGCGCGCCACGCTCTTCACGCTGGATGCACGCACGCACGTGCTGGTGCTGGTCATGCACCACACCGTTTCGGACGCGACCTCCATGGCGGTGCTGGTGCGCGAGCTGTCCGCGCTCTACGCGGCCCGGCGCGAAGGCCGACCGTCTCCCCTGCCCCCGCTGCCGCTGACCTATGCCGACTACGCGGACTGGCAGCGGGAGGGCTTGGACGAGGCCCGGCTGGAGTCCCAACTGAAGTACTGGCGCCGGCAGCTCGCGGACGCTCCGCGACTGCTGGAGCTGGCCACGGATCGGCCTCGTCCGGCGACGCGTGGGAAGTCAGGCGCGCGGGTGCCCGTGGCGTTCGAGACCGACCTCGCGGCGTCGGTGCGGACGCTGGCGGTGCGCGAGGGCGTGACGCCCTTCATGGTGCTGCTCGCGGCCTTCCAGACGGTGCTCGCGCGCCGCTCGGGGCAGGACGACATCAGCGTGGGGACGGCCATCGCGGGCCGTGGCCGCGCGGAGTTCCAGGGACTGGTGGGCTACTTCGTCAACGCCCTGGTGATGCGCACACGTCTGTCCGGTGCGCCCACCTTCCGGGAGCTGCTGGGTCGGGTGCGGGAGACGGCGCTGGGCGCGTACGCGCACCAGGACGTGCCCTTCGAGAAGGTCGTGGAGGCCCTCAAGCCTCCGCGCGATCGCGGACACACGCCGGTGTTCCAGGTGATGTTCAACCTCCAGGGCGCGCAGGTGGGGCCGCCCGAGTTGCCGGGCCTCCAGTCGACCCTGCTGGAGGTGCACACCGGCACGGCCATGTTCGACCTGACGCTGTCCCTGGCCGAATCGCCTCGGGGCTTCGAGGGCTGGCTGGAGTACGCCGACAACCTGTTCGACGCGGACACCGCGACGCGACTCGCCGGGCACCTGCGCGTGCTGCTGGAGGCCGCGGTCGACGCCCCGGACGCACCGATCACCCTGCTGCCGTGGCTCACCCCCGAGGAGCGCCGGCAGGTGCTCACGACGTGGAACGCCACCGCCGTGGACTACCCGCGCGAGTCGAACCTCGCCGCGCTCTTCGCGCAACAGGCCGCACGTCGCCCGGAGTCCATCGCGCTGGAGTTCGGGGACACGCGTCTGACGTATGCGCGGCTCGATGCGCGCGCCAATGCGCTGGCCCATGTGCTGCGCTCCCTGGGCGTGGGACCGGATGTGCT
>SECN01000540.1 GCA_004173515.1 Myxococcaceae bacterium | reverse complement strand
CATCTGCCCGGCGGACCGGAGGCCTCGCACGTGCTGCGCGGCAAGGTCGTGGCGAACCTCTTCTTCGAGGACTCCACCCGGACGCGCTCCTCCTTCGAGGTGGCCGCGCGCCGCCTGGGGGCGGACGTCCTCAACTGGAGCTTCGTGGGCTCCTCGGTGTCCAAGGGGGAGACGCTCCTGGACACCGCCCGCAACATCGAGGCCCTGGGGCCGGCCATCATCATCATCCGGCACCGCTCCTCCGGCGCGCCGCACCTGGTCGCCCGGCACGTGAAGTGCGCCGTGGTGAACGCGGGCGACGGTGCCCACGAGCATCCGTCCCAGGCGCTGCTGGACGCCTTCACGCTGCGCCAGCGCTGGGGTTCGCTGGAGGGGCGTACGGTGCTCATCGTGGGCGACGTGCTGCACAGCCGCGTGGCGCGCTCCAACCTGGTGTGCCTGAAGGCGCTGGGGGCCCGTGTCGTGCTCTGCGGGCCGCCCACCCTCCTGCCCCCCGGGCTGGAGGAGATGGGCGGAGAGGTGACGCATCAGCTGGACGCGGTGCTTCCGCAGGCGGATGCGGTGATGTGTCTGCGGCTGCAGACGGAGCGGATGGCGGAGGCCTTCCTGCCCTCGCAGCGGGAGTACTCGCGCCTGTTCGGCATCACGCCCGCCCGCGTGGAGCGGATGAAGGCGGACGCGCCCGTGCTGCACCCGGGCCCCATCAACCGCGGCGTGGAGCTGTCCCCGGTGGTGGCGGACGGTCCTCGCAGCGTCATCCTGGAGCAGGTGTCCAACGGCGTCGCGGTGCGCCGGGCCATCCTGGAGAGGTGCGCATCATGACGTCGGTGCTCTTCCAGCGGGCGCGCGTCATCGACCCGCGCAATGGGGTGGACGGCATCCGGGACGTGCTCGTGACGGACGGACGGGTGGCCCAGGTGTCGGAAGCCGTGCTGTCCGCGCCGAAGGACGCGCGCGTGGTGGACGCCACCGGCAAGTGGCTGGTGCCGGGCTTCATCGACCTGCACGTGCACCTGCGCGAGCCGGGCGAGGAGGGCAAGGAGACGGTGCTCACCGGCTGCCGCGCGGCGGTGGCGGGCGGCTTCACCGGCGTCGTGGCCATGCCCAACACGAAGGTCGTCAACGACAGCGCGCTCGTCACGGAGCTGGTGCTGTCGCGCGCGCGGGACGCGGACCTGTGCCACGTGTACCCGGCGGGGGCCATCACCAAGGGCCTCAAGGGCGAGGAGCTGTCGGAGGCGGGCGAGCTGGTGGGCGCGGGCTGCGTGGCGCTCACCGACGACGGCCGCCCGGTGATGAACGCGGCGCTGATGCGCCGGGTGCTCCAGTACGCCACGCTCTTCGACGTGCCGGTGATGGTGCACGAGGAGGACCTGACGCTGTCCGCGGGCGGCGCGATGCACGAGGGCGCCACGTCCACGCGCCTGGGCCTGCGCGGCATCCCGGCCTCCGCGGAGGTGGCCATGGTGGCGCGCGACCTGGTGCTGCTGGAGGAGACGAAGGGCCGCCTGCACGTCGCGCACGTGTCGTGCGAGGGCAGCGTGCGGCTCATCCGCGAGGCGAAGAAGCGCGGCCTGCGCGTCACCTGCGAGGTGGCGCCTCACCACTTCACGCTCGATGACCGGGCGGTGGGGGACTACGACACCCACGCGAAGATGGCGCCGCCGCTGCGGGGTGACGGGGACGTGAGGGCGCTGCGCGAGGCGCTGGTGGACGGCACGGTGGACGCCATCGCCACGGACCACGCGCCGCACGGCGTGTCCGACAAGCAGGTGGAGTTCGAGAAGGGCATCAACGGCATCGTCGGGCTGGAGACGGCGCTGGGGCTCACGCTGGCGCTGGTGCACGAGGGCGTGCTCACGCCGCGCCGGGCGGTGGAGTTGCTGTCGGAGGGGCCCGCGAGGGTATTCGGCCTGCCAGGCGGTCACCTGGCGCCCGGGTCACCAGCGGACATCACGGTCGTATCACCCGGGGAGGAGTGGACGGTGGATGCCCACCGGTTCTATTCCCGCAGTCGAAATACCCCCTTCCACGGGCGCACGCTCAAGGGGCGCGTGACGCAGACGTGGGTGGGGGGCCGGTGTGTGTTCGAGGACGGTCAGCTCAAGGAGTCGCGGTGATGACGAAGCGGGCGGTGCTCGCCTTGGCGGATGGCACCACCTTCGAAGGGCGCGCTTTCGGCGCGTCCGGCGAGACGGTGGGTGAGGTGGTCTTCAACACGTCCATGTACGGCTACCAGGAGATCCTCACGGACCCCTCGTACGTCGGACAGATCGTCACCATGGCGTACCCGGAGATGGGCAACATCGGGGCGAACGCCTCGGATGAGGAGTCAGGCAAGCCGCACGCGGTGGGCATGGTGGTGCGCTCGCTTACGCGGACGCCCTCCAACTGGCGCTCGGAGTACCTGTTCACCACGCCGTCGCCGGACGTGTTCCTGGCGCCCGGGGACAAGCGCCCGGAGCCGGAGCTGAAGTACGACGTGGTGGCGTACGACTACGGCCTCAAGCGCTCCATGCTCCAGTACCTGGTGGACGTGGGCTGCCGCGTGACGGTGGTGCCGTCCCACACCACGGCGGAGCAGGTGCTGGCGCGCAAGCCGCACGGCGTCTTCCTGGCCAACGGCCCGGGCGACCCGGCCGCGGTGAAGGGCGCGGACCGCACGGTGGCGGCGCTGTTGGGCAAGGTGCCGGTGTTCGGCATCTGCCTGGGGCATCAGATCATGGCGCTGGCGCTGGGCGGCCGGACGTACAAGATGAAGTTCGGCCACCGCGGCGGCAACCAGTGGAGGGCCTCGCCGTTCCGGACGCGAGGGCCTTCAGCGTGCAGTACCACCCCGAGGCTTCGCCCGGCCCTCACGACGCGCGCTACCTGTTCAGCCGCTTCGCGACGCTGATGGCGGGGTAGGAAGGCGCCACCGCTCCCATGGACACCGCGCTGACCCCGTTGTCGTACCAGCCGTACCTGGACCAGCTCATCGCCTTCGGCAGCGAGGAGGCCCGCAAGCCGGACCTGCTCGACGCCAAGGCGGAGTACTTCCGCCTCACCGGCGAAGTCTTCGAGGACGACAAGTTCTTCGAGCTGCGCATGGCGTCGTTCCTGGACTACTACCTCTACGACCGTGTCTCGCCGCTCACGGGCAAGACGCCGGCCGTGGAGCTGTTCGAGCAGCGCACCCAGTCCGCTCCGCCGGAGGAGGCCAACGCCTTCCGCAGCTTCACGGAGACGGTGCACGGCCTCTTCGAAGTGAGGAAGCTGGCCAAGGGGATGGTGCGCCTGCGCGAGCTGTTCTCCGGCAAGGACTTCGATGTGACGGAGCGCCGTCACATCGCGGGCCTGACGACGGGGGACGTGCTGGAGGCGCGCCTCATCCCGTTCGGTGGACACCTGCTGTTCTCCTCCGCCTTCTGCTACCACCCGGCCGCCGCGCTCAGCCGCATCAAGGCCGAGGTGAAGCGCCGCAAGAAGAAGGAGCCGGAGCGCCCGTCCCGCGACCTCGTGTGGGAGTGCGCGCGCCGGGCCCTCAACGTGGAGCGCTACCGCCAGTTGTCGGTGGAGAAGCTCTACGACTTCGAACAGAAGCCCTTCTGAGTCGGGAAGGGCTTGTGTCCGGTGTCCGGGCATCCACCGCGCGCTAGATGCGGTGGATGCTCATCAGGTTGGTGTTGCCCGGCACGTTGAGCGGCACGCCGGCCACCACGATGACGGGCGTGCCGGGCTCGCACAGTCGCTCCTCGTGGCAGAGGCGGCGCACCTGCTTGAGCATGGCGTCCGTGTTCGTCACGCGCTTCACCAGGCGGCTCGTCACCCCCCAGTACAGCGCCATCCGGTTCACCGTGTCCGCGTTGGGCGTCAGCGCGATGACGCGCGCGCCGGGGCGGAACTCGGAGATGAGCCGCGCGGTGTGGCCGCTCTCCGTGTACGCGATGATGGTCCCGATGTTGAGCTGCCGCGAGGCCGCCACCGCCGCCGCGGCGATGCCGGTGCCCAGGTCCTCGGAGCGCTCGAAGGGGGAGTGCATCACGGAGAAGGTGCCCGTGCGCTCCGTCTCCTCCACGATGCGCGCCATGGTGGCCGCCGCCTCCGTGGGATAGCGGCCCGCGGACCATGCTCTCCAGCATCTCCGTCGCGACGATGACGATGCCCCCCATGCGGTTGACCTCCCGCACGGCGCGCTTCTGGATGGCCGGCAGCTGCTCCAGCGGCATCTCCACGCCCAGGTCCCCCCGGGCCACCATCACGCCGTCGGACTCCGCGGCGATGGCCTCCAGGTTCTCCACCGCCTGGGGCTTCTCAATCTTGGAGATGAGGGGCGTCTTGCGCTGGGCCACCAGGGCTCGCGCCTGCCGCACGTCCTGGGCGGTGCGCACGAAGGACAGCGCCACGTAGTCCACGCCCACCTCCTGGCCGAACGCCAGGTCCACCTTGTCCTTCTCCGTCAGCGTGGGGACGGACATGGCCGTCCCCGGCAGGTTGAGGCCCTTGTGGTCCTTGAGCAGCCCGCCCACCTCCACACGGCAGGACACGTCCCGGCCGTCCACCTTGAGCACGCGCAGGCGCACCCGGCCGTCGTCCAGGAGCACCACGTGCCCCTTCTCCACGTCCCGGGGCAGCGAGCGCACGGGGGTGGGGATGACGCGGCCCTGGCCGAGGACGGCGCGCGTCGTCACCGTCACCGTGTCGCCGGCCGTCACCATCAACTGGCCGCCCTCGAACTTGCCCAGGCGCACCTTGGGGCCCTGCACGTCCTGGAGGATGGCCACCGGCACGCCCAGCTTCTTCGACACCGCGCGGATGCGCAGGATGCGCTGCCGGTGCTCCTCGTGCGTACCGTGGGAGAAGTTCAGCCGGGCCACGTTCATGCCCGCGCGGACCAGCCCTTCGATGACGTCCCTGGAGTCCGAAGCCGGCCCCAGCGTGCAGATGATCTTCGCCTTGCGCATAGGGCCGCGCATCCTAGCCCCAGGGGGTGGCCGGCTTGACAGGCTTGCGCCCGAAGGACTAACTCTTCGCCCACGCGCTGGGCGGAAAGTTACCGCCAGCCGGCGCACGCCATTCGTGGCTCTCAGACACTTGGGACGAAGAAAGCCCGGCTACCCTGGGAGGGGGGGCCGGGCTTTCGCCGTTCCAGCGTCCTGGGGTGGCGCTAGAGGTCGATCTGCTGACCCTTGCCCACGGGCGCCACCAGCGGGTGCTCCGGGGCGGCGCGGTCCATGCCGATGTCCTCCGAGGGCGGCTTCGGCGTGCCGGCGCTGGGCCCCATGGGCGGCGGCGGGGGCAGGGGACCCATGTCCATGTCCCCCCCGTGGCCACTGCCTCCCACGCCCATGCCCTGCTGCTTCTGGAGGGCTTCAATCTCCGCGCGGGTGATGCCCGCCATCGCCAGCACCTTGCGCGTCACGCGGATGCGCGCGTTGCTGTGCATGGCCATGGCGATGGAGTCCTGGCCCTGCTGGAGGAAGACGCGGCCGGAGTAGACGTTGTCGCGCAGGTCGTCGATGCGGACCTCGGTGACCTTGCCGCCCAGCTTGGACACCACGTCGTCCAGCAGGTCCTGCGACAGCGGCTGCGGAGGCGGACGCTCGGCCAGACGGAAGGCGATGGAGACCGCCGCGCCCTCATCCACGAAGAGGGGGAGCACCGTCTGTCCGTCCTTGGTGGTGAGCACGACGGCGTGCGTCTGGGCCTCCAGCAGCGGGACGACGTCCTTCACTTCCAGCTCCACCAGCTCCGTGCAGGCCTTGGGGTCGCTGCCCTTCTCGGTGAGACAGGGTTTCTCTTTCCCTTCCGTCAGCCCGGAGGCTGCGATGGCGCCGGGGATGCCGAAGGCAGGAAGGAAGAGCAGTCCTCCCAGCGCCAGCACCACGGCCGTGAACGGAGCGACGAAGAAGTTGGCGCGGTTGGACGTTTTCACATCCCTAAGCTACGCACCTCTCCCTTCACCGAAAGGGCACCGCACTCCCGCTGACGCGAGCGGCCCACGGGGCCCTGCCCTCCGGGTTGGAGGGCAGGCGGGCAGGCGGGAACAACACGCGAAGCTTGCCGCTAGCGGTCCTGCTCCTCGTCCTCGGCTTCGTCTTCGTCGTCGTAGTCCTCGTCGTCCTCGGACTCCTCGTCGTCGTCATCATCGACGTCGTCTTCGTCCTCGGACTCCTCATCCGCGTCGTCGTCATCGTCGTCGTCGAGGTCGTCCTCCAACTCCTCGGCCTCCAGCGCCAACGTGACGGCGAAGTACTTCTTGCTCAACGTGGCGATCTGCGCGCGCATCTCCTTGAGGGCGGCGACAAAGTCCTCGGAGAGGCTGGTGGGAGCCTTCGTATCGCAGTGGGGACAGATGATCTTCTCCGTCCCTTCGATGAGGTCCTGGGCTTCCAACTCGAAGCTCGCCTCGCACTTCTGGCAGGTGAAGTCGATGCTCATGGTCGGGCGCGGCATACAAAGCAGGTGAACATGCTGTCAACGTCGGAGACGCGGAGACTTGGTTCCGGCTGGGCGCTTCCACTACGTTCGGCCGATGGACCTGCCCAAGACGATGCTGCATGCGCTGCATGACCAGGCCGCCCGGCTGGAGCACCGGCCGGCACTCTGGTCCCACAGGGAGGGCACCTATGTGCCCACCTCCTGGTTCGACTATGCCCAGCGCGTCAAGCGCTTCGCCCTGGGGCTGTACGGGCGGGGGTTCCGGGAGGGGGACCCCCTGGGCATCCTGAGCTTCAACCGCGAGGCGTGGCACGTGGCGGCTCTGGGGGCCATGGCCCTGGGCGGCGTCCCGGTGGGGCTCTACACCACCAGCAGCCTGGAGCAGCTCACCTACATCCTGGGCCACTGCGAGGCGCGCTTCCTCCTGGTGGAGAACGCGAAGCACCTGGCCACCGCCCTGGAGCTCCAGAAGCGGCTGCCGGCGCTCCAGCACGTCATCGTCGTGGACGCGCCCATGACGCTGCCCGAAGGCGTGGAGACGTACGAGGACGTGGTGGCCTCCGGGGGCAAGGCGGACGAAGGGCCCTACTGGGACGGCGTCCATGCGCTCCACCCGGACGGCCTGGGCACGCTCATCTACACCTCGGGCACCACCGGCCAGCCCAAGGGCGTCGCCCTGAGCCACCACAACCTCGCGTGGACGGCGAAGCAGCTGGGCGAGACGATGGAGTTCCGGAACATGGAGGACGACCGGCTCCTGTCCTACCTGCCCCTGTCGCACATCGCCGAACAGGTGGTGTCGCTGCACGGGCCGCTGCTCATGGGCATGCAGGTGTACTTCGCGGACTCGCTGGACGCGCTGGGCAGGAACCTCCAGGAGGTCCGGCCCACCATCTTCTTCGGGGTGCCGCGCGTCTGGGAGAAGTTCAAGTCCAAGGCGGAAGAGGGGCTGGCCGCGCAGCCGCCCCTGAAGCGCGCGCTGGTGCAGTGGGCCCGGGGCACGGCCCTGGAGCGCCACACGCGCATCCTCAACCAGGAGCGCGTGCCCCTCCTCATGGAGGCCAAGTACGCGCTGGCCAAGAAGCTGGTGTTCACGCCCCTGAAGACGCGCATCGGCCTGAATGAAGCGAAGGTGTTCGCCACGTCCGCGGCGCCCATCGGCCGGGAGGTGCTGGACTTCTTCGCCTCCATCGACGTCGTGCTCCTGGAGGCCTGGGGCATGACGGAGGTGACGGGCCCCGCCACGCTGAACACCTCCGAGTGCGCCCGCCTGGGCTCGGTGGGCCGCCCCATGCTGGGCGTGGAGGTGCGCATCGCGGAGGACGGGGAGATCCTCGTCAAGGGCGGCAACGTGTGCCTGGGCTACCACCGCAACCCCTCCGCCACGCAGGATCTGCTCACCGACGGGTGGCTGCACACCGGGGACGTGGGGCAACTGGACGACGGGGGCTTCCTGCGCATCACCGGGCGCAAGAAGGAGATCATCGTCACCTCCGGCGGCAAGAAGACGTCGCCCGCGAACATCGAGGAGCTGATCAAGGCCGTGTCGCCCGTGGGCCACGCGGTGGTGGTGGGCGACCGGCGCAACTACCTGGTGGCGCTGCTGACGCTGGAGCCGGACCGGGTGCGCAGGCTGGCCAAGGAGCGCGGCTGGCCGGAGGACGTGGCCACCCTGGTGAAGGACGCGCGGCTCCAGCAGCACCTGCACGAGGCCCTGGAGCGCGAGGTGAACCCGAAGCTGTCGCGCTTCGAGACCATCAAGCGCTTCACCGTGCTCACCAACGAGTTCACCACCGAAAGCGGCGAGCTCACGCCCAGCATGAAGGTGCGCCGCAAGGTGGTGGAGGAGAAGTTCGCGGCCGCCATCGAGGCGCTCTACGGCGAGCCGAACGGGGCCGCCGCGTCCCGCGACTGAGGCGGGCGGGGGCTTCTGGACAAGCGAAAGGAGCGAGGGACTTTTGGAAAGTCCTTCGCCCCTTGAGTGCTTCAGGGATTCAAGCGACGGCTACTTCTGGCCGCCCGTGCGCTTCTCGCGCGCGACGTAGTCGCGGCGGGTGGCGCCCGTGTAGATCTGACGGGGACGGGCGATCTTCTGCTCGTTGTCCGTGACCATCTCCTCCCACTGCGCGCACCAGCCCACCGTGCGGGGGATGGCGAACAGGACGGGGAACATCTCCGCCTGGAAGCCCATCGCCTCGTAGATGAGACCCGAGTAGAAGTCGACGTTGGGGTACAGCTTGCGCTTCACGAAGTACTCGTCCTCGAGCGCGATGCGCTCCAGCTCGAGCGCGATGTCCAGCAGCGGGTTCTTGCCCGTGACCTCGAAGACCTCGTCCGCCACGCGCTTGATGACCTTGGCGCGCGGGTCGTAGGACTTGTAGACGCGGTGGCCGAAGCCCATGAGCTTCTTCTCGCCCTCGCCGCCCTTCACCTGCTTGATGAAGTCCGGGATCTTCGACACGTGGCCGATGTCGCGGAGCATGCGCAGCACGGCCTCGTTGGCGCCGCCGTGCAGCGGGCCGTAGAGCGCGCCGACACCCGCGGCGACCGCGGAGTACGGATCCACCTGCGACGAACCCACCGTGCGCACCGACGTGGTGGAGCAGTTCTGCTCGTGGTCCGCGTGGAGGATGAAGAGCACGTCCAGCGCCTTCTCCAGCACCGGGTGCACTTTGTACGCCCCGCCGATGTGCTTCATCATCGTCAGGAAGTTGGCGACATAGGACAGGTCGTTGCTGGGGTAGACGTACGGCAGGCCCATCGTGTGCCGGTAGGAGAACGCGGCGATGGTGGGCATCTTCGCGATGAGCCGGGTGATCTGGATCTCGCGGCTGCGCTCGTCACGGATGTTCTTCGCGTCCGGGTAGAAGCCGGACAGGGCGGCCACGGTGGAGCCGAGCATGGACATGGGGTGCGCGTCGTAGCGGAACCCGTCCATGAACGACTTCACGTTCTCGTGCACGTACGTGTGGTGCGTGACGAGGTCGGTGAAGACCGACAGCTCCTTGTCCGTGGGCAGCTCGCCCTTCAGGAGCAGGTACGCCACCTCGAGGAAGCTGGACTTCTCCGCCAGCTGCTCGATGGGGTAGCCGCGGTACTCCAGGATGCCCTTGTCGCCATCGATGAACGTGATGGCGCTCTTACAGTTCGCCGTGTTCAGGAACGCCGGGTCGTAGCCCATCAAACCGAAGTCATCGCTACCGGTCTTGATCTGGCGTCTTCCCGGTCCGATTGTCGGTGATCGTCAGCGTGTCCTTGGGCATGGGCGGAGATTTCACAGGGCGGCGGACGCTTTCAACAAAAAAGAACGATAAGTCCGAGAGGCGAACCTTCGGGGCGTTTCGCCCCGCTCAGGAATAGCGAACGCCCGAACGCGCGAGCTGCCGCCAGAAGCCCGGAAAGCTCTTCTCCACGCACTCCGGCCCCGTCAGTTCCAGGGGCACCCCGGACAGCACACACAGGGTGGCCGCTGACATCGCCAGCCGGTGGTCGCCCCGGCTGTCGATGGCGAAGCGCGCGGGCTTCGTCGTCGGGGGCACGATGCGGAGCACTTCTCCCTCGGGGCCGGCCGTCAATTCCGTGGTGCCGCCGTAGGCCGCCACCAGGGTCCGGATGCCCTCCAGCCGGTCGCTCTCCTTGACCCGGAGGATGCCCACATCCATCAGCGTCGTGGGCCGGGGCAGCACGCACGCGAGCGCCGCCAATGTGGGCAGCAGGTCCGGGCACTCCTTGCCCGTCGCGCGCAGCTCGCCGGTCGCCGCGCCCTCGAAGCGCCAGGTATTAGCAGCGCCTGCCGGGACCATTCGCAAACCCACGTCCGTGACCAGCCGGAGGATCGCCTGGTCGGGGTGGGCGCTCTCGGGTTCGGCCCGCTCCACGGTTCCGCCGGTGCGCCACGCGACGAGCACCAGGTAGCCCAGCGACGACCAGTCCCCGGGCAGGGACGGCACCGACGCGGGGGCCTGATACGCCGTGACGGAGTAGCGGCCTTCGGACTGCTCCACGGTGAAGCCGAAGCGGCGCAGCCACGCCACCGTCAGGTCCATGTAGCCGGCGCTGGTGAGCGTGCCTTCGATCTCCACGCTCCACGCGCGCTGCTCCCGCAGGAACCGCTCCGCGCAGCCCAGCAGCAGGCTGGAGGCGTACTGGCTGCTCTGCGCGCCCGGCACGCGGAACACCGGCGCTGCCTTCGACGTGTCCTGGGGAGCGTGCAGCTCCACCGGCCACGGGGTGCCCTCGGTGAGCGTCAGCCCCGTGGAGCCCAGGGCTTCCTTCAGCGACGTGAAGAGCGGGCCGTGGGGGCGCTCGCCCAGGCGGGGCGTGCCGGTGAAGCGCACGCGGGCCCCGGGCGTCACCGCGGCCTGGGTGACGAGGATGCGGAACGGGGCGCCTCCGTCCGCGCAGTCCACGTCGCGCACGGGCCCTGGAGGCTGGCGCAGGGCCTCCACGCCCCGGCGCAGCACGCGCACGTCGGCGGGGAGGTCCTCGTCGGATTCCGCCTGCACCGACGGCAGGGGCCAGGCGCCCGTGAGGTGTCCCAACACGAGGGCTCGCTGGGCGTCCGACTTCGACACGGGCGGGGTGAGCAGGGAGGCGCTCAGGGCGCTCGGGTCGACGGTGAGACGGCTCGGCGAGGCATGGCTCAAGGGCGGGCTCCACGGGTCCAGGCGGGCCAGAGGGCGCGCCAGGTTTTCGGCATCACATCCACGACTTCGGCGGTGCCCACGGCCGTGAGCAGCACCATCCTCAGTTCGCCCTTCGCGCCGGCCTTCTTGTCGGCGTCCAGGAGCGCGGCCACGTCCTTCAGCGACTCGCGGCGGGACAGCTCCGCGGCGTGGTCGCGGCCCAGCACGCCCGGGCCCCGCGTCAGCGCGCGTTCGACTTCATGCGCCACCGGCTCCGGGGTGATGCCCAGGTGCCGGCCGACATCCAGCGCCCAGAGGATGCCCAGGCCCACGGCGTCGCCATGGGACAACTTGAAGCGCGACAGGCTCTCCAGCACGTGGCCGAAGGTGTGGCCGAAGTTGAGCACGCGGCGCAGGCCCTGGTGCTCGTAGGGGTCCTTCGCGCAGATGCCTTCCTTCAGGCCGCGCGCGTCCTTCACCAGCTTCTCCAGCGCGGGCGGCGTGCGCACGTAGCGCTTGAAGAGACCCGCATCCAGGGAGGCGACCATCTTCCACGCCTCGATGGAGCCCTCGCGCACCTGCGCGTCGGACAGCGTGGTGTACAGCTCCGGGCACAGCCAGGTCTCATCGGCGTAGTGGAAGACGCCGGCGGGGTTCTTCACCACGCGGCCGCGCACGGTGAGGTCCACCGCGCCCTTGCCGCCCAGGCTGCTGTCCACCGCCGCGAGCAGCGTGGTGGGCACCTGCACCAGGCGCACGCCGCGCTTGAGCAGGTGCGCGGCCACCGTGGCGACGTCGCCCACGGTGCCTCCGCCCACGGCGACGAGCGTGCCGGAGCGCGGCAGGTTCAGCCCGCCCGCGAGCACCTTCTCCAG
>SECN01000539.1 GCA_004173515.1 Myxococcaceae bacterium | reverse complement strand
GTGGACGGCTGGTACTCCACCAACATCCTGGGCAACCGCGACGGCGAGGCCCTCAACGACCCGGCGTCGAAGCAGAACAAGCTCGACACCAAGGGCGCGGCCCTGGACAGCATCCTTGGCTACAAGGTCCAGGACCACATCGTGCAGATCCAGTACTACCGCCCGCGCGGGGACAACAAGGAGGCCTGGGACAACATCGACGTGACCGGCTTCCTGGGGCAGCCCATGCAGATCAAGCTCAACTTCCTCTGCAAGGACTCCATCCTCGCCGCGCCGCTCGCCGTGGAGCTGGCCCGCACGCTGGACCTGGCCAAGCGCCGCGGTGAGGGCGGCGTCATCGACGCGCTGGGGTGCTTCTTCAAGGCCCCCATGTCCCCCGACGGCCAGCCCGTCGAGCACGCCATGGCCGAACAGCAGCGACGCCTGATGACGTGGCTGGCCAGGGGCCGCACGCGCCAGGCCGAGCATACCCCCGAACGCATCAGGGGCTGAAACCCGGCCATGAACGCACCCGCGTGTGACACGACGGCGGCCCCGGGCCGCCTGGCGGAGCTCCGCCCGCTGCTGTCGGAGCTGATGGACCTCAAGCGGATCCGCACCCCGGACCATCCGGACGGACTCGCGGCGCACGGCTTCCGTCGCGCCTGGGCGGCCCTCGTCGCGGGGGCGGACCCCGGCACCGTGGCGCTCCAGGAGACGGCGCGCGCGGTGGCGGCGGTGCGGCTGGGCGGCCTGGACGCGGACGTGCTCGCGCGGACGGGCCTGTCCGCCAGGGACACGACGCGGGTGCTGCGCCGGGGCCTGGACGCGGTTTCGGGCCCGCTGGAGCCGGGACTGCGGCAGAAGCTGACGCAGGCGTTGTCCCAAACGCAGGCAGCGCCCGCGTCCCCTCCGCCGCCCGCGTTCGTGGAGCGGCTGGTGCACCAGCCGCGCGCCGGGGCCACGTTCCCGGGCCGCGCGCGCATCGTCGTCCCACCGCAGGAAGGCCACGCCGACCACTGCTACGCGGTGGCGGTGGGCGCGGTGCTCGTCTCGCCGCGCTTCGGCGCGGACCCCGCCCTGCCCTTCCTGGCGGGGCTGTCACATCACCTCTTCAACGCGCAATTGCCGGACGCGGGCTACGCGGGGGAGGCCCTGCTGGAGGACCTGCTCGCGCCTCTCATGAAGGGCCTCACGGACCAGGTCCTCGCCTCGCTTCCGGAGCGGCTGTCCCGGGACGTGCGCCAGGCGCTGAAGCTCACCGGCCACCTGGACACGGCCGAGGCGCGGGCCTTCAACGCCGCGGACGCGCTGGACCGGGTGCTGGAGCTGGACGCCCACGCCCGCGCGGCGGGCTTCACCCTGCGCCAGGCCATGCAGGAGCTGGAGTTGATCCACCCGGGGCCCCTCCAGGCCTTCGGCAATGACGTCCTCGCGGAAGCGGCGGTCTGGCCATGAATCAGCTCCGAAGAACTCCCGACGCGGCGGCACCGCGACTGCTCGCTCCGGACACCGGCCGTCCGCTGTATCCCCGCGACCCGGCGACGCCCGACCTCTGGACGGACGGCATCGGGCACTGGCCCGTCGTGGAAGGCATCCCCTTCCTGCGCGCCGGCCGGGACCTGCTGCGCGACTCCGTCATCCAGGCGCTGGAGCAGGGGGAGCGCCGCCGGGCCATCGCGCTGCTGCTGCGGGACCAGGACGACCATGCGCGCATCCCGCCGCCCTCCGTCGAGGAGGCCCTCGCCGTGGTGGCGGGCGTGGAGGACGGGACGATGGGCCTGCGTCAGGCCATGGACCGGCTGTGCTTCGGGCCGGTGTCCGCCTACTTCGCGCACCGGCAGTCGGCGCCCACCTTCCTGAGCGCGCTGGGCTTGCTCGCGCAGCACTGGGACGCGCCGCCCCGCGTGGTGGAGGTGGCGTGCGGCATCGGGCAGGTGCTGCGCGAGGTGATGCTCCGGGGCACGCCCGGCATGGGCGTGGACGTGGTGTTCGCCAAGCTGTGGCTCGCCCGCCACTTCATCGTGCCGGAGGCGTGGCTCGTCTGCGCGGACGTCGCCGCGTCGGGCCTGCCCCTGTCGTGCGTGGAGGGGGCCACCGTGCTCTGCCACGACGCCTTCTACTTCCTGCCGGACAAGGCCGGGGTGCTGCTGGAGATGCGCCGCGTGGCCGGAGAGACGGGCCGGGTGCTGGTGGGCCATGCGCACAACCGGCGCGTGGATCAACGCGGCGTGGGCGGCTCTCCGCTGAGCCCGGAGGAGTACGCGGCGCTCCTGCCCCAGGCCGCCTGCTACGACGACGCCGCGTTCGTCACCGGCTTCCTGGAGCAGCACCCGGTCCCCGCCTCCGCACCGGAGTCGCTGCGGCACGCGGAGGCCCTGTCCTTCGCGTGGCCCGGGGGCCCGGCCCTTCGCGCCATCGACTTCGGAGCGCCCGCGCCCGGCGTGCGGCTGCGCCCCAACCCCCTGCTGTCGGTCCGGGACGGCCTGCTGTCTCCCGCGTGGCCCACGCCGGGACTCGCCCTGGAATACGCCAACGCTCCCTACCTGCGCGGCGACGGCGCGGACGACACGGCCCTCTTCACGCGGGCCACCCGGGGCGCGATGCCCGACGAGCGCCCCGTCCTGCTGCGCCGCCGCTGGCTGCTGGACCTTCCGGAGAGGTGGTGACCATGTTCGATGCGAAGCCGAAGGCACGCCGTCTGGGCTGGGCCGTGGTGGGCTGTGGTTGGGTGGCCCGGGACTACGTCATCCCCGCGCTCCAGGGCGGGCGCAACACGCGGCTGGTCGCGCTGTGTGACTCGGACGCGGAGGCGCTGATGCGCCTGCAGGCGGACGACGCCGCCCGCTACACCCAGCTGTCCTCCGTGCTGGAGGACAAGGAGGTGGACGCGGTCTACATCGCCACGCCCAACCACCTGCACGCGGCGATGACGGAGGCGTGCGCGGCGGCCGGCAAGCACGTGCTGTGCGAGAAGCCCATGGCCATCTCGGCGCAGGACGGGCTGCGCATGGTGGCCGCGTGTCAGCGCGCGGGCGTGCACTACGCCACCGCGTTCGACCAGCGCCACCACGCCGCGCACCGCAAGCTGCGCACGCTGGTGAAGGAAGGCGTGCTGGGCACCATCACCCAGGCGCGCATCCACTACGCCTGCTGGCTGCCCGCGGACTGGGCCCCGGCCAACTGGCGCATCGACCCGGAGCAGGCCGGCGGCGGCGCGATGATCGACCTGGCGCCGCACGGGCTGGACCTGCTGGAGGTCGTGCTGGGGGATGAGTGGCAGTCGCTCACCGCGATGGTGCAGCGGCGCGTGCACCCCTACCCGGTGGACGACGGCGCGGTGCTGATGGGGCAGTTCAAGAGCGGCGCGCTGGGGCTGTTGCAGGTGGCCTACAACTGCCCGGACGCGTACCCCCGGCGCACGCTGGAAATCCTCGGCACGAAGGCGCGCGCGCTGGCGACCCGGACGCTGGGTCAGACGCCCGGGGGCTCCCTGTCGCTCACCGACGCGAAGACGGGCGAGGAGACGTGGGTCCACCTGTCGCCGGAGGAGGACCGCAGCCCCTTCCTCCACCAGGTGGAGTCCTTCTCCACGTGCGTGCTGGAGGGCCGGCCGCAGCCCTTCCCGCCCGAGCGCGACGTGCGCCTCGTGGGGCTGCTCAGCCAGGCGACGCAGTCCGGAAAGGCGTTCCCGCCATGTCATTGATCCGCTACGCGTGCACGCACTGTGGCACCTGGCAGCCGGGGTTCGCGCACGAGCCGCCCTCGGGCTGCCCCACGTGCCTGGACGTGCGCAACGCCCTGCCGCGCGACGGCTGGAACTTCCAGTCCGCGGGCCAGGTGTCGGAGCGGCTGTCCACGCGCTGGGAGCAGACGCTGCCCGGCATCTGGGGCTTCACCTGCGAGCCGTCCTTCGGCCTGGGCTCCACCGGGTGGCTCCTGCGCAGGCCCGAGGGCAACATCGCGTTCGAGGGCGCGCCCTGGTACTCGAAGCCGGCGCTGGAGTACCTGGAGGTGATGGGCGGAATCCGGGTGCTGTCCGCGTCGCACCCGCACGGCTTCGGGGCGCTGTGGCAGTTGCAGGAGCACTTCGACCCGCTGCTCGTGCTGCACAGGGACGCCGTTCCGTACACCAAGGCCTTCCAGGTGCGCTGGCCGGTGGACGACGAGCACGAGCTGGCGCCGGACCTGACGCTGCACTGCGTGGGCGGCCACTACGAGGGCCAGACGGTGATGTACGACGCGCTCACCCGCTCGCTCTTCTGCGGGGACGCGCTGAAGGTGGACCTGGACGCGCGCGGCAAGCCCACGGCGCTGTCGTGTCACAAGGGCTTCCACTACGCGATTCCGCTGAGCCACGACGAGCTGCGCCGCTACCG
>SECN01000098.1 GCA_004173515.1 Myxococcaceae bacterium | reverse complement strand
GCGCTGCTGCGCTCGAACCAGCTCGTGGCGTTTGCCGCGGGAGGGGCAGGTGGAGGCCATGGCGGTGGCGGTGGCAGCAACACCGGCGGCGCGGCGGGACTGGACCCCTCCAACCGCCGCTTCAATTCGCCCGGAACCGCGAGGGCCGGTGGATCCACCGACCAGGCCTCGGGAGGCACGGGATTGAATGGCGGGATGCTCGCCACCCACTTCGCCGGAGGTGGCGGCGGCTTTGGCGGCGGCGGTGGTGGTGGACAGGCCACCGCGACCGGGTCCGGCGGTTCCTCGGGCGGCGATGGCTTGAATGGAGGGCTGGGAGCCAACACGTGGGCAGGGGCCACGACCCTGCCGGCGGCAGCAGGCGCGAGCAACGGCCTGCGGGGTGGCAACGCCGGTCTCGTCATCCTGCGCTACGACGGCGCCTGCGTCCCTTAGCGGGAGCACACCTCCACGGGTGGGGGGCGGTCGCTTCGAGTCCAGCGCCGCCACCGCAGCCCGACCGCCTCAGCGCGTAGAGGTGGAAGGGACCCGGATGCAAGTGCATTCCTGACTCGGTTGCTCCGTGTCATCCGCCCCGCCTAGCGTGAATACACGCCCGGCGGTGCGCGG
The DNA here is from genome assembly GCA_004173515.1 of Myxococcaceae bacterium. GTDB lineage: Bacteria > Myxococcota > Myxococcia > Myxococcales > Myxococcaceae > Corallococcus. The sequence continues at coordinate 30,058 of SECN01000098.1, read as the reverse complement.
CGGCCAGACACCCAGCCCGAGGAACTCATCATGGTGGCACTGAAGATTGAAAACGTCAGCACCTGGCACCAGTACTGGGCATTCGATCCCCGCCGATATCTCTCCGCGGGTTCGGAGACCTACGAGGCGAAGGCGAAACGCATTGCCCAGGTGATGAACGCCAGCGAGGAGTTCCAGTTCTGGTGTGATCAGGATCAAATCCAGACGGTCACGGTCGGCCTGAGGACCATGATGCAGTTGAAGAAGCAGAGCGAGATCTTGATGCTCTCCTCCATCAAGAACGCCCTCTCACCGGCGCTGACCGTCGACAAGCTCGAAATCATGCTGTGCAGTTGGTACTTCGAGAACTACTCCCTGGGCTTCTGTCTGGGGATGCTCTGCCATGAGTTGGGCGTCCATGCCCTGGCCACGCTGAGCATGACCCAGAAGCATACCGGACAGCGAACCAAGAGCCAGGCCATGGTGTCGGAGGAGTTGTCCGAGAACCAGTTGATCCCCGAGCCGCGGATCGGCGTCGGCAGGAGCGTGCAGATCCGCCCCGCCGATGCGCCCCAGCGAGATCATGCCTATGCCGCCGCGCCCGGATGCGAGCGCTATCATTTCTATCAAAACCTCGTCGTGAGCATCGCGTACTCGCTGAGCCAGACGAACTTCGCCGACCGGAAGGCGGAGATCACCAACCTGTTCGACTGCTATCTCATGGACGTCGCGTCCATCCTGGCGACCGGTGACAAGCGAGGCAAGGGGATGGCGCCCGAGTGGAGTGGCCTGGGCGTCGGCCCGGCGGCGATCGCGGATGTCTACAACGCCAGACGGGAGGACCTGGAAGAGTATCTGCGCCGGGGCAACGAGCTGCCGGAGCTGGTCCAGTTGCTGCCGGCCCGGAAGACGTCGACTGGGGTGACGACCGACTACCTGGGCCTGATGTGGGCCCTGGGCGGCGCCTTCGGGTGGAACTACAGCACCACGTGGGGAAAGTGGTGGAGGGAGGATTGATTCACGTCCTGCACCGCGGACACCCTTGCGGGCAGGGCCTGCCAGCACGTGCCAGGACTGCCTTGACCCGCGGCGTCCCGCTTGGTTGAAGGGACGCGCCCATGCATCTCCGCGCCTGCATCGCACTCCTCCTCTCCCTTTCGGCCTGCGCTGCGCCGGCACCGGTCCCAGGAGAGCACAGGGCCCTGAACACGCGGGCCGCCAACCTCCAGCGAGCGGCGAAGCTTCCCTGGAGTGACGACGGCAGGTGCGTCGTCCAGGAGGCCTCCCAGCCCTGGTCCGTGGTGGTGGAGCGCTGCTTCGAGGCGCTCGAGCATGATCGGATCCGGTTTCACGACCCGACGGGACGGTGCACGGTCGCATCCGCGGGCGCGGCGACCCTGGGACTCGGAGCCTGCATCCTGATTGCCCCTGAGATCGTCGTGGGGGCTGTGATCATCGTGGGCCTGGTGGTGGTCGCCGTCGCCATCAAGGAGGAGCTGGATGCGCATGAGTTGCGCCAGCTCTATCCCGAGGAAGCAGGGACCGCGCGAGGAACACGGGCGGCACCCGTGGAGGCCGTGGCGAAACGGAAGCCCCGGATTGAACCGGAACCTGCTGGGAAGGACTGGCGGCCCCCGTTGCCGCCCGGGCCGATGGACCGGACGCGCCACGCCAGCTGCGAGCCCATCCCGGTGCCGCACCGGGGTGGCGACGATGCGCACAACGCGTGCGCTGACAGGTTTCCACCCAATCGGTATCCCAAGATGGACGTACTCGTTGACGGTCTGCGCTTCGATGCGCTGCAGGTTGGCGTGCGTGTCCTGTGGGAGATCAAGACCGACCAATTCGACACGTACAGTGACTTTCTCAAGGGCCAGGTGGTCAAGGACCAGGCAGCCAAGATGCGGGAAGAGCGAGACATCGCGTTAGCCTGTGGATATGGCTTCGTCGTCGGCGTGAGCACCCAGGCGCACAAGGAAGCGTTGGAAGCAGAAGAGCGCGCCCTCGATATCGTGGTCACGGGATGCGAACGATGACGACTCGAAAAAGACTTGGCATCATCGTCTACGCACCCGCACTCGTGGGCAACGACGGTCGTTCGCTCGCGGTCGTCCATGGGATGGAGCGGGCGCTGCCAGGCTTGCGTCTGGAATGGAGGGTCTCCGAAGGCGGACGGCTCATTGCACTGCCTCAGCGTGACGCGTGGCTCGAAGAAGAGACGAAGGAAGGGGGGTTCCAGCTCGTGTGCAACGGAGACGAGAGTTACCCCGTGTTGGTTTATGGATTGCGAACGCCTGGCAGCCAGGCAGCGGGCGGAAAACCGTTGCTGGATGTCCATGCAAAACTGCCGCTGGATGAGGCCATGAGCGCAGCGGCGCCAGGCATGCTTGAGAGCGTGGCGGAGGGCGCACTCGCGCTGTGGGGGTATGCGACACCGTCCGAAGCGGCGGTGATGATCGCGCGGCAGACAATCGATCCGGTGCACAAGCCAGGAGTGCCACCCCGGGGGCTCCCAGCGCTCAAGTTCCCAGAGAAACTCCGCTCGCCCGCGATTCCGCATTGCCTCGGGTGGCTGAACTACTGGTCCGCCGCGTCCGCGCAAGCCCTCGGGTTTCCGGACCCCGCCCGGGACGCGGACCTGCTCTCACGTTCGCGCCGGACCGCGACGGGCGGGTGGATCGTGCAACTCACGGATGCGCCGCTCGACCTGGACGACCCCGCCCACCTGGACACGCTCCTTCGGGCCTACGAGCGCTTCCCGGAGATTGGCGGACGCTCATGACGTCCCGAACCAATCCCCCTGCCCCACCCTCCATCTGGACCCGGGCAACGCTGGCCGCTCAACTCCAGACGCTGGGGCTGGAACGCGGTGATGCGGTGCTGGCCCATGCCGCCCTGCGCTCGGTCGGACCGATCCTGGGCGGCCCCGACACGCTGATCTCCGCCATCGGTGATGTGCTGGGCCCAGAGGGCACCCTGCTGGGATACTGCGATTGGCAGCTCCCGGACGAAGTCCGCGATGCTCCGGCGCTGCGCGACCAGATTCCCCCCTTTGATCCGCTCCGCTCCCGCTCGATCCGCGACAACGGCGCCTTTCCGGAGCTGCTTCGCACCACGCCCGGCGCCCGGCGCAGCGGGAACCCCGGCGCGTCCTGCGCTGCCCTGGGAGGCCGTGCGGACTGGTTCACCGCCGACCATGCGCTCGACTACGGCTACGGGCCCCTCTCCCCTTTCGGCAAGCTGGTCGCCTCAGGCGGAAAGACGCTGATGCTCGGCGCGCCGCTCGACACCATGACGCTCCTCCACCATGCGGAGCACCTCGCGGACATCCCCCACAAGCGCGTCCTCCGCTACGATGCGCCGCTGCTCGTCGACGGACGGACGGTCTGGCGCGAGTTCGAGGAGTTCGACACCGGCGACCCGGTGGTGGAGGGGCTCGCGGACGACTTCTTCGCGGAAGTCGTCGAAGCCTTCCTCTCCACCGGCCAGGGCCGCCGGGGCGTGATTGGCGATGCGCCCTCGGTGCTGGTGGAAGCCCGGCCCATGGTGGCCTTCGCCGTCCACTGGCTCGAAAGCCGCTTCGGGGTCGCGCGTCAGTAGCTCGCGACCGCGTCGCTGTAGCGCACCATGCGCCCCTTCACGGGATCCCACAGGTTCAATCGCAGGCAACTCACGATGTCCTTCAGCGTGAGCGCCGTGACGTGGGGCCCCTGCAACTCCGGCAGGGCCGCCATCGCCTCCGGCAGCCGGTAGAACGGGATGCGCGGGTTGAGGTGGTGCACGTGGTGGTAGCCGATGTTGCCCGTGAACCAGGCCATCACCGGCCCGCAGCGCAGGTAGCTGCTGGCCTCCAGCGCCGCGTCCGCGTGCGTCCAGGCCGCGTCCGGCAGGATGGCCACGTCGTCGAAGTTGTGCTGCGCGTAGAACAGGTACGTGCCCAGCGCGTACGCCACGAACAGCGGGCCCACGAAGGCGCACAGGTACACCGCGAGGCCGAAGAATTGCCAGACGGCCACCGACAGCCCCACGTGCAGCCCGAACGCGAGCCCGGACGTCCAATAGCGCTTCGGATTCTTCACGAACGGCACCAGACACAGGCTGATGAGGAACGCCGTGACGTAGCCGAACAACAGCGTCACCGGGTGGCGCTCCACCATGTACCCCAACCGCTGCCAGCCCGTGGCCTTGCGCCACTGCTCCGTGGTCCACGTGACGAAGGTGCCGGCGGAGTCCGCCGCGATGCGCGCCGTGTTCGCGTGGTGGTGGTTGTGCGTGTCATTCCAGATGCGCGCGGGCGTGAGCGTCAGGAGCCCCTGGACCTGGAAGAGCGCCTTGGCCCACTTCGACTTCGGCAACAGCGCCCCGTGCATGGCGTCGTGGAAGAGGATGAAGGCGCGGATGAGCACCAGCGCTTCGATGAAACCTCCCACGATGCGCAGCGGCCACCAGGGCGCGGCCACCGCCAGCGCCACCGCGCCCGCCAGCGCCGCATAGGTGGACCCCAGGGCCCAGCCCGAGCGCACGGCGTCCTGCGTGGCGAAGGCACGCGTACGGGCAATGAGGTCCTTGCTCGAATGCGACGCGGTTCGTTCCATGGCGAGGAGACTCCGACGGTGACCGCCCGGCGAAACACCGGGGCGGATGACAGCCATCGTTGTCGCATCGCCATGTCATGGCCGGGTCAGCGGTCCGCACGACGCGCGGGCGTGTCCCCGCGTCATCGATGACGCGGAGGGCCGACGCACGGGGCCGATGTCCGGTGCTGGCCGGAGGGCTCGCGCTTCAGCGCTTCTTGCGCCACGCCTTGAGCTCGCCCTTCTTTTCCACGCCGACCTCGTCCAGGCGTTCCTGCCAGCGCTTGCGGTAGGGGCGCAGGGCTTCGGCCACCGTGCGGGCCACCACGAGGTTGCGGTACCACTTGGCATCCGAGGGCACCAGGTGCCACGGCGCCTGCTCGGTGGAGGTCCGGGCGAAGACCTCCTCATACGCGCGCGTGTAGTCGCCCCAGTGCTTGCGGTCCTCCCAGTCCCCCGCGCTGATCTTCCACGCCTTGCGCGGCTCCTGTTCGCGCGCGAGCAGGCGCTGCTCCTGCTCCTCCTGGCTGATGTGGAGGAAGAACTTGAGGACGAGGGTGCCGTGCTCGGTGAGCAGGGATTCAAAGTCGCGGATGTGCTGGTAGCGCAGCTTCCACAGCGGCTTGGGCACCAGCGAGTTCACCCGCGCCACGAGCACGTCCTCGTAGTGGGAACGGTTGAAGATGGCGAACTCGCCCTGGCGCGGGGCCGCGCGGTGGACGCGCCAGAGGAAGTCGTGCTCGCGCTCCTCGGTGCTGGGCACTCCGAAGGAGGTGACGCTCACGCCGCGCGGGTTGAGGCTGCCCACCACGTGCTTGATGGTGCCGTCCTTGCCAGCGGTGTCCCGCCCCTGCAGGACGATGAGCACGGAGTTCATCTTCGCGCCCCACAGCAGGTCCTGGAGGTCGAACAGCTCCTCGCTCAGCGCGTCGAACTCCGTCTTCGCCTCGTCCCGGTCCGCCTTCTTCGGCGGAGCCGTGGAGATGCGCTCCAGCTTCACCTTCGCCGCCTGCTTGTCATTGCTGATGGTGTTCATGGTCCCCTGCCCCTCCGGTGTGAGGAGATGCTGCCCGGGATTCCGGGAAATTCACACCGTGGTGCGAGGGGGCCCGGGTCGATTCACCGGATTCGGACCTTTGGGGTCGGGTGACACGCACGGCGCCCCGCGGTGTTCCCCTGCCCGCCGCATCATCCGGGAGGGAATCACATGGCGGGTCGTCGATTCATCGCGTGCACGGTGGGAGTCTTCGTGTTCGCGGGCTGTACCGAGACAGGGGCTTCCGTCGAGGCTGTTGCCGAACCCGTGACGTCGCAGGCGGAGCTGGTGTCTCCCGCACTGGCGCTCGCGGGCAAGCAGCACTTCCAGGAGGCGCTGCCCGGCAGCAATGGCCGCTCCTGCGCGACGTGCCACGTCCTCTCCGACAACACCGCCCTCACGCCCGCGCACGTGGAGGCCCTCTTCGCGAAGAACCCCGGGGACCCGCTGTTCAATCGCATCGACGCGGATGATCCCGCCGCGGCCGTCCCGACCTATGCGCACCTCAAGAAGGGACTGGTGCGCGTCGTCCTTCCCCTGCCCCCGAACATGGATGTCATCGATGTGCAGGGAAACGTCGTCACGTCAGCGGACCGGAAGATCGCCGTCTGGCGCGGCGTCCCCAGCATCGCGGACACCGGCTTCTCCGGCCCCTTCCAGTTCGATGGCCGCGAAACGAGCCTCGTCGACCAGGTGCAGAGCGCCGTCACGAATCACAGCGAGGGCGGCACGGTGCCCGGACCGATGCGCCAGCGCATCGCCGCGTTCGAGCGCGGCGTGTTCAGCTCCCCCCGCGCCCGCTTCGTGTCGGACCTGCTTCAACTGGGCTTTGCCTTGAGCGACATCCCGGACCCTGATGCGCTCCTCGTGCTCGATGCCGCCGAGCGCCGGGGCCGGGACGTCTACGCACTCGCCTGCGAAGCGTGTCACGGAGACCGCACCAAGAACCGCATCGTGCGGCGCGACGTCCACGACGCGCTCTTCTTCGCGCTCAAACCCAATGGCAATCTCCAATTCACCGTCGCACCTGGACAGGCCCCCAGGCCCGTCAACGTGCCCCGCCCGCACAGCGAGTTCCTCAACATCGGCTTCGCGTACATGACGTACCTGGGGCAGCGCGGCGTCGTTCCGCTCTTCAACGACTCCGTGCCGTTCCCCCAATACCGCTTCCGCTTCTACTCCGACGCCGCTCGCCAGCACGCCGTCACCGACCTGCCCCCCATCCCCGTCACCGCGAGCGGAGACCCGGACGACATCGTCCCCGCGCTGGACGAACACGGAGCGCCCATCACCGGGCCCGCGCTCGCGGCCCAGTGGTACTCGACGGACCCCGGCCGGGCGCTCATCAGCGGCGACCCCGCCGAGTTCGAGGCCTTCGACGTGCCCTCGCTGCGTGGCATCGCCCGGTCCGCGCCCTACTTCCACGACAACAGCCACGCCACGCTCGCGGACGCGGTGGACACCTACAGCCGCTTCATCCTGCCCGGTCTCGGCTTCACCGGCCTGGACCTTCCGGTGAACCCTCCCGAGTTCCCGGGCGGCCCGCCGGAATCCCTCACGCCCATGCAGAAGCAGGACCTGGTGCGCTTCCTCCAGCGGCTGTGAGCCTTCAGCGCCGCCACTCCCGGTCCGGCGCCGGGACCCTCGCGTTGGGCGGAAGGAACGTGTGCGCGAGCCCCTTGAGGCCCGGGGCGAGGATCTCGTCGCGAACCTTCCGCGCCAATGCCTCCCCTTCGTCCGCGTGTCCGGGCATCGGGGAGAACGTCACGGACCACTCCACGAAGGTCTGCCCGGTCGCCGTCACCGGCGTCACCCGCAGCTTCGCCTGGTAGTCGCGCACCGGAAGGGGCCCTTCCAGCATCGCGTACGCGTAGCTGCGCGCGTGCGCGTCGTGCTCCAGCCTCGCTTCCAGGAACACCGCGCCGTCCCGGGTGGTGATGCGGCGCAACGGCCCCGCCCCCGGCCCGGGGTGGGCCACCCGTTCGCTGGAGACGATGCCCGGATGCCAGCGCGGGAGGCTGTCAAAGCCTCCCACCCGGTCCCAGACGACATCCACGGGTGCCTGGACCAACTGACTCGCATAGGCCTCGAACATGGGGTGCCTCTCGTCATTCATGAATCACAAGAAGGGGATGCGCGCTGACGGTGACCATGCGGCTTCAGGGTGCCCAGCCTCTGGCAGGCGACCTTCCAGCCGCATGGGCCGTCACGCTGGCGCGGACGCCTGGACGGCTGACGTGTCCAGGGCGCCACAGGCTCCACGTCGGGCAGGACCTCGGAGGGTCGCACCTCCCGCGCAAAGCCAGACCGCCAACAGTGCGTCCACCCCACCCCATTGCTTCATGGCCATGCAGCTCCCCGTGTCAGGCAAAGAGGGGCTGGATGTGAGGCAAGGCCGGCGGGCGCGATACTGTCCGGAAGGGCCGTACGCGTCGGAGGTCAGGGGACGTGTGGTCTCGCGATCAATGTCCTGCCTGGGAGGCCTCGTACTTCAGGGCAGTGCCACGCGATTTGCGAAGCATTGTCACGGCATGCGTGTTGAAAGCGCATTGCGCTTGTCCTTGCCGAGGAGACGCCTGATGACTTCCGTTTCCATCACGGAGTACGAAACCCGCCTTTATTGGCAGGGAGAGCGGGGCGCGGTGCTGACAAGCGACCAGGCGCCCCCTGTCCCGATGGGTCTGCCGCTGAACCCGTCGGAGGGCGCCTCCCATGGCGCGTGGGCCCCGGAGGCCCTGTTGGTGGGGGCGGTGGAAGGCCGCGCCCTGCTTGCCTTCCTGGAAGGGGCCAGGGAAGCAGGCGTGCGCGTGCTCTTCTACCAGAGCACCGCGATGGCCCGACTGGTGAGCAGCCCCCAACAGGCCGCCTGCTTCACCGACCTCATCGTGCGCCCGCACGTCGCCGTGGGCAGCCCCTTGGAAGCGGAGCTCGCGCGGCAGCTCTTCGCCGCCCTGCCCACGCGCTGTTTCCCCAGCTCCATGCTCCAGATCACCCCCCGCATCGAAGCGGTGGTGGAAGTGTGGGCCGCGCCTCGCCCCTTGAACGGGGACGGGGCCCATCGCACCGCCAGCGTGTCGCCAGAGGCCGGCCTCTCCGCGCCCGCCCCGGGCGGCTGAACCCCGGGGGCCCAGCTCCGGTTCGTTGAAAAGCACGCACCCGTGAACACCCGGTGGAGGGCCCCGGTGCCCTGGAGCAGGGGCATGCACAGTGTGGGTGCACATGCCGACGAATCCACAGACGAATCCGCCGACGAAGCCCGTGAAGGAGCCGGACCCGAAGCCCACGCCGGAAATCGAGCCACCCCGGCCCTCGGTGCCGGAGAAGGACCCACCGCAGCGGGAGCCCGAGCGCCGGGAGCCTCCACCGCCCCTGCAGGAGCCTGAGATCACGCCGGGCATCCAGGATCCTCCGGCCCATGATCCGAACCGCCCGGGACCGCCCGACATCATCGCGGGTCCGGCTGTCTGAGATTGCCCGGGACGTCCCCGCGACGTCCCGAACCGCAGCCTCCGGCCGTGTCGCCTCCGGAGGTCGGGGCCACCGTCGGCCCCAAGCCTCCCGGCGTCAGGCTTCATCGCCCACCCGGCCCGCCGTGCGTCCCCGGGCCTTCGTCCACAGGGACGACCCCGGTCGGATGGGGGCGGCGATGCAAGTGGATGCGAGGGATCGTAGAGTCCGGCGCGCTCCCCGCGCGTCATGTCCACTCCGCCTCCGTCGCCGTCCCTCCTCCGAGCCGCCTCGTTCGTCCTCGCCTGCGGTGTGCTCATGGGCGCGCTGGGCGCGGCGACGGAAACCTGGGCACCCGGACCCCGCCTCGCCGTCCTGGCGGGAGGCGCGGTGCTGCTCGCGACCCTCGGCACGTGGGGCGCCCTGCGCACGCTGGCGAGGACGCGGGAGGACTGCGCCCGGGCCTTGAAGCGGGCGGACGACGCCCGGGCCCTGCGCGACGCGGTCATGGACATCACGCCGGTGGGCTTCGCGTTCTTCGACCGCGACCTCCAGTACGTGCACGTCAACGCCGCGCTCGCCGCGATGAATGGCCTGCCCGTCAGCGCGCACCTGGGCCGCCATGTCACGGAGGTGCTGCCGGCGCTGGGCACCGTGCTGGCGCCCCGGCTCGCGCGCGCGCTGGAGACCGACACGCCGTTGCAGGACGTCAGCCTCCAGGTGGAAACGCCCGCCGCCCCGGGCGAGGCGCGCTTCTGGTTCGGAGGGTACTCGCGCGTGCGCGGCTCCGGCGGCGAGGTGCTGGGCGTCATCGCCTCCCTGTCGGAGGTCACCGAGCGGCTGCGCGCCGAGCAGTCCCTCCAGGAGCACGAAGGCCGCCTGGACGTGCTCACCCGCTCGCTGCCGGACTACCTCTGGGGCGGCAAGCTGCGCGGCGGCGTGCTGCGGGATTTCTACTGCACGCCCGTCATCGAGCGCACCACCGGCTATCCCGCCAGCGCCTTCACCAGCACGGGGCCGGAGGGCACGCCCGCGCCGCTGTGGGCGGAGATGATCCACCCGGAGGACCGGGCCCGCTACCGCGAGTGCATCGAGGGCCTGTCGCCCGGCGCGGAGGCGGAGGTGGAGCACCGGATCATCTGCGCGGACGGCCGCGTGCGCTGGGTGCGAAGCCGCGCCGCCGCCTCCGGCCTGGACGCGCAGGACGCGGTGCACCTGGGCTGCGTCGTCACGGACATCACCGACCGGCGGCTCGCGGACGACCTGCGCCAGCGGCTGCACGACAGCTTCCGCCGCTCCGCCACCGAGTGGCGCCGCACCTTCGACGCCGTGTCCTCGCCCCTGGTGGTGCTGAGCGCGGACGGCATCATCCACCGCCTCAACGGCGCGGCCGGCGCGCTGTTCCAGGAAGCCGACCCCACCGGTCAGCCCCTGTCGTCCACCTCGGGCGCGCCGCCCTGGTCCAGCGCGGGCCCTCTGGTGGAGGAGCTGCGCCAGACGCACGGCACCGCGAGCCGCCAGGTGCACGACGCCGCTTCCGGCCGCACGTGGGAGCTGGCCGCCGCGTGGGTGGACGAGGCCGTCAGCGAGGATCCGCGCATCATCCTGGTGGGCACCGAAATCACCCGGCTGCTGGAGTTGCAGGCGCACGTGCGCCGCAGTGAGACGATGGCCGCGATGGGCGCCATCGTCGCGGGCGTGGCCCACGAGGTGCGCAACCCGCTCTTCTCCATCTCCGCCGTGGTGGACGCGGTGGAGGCCACCTTCGGCACGCGGCCCGAATTGCAGCCGTACCTGGACGTGCTGCGCGGCGAGGTGCGCCGGCTCACGCACCTCACCCAGGAGCTCTTCGAATACGGCCGGCCCGCCCGGGGCGAGTGGACCGACGGCGCGGTGGGCTCCGTGGTGTCGGAGGCCCTGTCCTCGTGCGAGCTCGCCGGGGAGAAGGCGGCGGTGAAGCTCACGCGCCAGTTGACGGAAGGACTGCCGCCGGTGCGCATGGACTCGCGCCGCCTGTTCCATGTCTTCCGCAACGTGGTGGAGAACGCCGTGCAGCATTCGCCGCAGGGGACCACCGTGCACATGGCCGTGGAAGCCGTGGAGGAGGCGGGCCGCGAGTGGGTGCGCTGCACGGTCCACGACGGCGGGCCCGGCTTCAAGGCGGAGGACCTGCCCCACGTCTTCGAGCCCTTCTTCAGCAAGCGCCGGGGCGGCACCGGCCTGGGATTGTCCATCGTCCAGCGCATCCTGGAGGAGCACCAGGGCCGCATCCGCCTGTCCAACCATCCGGCGGGAGGCGCCGAGGTGACCATCCTGCTGCCCGTCAGCCCCCCGGCCGCCACCTCCGGCCCTTCGCCGCAATCCCAAGCCTCATGACCCGCACCCGCATCCTGCTCGTGGACGATGAGCCCGGCGTCCGCCTGGGCATGAAGGGCTACCTCACCCAGCACGGGTTCGACGTGGACGAGGCCACCAGCGTGGCCGAGGCCCAGGAGGGCTTCCGCTCCCACCGGCCCGATGTCGCCGTCATCGACTACCGGCTGCCGGACGGCACCGCGCTGGAACTCTTGCCCCGACTCAAGGAGATCGACGCGGCCGTGCCCCTGGTGGTGCTCACCGGGCATGGCTCCATCGAGCTGGCCGTCCAGGCCGTGAAGGAGGGCGCCGAACAATTCCTCACCAAGCCGGTGGAGCTGGCGGTGCTCAAGGTGGTGCTGGAGCGGCTCGTGTCCCAGCGCCGCGAACGTCAACTGCGCCGCGCTGTCCAAGGACCTGCTGGACTCGGAGCTGTTCGGCCATGAGAAGGGCGCGTTCACCAGCGCGGTGGCCGCCAAGCAGGGCCTGCTGGAGGTCGCGGACCGGGGCACCCTGTTCCTGGATGAGATTGGCGACATGGACGTGGCCGTCCAGCCCAAGCTGCTCAAGGTGCTGGAGGAGAAGCGCTTCCGGCGCCTGGGCGACGTGAAGGACCGGCGCGTGGACGTGCGGCTCGTCGCCGCCACGCACCAGGACCTGTCGCTGGCCTCGCGTGAGAAGCGCTTCCGCAGCGACCTGTACTTCCGCATCAGCACCCTCATCCTGCACGTGCCCGCGCTGCGCGAGCGCGCCGAGGACGTACCGGTGCTCGCCCGCCACTTCCTCGCGGAGATGGGCGGCGCGCGCGGCCGGGGCCAGGTGGAGCTGGAACCCGACGCGGAGAAGGCCCTGATGACCTACGGATGGCCGGGCAACATCCGCGAGCTGCGCAACGTGCTGGAGCGCGCCGTGCTCCTGTCCGGCGCGAGCCGCCTGTCCCGGGGCGACCTGCGCTTCGAGTCCGTGCCGCACGAGGAACCACTGGGCGATGACCTCACGCTGGAGGAGCTGGAGCGCCGCCACATCGAACGGGTGATGTCCCGCGAGGGCGGCCACGTGGAGCGCGCGGCGACGAAGCTGGGCATCTCCCGCAGCTCGCTCTACGCGAAGCTCAAGGGCTGGCAACACCGGGGCTCCTGAGCGGAAGCGCGCCGCGCCGCTCCGGGCGTCGTCCGGATTCCAGAGAACATTCCAGAACCTGGAATCCACCGGGCCGTCGTCCCGGGCCTTCCTCGCCAATCCCGCGCATTGACTGGGATTGGCGCGCTTCAGCCTGTGTGGCACATCCGCTGCACTGCCCCCCGGCATGCACGGGAAAATCCTCCTCCTCGATTCGAAGCCCCCGGTTCGCGGGGCGACGGCGCGTCACCTGACGGCCGCGGGCTTCACCGTCCTCACGGCTCGCACGGATGCGCAGGCGCGAAGCCAGTTGGACACCCACCTGTTCGACGCGATCCTCATCGACCATCCCTTCGGTCGGCCCGGGATGGACGAAGGGCTGACGTTCGCGCGGGAGCTGCGCCAGCAGGACGCCCTCGTCCCCATCCTGATGATGACGGCCCTGCCCCTGGACGAGATGCGCCAGCTCGCGTGGACGAGCGGCATCACCAAGCTGCTGCCCAAGCCGCAGCTGATGCCGGTGCTGATCCTCCACCTGTCCGCGCTGATTCCCCACGCGGCCAACGAGGATGAGCTCCACCCCATCCCGATGCGAGAGTGACGCGCTGCTCCGCGCGGGGAGCGGATCCGGATTCTGGAAAATGGATTCCGCAAGCTGGACGCAGCGGCCCCCGCCCGCGCCGCGCTGGCGCACAAGCCCCTGGAAATACTCGGTTCCCCTGTTGTCCTCATGTTGGCCCTGGCCTTGCTCATGCCTTCCTGCGTGCCCCGGAACCTGTTGATCATCGATGACGAAGCGGTGCTGTGCTGGGTGCTCGGTCGCTTCTTCGTCAGCGCGGGGTACGCGGTGGATTCCGCCACGGACCTGGATGGGGCCCTGGAGCGCGTGACGCACGGGCACTACGACCTGGTGATCAGCGATCTGCGCCTGAGTGGGACGTTGTCCGAGGAAGGGCTCGTCATCGCGGAGCGGTTGCGGGAGGCCTCCCCCGCCACGCGCATGGTATTGCTGACGGCGTTCGCCAGCCCGGAGCTGGGGCGGCGGGCCCGGGCGCTGGGGGTGGACCTGGTGCTGAGCAAGCCCCAGCCGCTGCCGGAGCTGGCGGAGCACGTCTCACAGTTGCTGGCGCCGCACTGAGCCACGCGCAGGGCCGGCTTGAAGCGTCTTCGGCGCTCCGAGCGGGCCTTCGCGCCGCGTCCCACGCCAGCGGGCCTGCCGGACAGGCGGGTGGACACCGGCGGCGACGGTTTCATCGACGGGCGCGACCCCGACAGCGACAATGCCGGCCTCGGGGACGGCGAGGCGGACGCGGACGCCCCTGGCGCGCGCGACACGAACGAAACGGATCTGGATCCCATGGACAGCGAGCAGCACGGTGTCTGCGACGGCATCGAAGTGAAGCGCGGCACGGAGGCCCCGGTTGAGATGGCCGTGCCGTCCTCCGGGTGGCGGAGCCTGGTGCTGAGCGTGGCGGTGGGCCTGACGCTGGGCGCAGCGTCGCGGGCGGAGGCCCAGCCCACGGTGTCGCAGGCCATCGACGTGCAGCAGTACAAGCCGGGGCCGGGCGCCTACGACGTGCTGGGGCTGAACAGCGCCCGCGTCGCGCCGCACAAGACGTGGAACGTGGGCGCGTCGCTCAACTACGCGCACCTGCCGCTCAACTTCTATGACCCGCGCGAGGACGCGTTCGTCTACCACATCGTGGAGCGGCAGCTCTCCCTGGACCTGATGGGCGCGGTGTCCCTCTTCGACCGGTTGGAGGTGGGCGTGGTGCTGCCGGTGACGACCACCGGTTCGGAGCCTGCGGGCGCGGTGGCGGAGTCGTTCGCCAACGGCGTGGGCAAGACGGGCCTGGGCGACCTTCGCGTGGTGCCCAAGCTGGCGCTGCTGTCGCAAGGCTCGCTGAACCTCGCGGTGCTGGCGCCCTTCACGCTGCCCACCGCCGGCGGCTCGAACTTCCTGGGCTCGGACGGGCTCACCTTCCAGCCGCGCATCGCCGGTGAGTGGGCCACGCCCCATCTGCGGCTGCTGGCCAACGTGGGCGTCAACCTGCGCCAGACGGAACAGCTGCGCAACCTGCGCGTGGGCAACGAGTTCGCGTTCGGCGTGGGCGCGGAGGTGCCGGTGACGCAAGGACTGTCCGCCCAGGCCACGCTCGCGGGCGCGGTGGGCCTGAAGGAGTCCAACGCGGAGGAGGTCCCCCTGGAGGTCCTGGGCGCGGTGAAGTACCGCTTCGCCAACGGGTTCGCCGCGCACGTGGGCGCCGGCCCCGGCCTGACGCGCGGCTACGGCACGCCCTCCTTCCGCATCCTCGCGGGCTTGACGTTCACGCCCGGAGGCCCGAAGCCCGCGCCTGCTTGCGCGCTGGGCCCGGAGGACTTCGACGGCTTCCAGGACGACGACGGCTGCCTGGATCCCGACGACGACCACGACGGCATCCCCGACGTGAGCGACGTGTGCCCCATGGACCCGGAGACGGTGAACGGCTACCGCGACGACGATGGCTGCCCGGACTCGGTGCCGGAGGCGAAGCCCCCGGTGGAGGGCGCCCCGCCCCCGCCCGCGCTCAGCCTGCCGCCCGCGCCGGCGGACATGGATGGCGACGGCATCCCGGACACGGAGGACCGCTGCGCGGCCGCGCCGGAGGACCTGGATGGCTTCGAGGACGAGGACGGCTGCCCGGATCCGGACAACGACCGCGACGGCATCCCCGACGCGCGGGATCAGTGCCCGCTGGAGGCGGAGATCATCAACGGCGTGAAGGACGACGACGGCTGCCCGGACAAGGGCGAGTCCAAGGTGCGCCTGGAGGGCTCACGCATCGTCATCCTGGACAAGGTGTATTTCGCCACCGGCAAGGACGTCATCCTGCCGAAGTCCTTCCCGCTGTTGCAGCAGGTGGTGTCCATCCTGCGGACGCACCCGGAGCTGGAGCGCATCCGCGTGGAAGGCCACACCGACAGCCAGGGCGACGACGCGAAGAACCTCGATTTGTCCCAGCGGCGCGCGAACAACGTGCGCGACTGGCTGATGAAGGGGGGAATCTCCGGGATGCGCCTGGAGGCGGTGGGCTACGGTGAGTCGAAGCCGGTGGACACCAACGACACGCCGCTCGGCCGCGAGAACAACCGGCGCGTGGAGTTCAACATCGTGAAGACCGCCGACACGGCGGAAGGAGTGGCGCCGTGAGGGCAAGCACCCCGTCGCTGATGCTGACCCTGGCGCTCATGGCGTCACCCGTCGTGGGAGCCGCCGCGGAGGCGGACAGCGCCTGCGGAGGCCTGGGCTTCGACAATGGACGTCTGACGACGGGCCGCCTGCTGGAACCCCAGGGCGCCCGGACCGAGGCGTGCCTGCGCGAGGTGGCGGAGGCCGTGAAGGCCCGTCCCGCCATCCGGAGCCTCACCGTGGCCGCGAAGCTGCCGGACGCGCAGCGCCTGGATGGCCAGGGGCTCGCGGTGGCGAAGGCGGCCGCGGAAGTGCTGGTGGCCGCGGGCGTTCCCCGCACGCGGGTGTCCTTCGTGGCGCCCCCGGGCATCCCCGACGCGCCGGGACAGTTGCAGCTCGCGTACGTGGAGCGCCCCACCCAGCCGGCGGTGGCGAGGCTGCGCACGGCCAGCGGGCCGGTGTCCGCGGGGCCCGGGGACACGGCGCTGCGCTCGCGCCTGGCGGGCGACTCGCTGTACGCGGGCGAGCTCGTGACGACGGGCAAGGACGGCCGCGCGGAGCTGTCGCTGGCGGATGGCAGCGGCGTGTTCCTGTCGCCGGAGAGCGCGGTGCGGCTGGGCACGCTGGAGCTGACGGCGGAGCGCCAGCGCAAGGTGCTGCTGGACCTGGTGCGCGGCACGGTGGAGACGGAGGCGGCGCCCGGGGGCAAGGGCTCCGTCTTCGAGGTGCGCACGCGCGGCGCGGTGGCCGGCGTGCGGGGCACGCGCTTCCGGGTGGTGCAGCAGGAGGACGGCACCAGCCGCGTGGAGACGCTGGAGGGCAAGGTGGCCCTGGGCGTGGACGCGGCGTCGGTGGACGTGGGCGCGGGCTACGGTTCGCGGGCGAAGCCGGCCCAGCCGCCGGAGGCGCCCCGGGCCCTGCTGGCGGCCCCGGTGCTGGAGCAGCCCCGAGGCGGCGTGTACCCGACGGTGCCCGCGCTTGTCTGGAAGGGGGTGGCCGGGGCGAAGGTGTACCGGGTGGAGGTGGCATCCTCGGCGGACTTCGCGGGCGACGTGAGGGTCCAGGAGTCGGCCACGCCGACGCTTTCGGGCGGGGCGCCGGGGCCGGGCAAGTGGTTCTGGCGGGTGCTGGCGGTGGACGCGGACGGCTTCGTAGGCTACCCCTCGAAAATCTTCAGCTTCGACGTCCCTGGATGAGATGAGCCCACCTGCGCGCGGTCCCCTCCCCCTCTTGTCCTCACCCGCCGTGCTGCGGGGGCTGGGCGCTGGCGTGGGCCTGCTGCTCGCGGTGGGCTCGGCGGTGATGGGCGGCGCGCCCGGCCTGGGCGAGCGCGCCTTGTACGACCTGGCGGTGAGCCGGCTGCTGTCGCCCCTGCCCACCACGGCCGACCTGGTGCTGGTGGAGGTGGACGACCGCGCGCTCGCGGCGCTGGGCGAGCGCTGGCCGCTGTCGCGCGCCACCTGGGCCCGGGTCTTCCAGGCGCTCCAGGCGCAGCGCCCCTCCGCGGTGGTGGTGGACATCCTCTTCGACCAGCCGGAGTCCCGCGACGCGCTGGACCTGGGCGAGGACGTGCTGGAGCGCCTGCGCGCCTCGGGGCTCGCGGAGCTGCCCGAGGGCGCGAAGCTGGTCTCCGAGCTGGAGGCGCGGATGCACGCGCAGGACGGCGATGCGCGGCTCGCGGAGACCTTCTCCGGGCTGGGCACCGTCGTGCTGGGCAGCATGGCGCTGACGGACGAGGGCGGCGCGGTCCCCGGCGAAGGGGACACGCTGGCCCCGGTGGCCCTGCCCGCCGAGGGCCTGCGGCTGAAGGCGACGGGGCTCTCCATGAACCTGGCGCCGCTGCGGATGACCGCCTGGGGCAGCGGGACGCTGAACGTGCTGGTGGACTCGGACGGCGTCATCCGCCGCTACCCCTACGCGGTGGAGGTGGGCGGGCGCGCGTGGCCGTCCCTGGCGCTGGCGACCGCGCTGCGCCTGTGGCCGGAGCGGTCCGAAGCGCTGCTGCGCGTGGCGGCCACCGACGACGGGGCGCCCCTGATGCGGCTGCCCTCGCCGGACTGGTTGCCACGCGTGAGCCTGGCGGACGTGCTGCTCGCGGGGCCGTCGTCGGTGGGGCTGGACCTGGCGCTGCGGGACAAGGCCGTCTTCGTGGGCGTCACCGCCACGGGGTTGCATGGCCAGAGCACCCTGCCCGGCCAGCTCGCGGTGCCGGGCGTGGAGATCCACGCGTTCGCGATGGACAACCTGCGCTCCGGCCGGGTGCTGCGCTCCACGGGGCGGGCGGCGCTCACGGGCGTGCTGGAGACGGCGCTGGTGCTGGCGCTGCTGCTGTGGCGGCGGGGACGCGCGCGGACCATGGGCGCGGTGGTGGGACAGGCCGCGCTGCTCGTCGTCGCGCACACGGCCTTCGTGGGCTGGCTGCTGGCGGACATCGGCTGGGTGCTGCCCCTGCTGCCCGGCGTCGTCGGGCTCGCGCTGGTGACGCTGGCGGAGTCCGTGGCGCGCACCGAGGACCTGCAACGGCAGCGCGGCGCCCTCAAGCGGCTCTTCGGACGCTTCCCGGGCGAGTCCCCCCTCCCGCCTCCGGGAGGGCCGAACCCCGCCGAGGGCGCGGAGTCCTCGCGCTCCCTGCCAGGCGATCCACGCAGGTAATCCGAACGTCCTGGCGGTGACGCGGCCGGCGCCCTTGCCGTCCGTTGGCCAACCGGGACGGGCCCGCCTGGACGAAGGGGCACTGGTACGAAGGGGGGGCTGGCGTGGCACCATGGGCATGGACCATGCCGCGCTACGCACTCATCGCCGAACCGGACTCGCACCGCGCCACGGCGCTGCTCGCGCTCGCGACCCAGGAGGGGCTGGAGGGCGTGGTCGCGCGCGACGGCGCGGAGGCCCAGGAGTGGGTGCGCCAGCGCGGGGCCCCGACGCTGCTGGTGACGGACCTGGCCCTTCCCAGGGTGGACGGGTTCGCGCTGCTGGCGTGGCTGCGTGGACGCTCGGACGCGGGCGGCATGGCGGTGGTGGTGGTGACGGCCTTCGACGAGCTGCGCGTGCGCGCGTGGCAGCTCAAGGACGCGCTGGGCATCCACGCGCTGCTGAGCCGGCGCTCGGGCCCGGAGGCGATGCGCGACGGCGTCCGGCGCGCGCTCGCGGGGCAACTCGCCGGCGGAGGCCTGCTGGAGTCCAGCGCCGAGGAGGAGAAGCAGCGCCTGGCGCGCATCGACGAGCTGAAGCTGGTGGATCCCGGCCCGCCCGACGCGCAGTTGCAGGAGCTGGTCTCCGAGGTGGCCCAGGCGTTCGGCGTGCCCGTCGCGCTCCTCACGCTGGTGCTGGGCGACCGCCAGTGGTTCAAGGCCCACGTGGGCCTGACGGGCTCGCTGGCCCGGGACCGGGGCACGCCGCGCGACTGGGCCTTCTGCCACCACGTGGTGCAGGGCCGCGAGGCCATGGTGGTGCCGGACGCCACGCGCCACCCGGTGTTCCGCGACAACCCCCTGGTGCGCGACGGCATCGTCGGCAGCTACGCGGGCGCGCCCCTCATCACCGCCAGCGGCGACGTGCTGGGCTCGCTGTGCGTCATCGACACGCGGCCGTTGATGCTGGGCCCGGAGGACCTCGCGGCGCTGCGGGAGCTCGCGGGCCGCGTGGCCCAGAGTCTGGAGCACACCCAGTCCAGCGGCCGGGTCCGCCCGGCGCCGCCGCGCGCGGGGGGCCAGTCGGAGCCGGTGCTCACGGAGGCGAGCGCCCTGGCCCTGGTGCGCGAAGCCGTGCGCGCCCTGGACGTGCCGGTGCTGGTGGTGGCACCGGGCCGCAAGCCCTACGCCGCCAACGCGGCGCTGGCGGAGCTGATGGGGCTGCCCGAGGAGCGGCTGTCGGGCATGCCCTTCGATGCGCTGTGCCAGCATGTCGCCAACCTGAGCGCGGATCCGGGCGGCACCCTGCGCCAGTTGGACCTCGCGGCGGAGGCCTCGCGCGGGCTGCACCTGACGCTCACGCTGGAGCGCCCCCGGCCGCGCGTGGTGCGCTGGGTGGCGCGGCCCTTCGTGGTGCCCGGAGGCGTCGCGCAGCTCCTGTCGCTGATGGACCTGCGCATCGGCACCGACGTGAAGGGGGAGCGCGAGGGCCTCTTGCGCCAGGACGCGCTCACCGGCCTGGACACCCGGCGCGTGGGCGAGGAGCGCCTGTCCAAGGAGGTTGGCCGCTGCCGCCGTGAAGGCCTGCCCTTCAGCCTGGTGCTGGTGGACCTGGTGGAGCTGGGCGCCATCAACCGCGCGCGCGGCTTCGACGCAGGCGATGTCGCCCTGCGCGAGCTGGCCCGCCGCGCGGACGGACTGTGTCCCCCGCCAGGGTTCGCGGTGAGGTGGACCGGGGACACCTTCCTGCTCGCGCTGCCGGGAGCGGACGCGGTGGGCGCGGAGGCGGTGCGTCAGCAGTTCCACGACGTGCCCGGCGTGCCCGAGCGGGTCTCCATCGCCGTGACGGTGCAGGGCGAGGAGGATCCGCACGGCACGCTGTCGCGGGCCCACGCCGCGCTCGCCCGAGCGAAGCCGGACCGGAGCCCGGGCACCGGCCGCGACTGACGCGCCCCCCGCACACGGCGCATGTGCGCGCTTGAAGGTCTGTCTGCCGCGCGCCAGTGCGCTGTCCCCCGGACCCGGCTTGTCCCACGGGTTTAGGCTGACGAACCTGGACTCCCTGCTTCCTCGGAATACCTCCGATGAAGTCCCACATCGGGGGGCCCATGAAGAACCACCTGAAGCGTCGTCCGTCGTTCATGTCGCGGTTGCTGCTCAGCGCGGTCGCGGGCTTCGCCGTGGGAGGCCTTCTCGAAGCGCGCGCGGCCGCCCCCGAAGCGCCCGCGACACCTCCTCCGGCCACGGAGAAGGCACCAGGCCCGACGGTGGTGGTGTGCCTGGAGGGGGATCCCGTCGGGGGCAACACCCGGACAACGTACACCCCGGGGCTGACCCGCACGCCCCGGCCCGTCACCGTCACCACCACCGGTCAGTTCGACTGCACGCTACTCCTGGGCGGGTCGGTCGGCTCTCCGACGCTGGCCGCGACGGGGCCGGCTCCTGGGGGCTTCTGCTCCCATCCCCTGGACCCAGGCCCCACCCAGACGACCCTCACGTGGGGGCCGAATGAGACGTCCACCCTGAGGATGAGCGCGCAGAAGGTGGAGGTGCAGGGAGCGCGCACGGTGCAGACCTTCACCGGCGTCGTCTCCGCGGGCAGGTTCTCCGGCGCGAACGTGGTCCGAACCGTGACCTATGTCACCGCCGACCTGGACGCGGGCTGTGACTCAGCCACGGGCCTGACGAGCGCCCGGGGGGCCGCCACGCTGCTCTTCGTCAAGCTCTTCTAATCGGAGGGCGAGCCCCCGCCAGCAGTCCCGGGGGGCGCCGGATGCGTCAATGGCGTGAAAGTCGCGGGGGCCCCGGCTATCGAAGGGCTTCTTTTCCGCCACCGGGACCCCGACGATGATTCCCTTCTCCGTACTCGACCTGTCGCCCGTCATCTCGGGGGGCGACGCTGGCCTTGCCCTTCGCTGCACGCTGGACCTGGCCCGCCACGCGGAGGACTGGGGCTATCAGCGCTTCTGGCTGGCGGAGCACCACAACATGACGGGCATCGCGAGCGCGGCCACGTCGGTGGTCATCGGGCACGTCGCGGGGGGCACGAAGAAGATCCGCGTGGGCGCGGGCGGCATCATGCTGCCCAACCACGCGCCGCTCGTCATCGCGGAGCAGTTCGGCACGCTGGAGACGCTCTACCCCGGCCGCATCGACCTGGGCCTGGGCCGCGCGCCCGGCACGGATCAGCGCACATCGCACGCCCTGCGCCGCAGCCTGATGGGCTCCGCGGACACCTTCCCGCAGGACGTGGTGGAGCTGCAGGGCTACTTCAAGGACCCCACGCCGGGACAGGCCGTGCGCGCGGTGCCCGGCGCGGGCCTGCACGTGCCCCTGTGGCTGTTGGGCTCCAGCACCTTCAGCGCGCAGCTGGCCGCCGCCATGGGCCTGCCCTTCGCCTTCGCGTCGCACTTCGCGCCCGCGCAGATGATGAGCGCGCTGCACCTGTACCGCACCCAGTTCCGTCCGTCGGACGTGCTCAAGAAGCCGTACGCGATGATCGGCGTGAACGTCTTCGCGGCGGACACGGACGCGGAGGGCCAGCGCCTCTTCACGTCCCTGCTCCAGGCCTTCATCAACCTGCGCCGGGGCCGCCCGGGCCCGCTGCTGCCACCGGTGGACAGCATGGACGGTCAGCTCAACGAGATGGAGCTCGCGGAGATCGAACACATGCTGGCGTGCACCGTGGTGGGCTCCCCCGCCAGCGTGCGCGAGGGCCTCCAGGACCTCCTCGCGCAAACGGGCGCGGACGAGCTGATGGTGACCGCGCAGATCCACGACCACGCCGCGCGGCTGCGCTCCTTCGAAATCGTCGCCCAGGTGCGCGACAGCCTCACGCGTGCGGACGCGCCTGCCGCACCGTCCCCGCAAGCCGCGCGATGAGCTGCGCGTCGCGGCTGCCGAAGACGCGACGCGCCCCGCCCGGCAGGCCCAGCACCAGGTAGTGCGTCTCCTCCACCAGCAGCAGCGCGGCGATGGAGGAGAAGAGGCCCAGCGCGGTGACGGCGAGCCCCACCTCGAAGGCGCCCTGCATCGCCGTGACGGTGACGGACAGCCAGGACAGGAGGGGCAGCCCCACCGCCCCGCCCAGGCCCACCGCGAGCAGGTACGGCCACAGCTTCGGCGTGCGGCGCACGGTGTCCACCTGCCGCACGTCGCGCAGGGCCCAGGCCCGGCCGCCCACGACCAGCCGCTCGCGGGTGACGCGCACCTGTCCCGCCTGGAAGAGCGACGGCTCCCCGGAGTCCACCGCGTCCGGAGGAGACGCTGGCCGGCGCTGCTCGACTTCACGCTCACGGACGGGGACGACGGGGCGCAGCACGGTGACGACGGCCATTGGTTCACCCATGGGTGGTCTCCAACGAGGGAAATTGCGTGCGAAGGACGGCGCGCAGCTCATCGAGCGGACGGCCCAGCGCGAAACATGCCCGGGCCCCCTGACACAGGGCGCGGGACACCAGGCGCTCATCCGCGAAGGGCAGCAGGACGAGGATGGGCACGGCGGCGGCGCAGGCCCGGGCGCGCATCAGCACCGGGAGGATGGCCTCCCCGCGCTCCACGTGCGCCAGCACCAGATCCGGCCGCGCTGCGTCCGCCGCATCCAGGAACAGGGCGATGCCCAGGTCACCCAGCACGTCCGCCAGCAACGATGCCAGGGACTCATCCGCACCGAGCAGCAAGGCCCGGGTTGTGCGCAGGGACGCCACGTCCCCAGACCACAGCAACCTTCATGCCGGGGCTACCGTCCCCGGGGGCCGACGAGTGATCACCTCCCGACCGTGGCAATCCGCCAGCAGGGTGTGGCGGATTGCCAGAGCGGGAGGCCAGCGGCCGGTGGGCGGGGCAGCCCCCGGCTCCAGGTGGCGCGAACTGGTCCGACAGTCGGACAGGTCTGGCGCGAAGGGCGCCCGGGGGACGCCTCCGCCCTCAGTGTCGGTGAGTGGACGCGGGAGCGTCGTGCGTCGGGGCGGAGTCCCAGGAGGAGCCCGCCCGCGGAAGCTCGAACCAGAACGTGCTTCCCATCCCCGGCTCGGACGTGACGCCGACGTGCCCCCCGTGGCCCTCCGCGAGCTTCTTGACGGTCGCGAGCCCCAACCCGAGCCCCTCGGCGACGCCACCGTGCGCGCGGAAGTACGGTTCGAACAGCGAGGGCAGGTTCTCCGGGGCGATGCCCGGGCCCGTGTCGTGGATGTCCGTGCGAATCATGGCGCCCTCCTCCACCACCCGGACGTGGATGCGGCGGGTGGGCGAATCACCCATGTACTTGATGGCGTTGCGCACCAGATTGCCGAGCAGGCTCAGGTAGACCCCGGTGCTGCACGCGACGAGGACCGGGGGAACCGGCTCGCAATCAAGCTGGATGCCGGCCTGCTCTGCCTCCGCCTCGAAGCCGACCAGCAGGTCCGCGATCACGGCCCTGGGTTCGGTCCGGGCCCCGGGGTCCGGCCTCGCGCCGGAGCGCGCGAAGTCGAGCAGCGCGCCCGTGATGGCGTCCGCGCGGGACAAGCTCCGGATGATGCGCTGGAGGGGTGCGCGGGCCGCGTCGTCCGGACTCTTGCGCATCGCGATCTCGGCGGACAGCCGGGCCGAGGACAGCGGGTTGCGGATGTCGTGCGCGACGCGGCCCGCGAACTGCTCCATCTCCTCGGCGCGCGTTTCGAGGAACCGCGTGTGCTCGTCGGAGAGCGCACGCCGGGCCTGGAGTTCACGATGGAGCAGCCACGCCACCACGCCGGCCAGGATGCCGCAGACCGCGTTGAGGCCCGTCGCGAGCCCCAGGGTCCGCCGTCGGGTCTCCCGGATGCGCTCCGCCAGCTCCCGGCCCCGGACCGCGTTGTATTCAATGGAGCGCGTGACGTCCTCCAGGAGGTGCCGGCCCGGAGGGTCCACCTCCTGGTCGAACAGCGCTCCCCTGCCGGCGTCCGGGTTCGACTCCGCGAGGGTGCGCGCGCGAGCGACGGCGTTGTCGAAGCGCAGCCAGGACTCCTGGATGTCCATCCGCACCGCCTCTTCGCCGGGAAAGGCCGTGAGCGCCATGTACCCGCTCAGGCCCCGACGGGCCTGGATCAGGGCCGCGTCCAGCTCCCGACCCAGCTCGGGCCGACGCTGGGTTTCATTGATGAACCGAGCGAGCAGCAGCTCGACCTCCAGGACCGACCTGCGAACGAGCGCCAGGTGTTCGATGCTCGGCGCCGAGTTGTAGATGATGTCCTCGGACAGCTCGCCCACCGCGGAGGAGGAGCGCTGCACGATGAAGCTCGTCGCGAAGAAGCTCCCCACGACGGCGGTGAAGGCGAGGACGAGCATCTTCCAGGACGCGTCGGTCCTGCGTGGCGGAGAAGAACGCATCTTCATCCGATGGGTCCGTCCATCGCGCACGTCAAGCCGTCAGGCCCTCCGGGACCCGAAGCAACCCTGCGCCCGCCTGATTGGGATGAAGAGGCTCCCAGGTGCCCCATGGTGTCCCGGGAGTACCCGCCCTCCCGCTCGTCCTGAAGACTCACCGGCCGTCAGGGGTCAACGTCCGTTCTTGAGGCGCATCCGGTGCAGCCCTTCGAGCGCTTCGATGGCCCTTGAGGCCTCCTCACCAACACTGCCCATCCAGCCAGGGACCGGGGTCCGATCCTCACGCATCTCCTGAAGCACTGGGATGAGCGGCAGGTGCCCTGTCCCGCCCAGGGCATTGACGGCGCAATAGCGGACCTCGGGCGAAGAATCCTTCAAAGCGTCGCGCAGCGCGTGGACCGCCACTTCGAAGTCCCGCGAGTCCGTCCTCACTGACATGAACAGGTAGGACAGTCCCTCCGCGGCTTGCCCCCGCACCCTGGGAGCCTCCCGCAGGTCCGCAAGGATGGAGACCAGGAGATCCCAGATCCCGAGATCGCCATGCCAGGAGAGCGCGTAGAGCAGCGCATGCCGGGTCTCCACCCGGCGCTCGGTCTCGAGCATCGCAAGCAGCGTCGAAGTCGTCGAGCGATCGGATGACAGGCGCTTCGAGGCTTCAATCATGGCATCGGAGTCCGCCCCCAGGACGTCCTTCAGCGCGGCTTCACGCTGCGCCAGCGACAACGGTGCACGCTCATTCAAGTCAGCTTCCCCCTTGAGAATCCAAGCCACGCATCACATCAGGACGACCGCTCCCGCTCACGGCGGTGGATGGTGGACACGTCGATGCCCAGCAGCTCCGCGGCGCGGGTCTTGTTGCCGCCGCAGTGCTGCACCATCCAGTGGATGTACTCGCCCTCCAGCCGACGCAGGGTCCACACGCCCTCCTGCGCCAGCGCGAGCGGACTCGCTTCCGGCTCGGGAATCGGAGCATGGGGCCGCAGGTCGTCCAGCTCCACCGTCTCCCGGGGCACCAGCACCACCAGCCGCTCCACCAGGTTCTCCAGTTCGCGCACGTTGCCCGGCCAGGGCATGGCGCCCAGCGCGGCCACCACCTCCGGTGACAGCGCCGTCACACGCGAGCGCGGATTGCGTGCCCGGGAGCGCGCGGTGAAGTGCTCCACCAACTGGGGAATGTCCTCGCGCCGTTCCTTCAGCGAGGGTACCCGCAGCGTGACGACGTTGAGCCGGTAGAACAGGTCCGCGCGGAAGCGCCCTTCCCGTACGCGCGCCTCCAGGTCCTGGTGCGTCGCCGCCACCACGCGCACATCCACCGTGCGGTGCGCGTCCGACCCCACCGCGCGCACCTCGCCGTCCTCCAGCACGCGCAACAGCCGCGCCTGGAGTTCCGTGGGCATGTCGCCAATCTCATCCAGGAACAGCGTGCCCCCGTGCGCCTCCACGAACAGGCCGCGCCGCACCGACGTCGCCCCGGTGAAGGCGCCCTTCACGTGGCCAAACAGCTCGCTCTCCAACAGCGGCCCCGGCAGCGCGGTGCAGTTGACCGCCACGAAGGGACCGGGCGCGCGTGGGCCCTCGAAGTGCAGCGCGCGGGCCACCAGTTCCTTGCCGCTGCCACTCTCACCGCGCAGCAGCACCGGGGCCGCCGCGTGCGCCACCCGGTCGATGAGTTCATACATCCCGCGCATGGGAGCGCTTTTCCCCACCAGCGCGCCCATGCCGGAGCGCTCCTGCGATGCCTGCTTCAGCGCCCGGTGCTCCGCGCGCAGCCGGCGGTCCTCCAGCGCGCGGCCCAGGTACAGCCGCACCTCGTCCAGGCGGAAGGGCTTGGTGAAGTAGTGGTACGCGCCCCGGCGCATCGCCTCCACCGCGCTCTCCACCCCGCCGAAGGCCGTCATCAACAGCACCGGCAGCTCCGGATCCACCGCGCGCGCGGCGGCCAGCACGTCCAGGCCGTCCACCTTCTCCATGCGCAGGTCGGTCAACACCGCGTCGTACACACGCGAGCGGATCAGCGTCAGCGCCTCCGCGCCGCCCGTGGCCAGGTCCACCGTCCAGCCCGCGTCGGCCAGCGGCTCCTGGAGCATGCGCCCCATCTCCACATGGTCGTCCACGACCAGGATGCGTGCGTCAGCCGGCTTGTCGTTCGGCATGTCGTTCCTCGGGCACGGCGCGCGCCACCGGCCACAGCACCGTGACCCGCGTGCCCTGCCCTGGCGTGCTCTCCAGTTCCACCCGGCCTCCGTGGTTGCGCACCACGTGGGCCACCATCGTCAGCCCCAGCCCCGTGCCCTGCCCGCGCTTCTTCGTGGTGAAGAAGGGGTCGAACACCTGGTTGAGGCGCTCCTTCGGAATCCCGCACCCGTCGTCGCGCACGGTAAGCGCCACCAGTCCCCAGGCCCCCTCCTCCGGGCCCACCAGGGCGGAGGCGGACACCTCCACCCTGCCGCCCTCGCTGCATGCATCGCACGCGTTGAGCGTGAGGTTGAGCAGCACCTGCTGGAGCTGATCCGCGTCCGCCGCCAGCGCCGGCACCGACTCCGGCACGTCCAGCGTCAGCGACACCTGCCGCCGCTCCGCCTCCACGCGCAGCAGCTCATGCACGCTGCGAGCGAGCGGCTCCAGCGCCACCGGCCGCACCATCGCGGGCTGGAGGCGCGAGAAGTCCAGCAGTTGGCGCAGCGTGCGGCTCACGCGGTCGATCTGCTCGATGATGACGCCCACGCCCGGCCCCTGGGGATGCGACGGGCCCAGCTTCCCCTGCACGTACTCCGCGCGGCCGCGCACCACGCCCAGCGGCGTGCCGATCTCATGCGCGATCCCCGCGGCGAGCACGCCCACCGTGGCCAGCTTCTCCGCGCGCAGCAGCTTCGTCTCCAGCGCGCGCACGTCGCTCAGGTCCTCCACCACCAGCAGCGCCCGGACCTCCTCCTCCGGCGCCCCCGCCGTCACCGGCACCGCGTGCAGGTTGTACGTGCCCTCCTCCCCGAAGAGCGCCAGCGGCTCGCCCAGCAGGCTCAGCGGCCGGTCCTCCTGGAGCGCGGACGCCACCAGCGCGGAGAGTCGCTCCAGCACCGGCGCCGGGGCGCCCGGGAACGCGGACGCCAACAGCGCTCCGGTGACGTTGCCGGGCACGCGGGAGCGCAGCGCCTGATTGACGGAGCGGATCCGCCCGTCCGCCGTCAGCGCCAGCACGCCCGTGGGGATGTGATCCAAAATCTTTCGCGTCTGATCATGCAGCGCGGCGAGCTGCGCCGCGTGACGCCGGCTCTCGCGCAGCGCCACCGCGCGCCGCCGGGCCAGCACCACGTACACCGCGAAGGCCACCAGGAAGAAGGCCACCAGACCGCCCGCGCCCAACAGCCGCACCACCAATGACTGCTCATGTGAGCGAAGCGCCGCAGTGGACACCAGCGTCGCCACCGCCCAATGGCTGCCACCGCGCATGCGGATGGGCGTGTAGACGGCCACCACCTCCGCGCGCCCCAGCCCCAGCCGCTCCGCCTCCTGCTCGGACAGGGGCAGCATGCCGCGCGCCCCGGCCTTCAGGCGCGAGACGAGAAACGCGAAGCCGGGCACGCCCGCGTCCTTCTGCGCCACCTTGCCGAACCACTCCGCGAGCCCCGCGTCGCTCGCGGGCGTGGGCTGCCCATGCGTGCCGACGAGCAGCATCCGCGCCTCCAGGTCCGACGTGACGATGCGCAGCGGCGCGAAGAACGACTCCGTGTCCACCAGCACCGCCACCGCGCCTTCCGGCTTGCCGTCCGTCGCGGGCAGCGCCGTGGCGAGGATGCGCAACCAGCCGCCGTTCGCCGCGTCCAGGATGGGCGACGTGGTGAGGTCGCCGGGAGGCCGCAGCAGCGCGCGCCTCGCCGTCTCCCCCATCTCCGGCACCAGCCCCTCGCGCGACACCATCGCGTCCGGACGCCGGTCCAACAACAACAGCCGCTCCACGCCGTCGCCGTCGTACGCCGCGATGGCCTTGTACTGGCCCACCGCCTCCAGCAGCGCGCGCAGCTCCCGCCGGTGCTCCGCGAGGCTCCCCGGCTGGGACATCAACTCCCCGGCGAAGCGCAGGTTCTTGCCCACCTCCTCCAGCGAGTCGGTGACACCCCCCACGGCCTCATCCAGTTGCTTCTGCCGGTCCACCGCGAACTGCTCCACCAGGGTGGTGCGACTGCGCTTCACCAGCGTCCAGACCCCCACCCCCACGCTGGCCAGCGCGGCGCACAACAGCAGGATGGGCAGGAGGGTGGACCGCATGGACGCCCCCGCAACCTAACCTGACAAGTCGTCCCAAGTCCTTGTTTACAGGGCCTTTTGTCCCACCTGCCCTCCGGTACTTGCCCGTTGACGACGTGCGTCGGCCAATGCTACCTACCGGTCGGTAGGCAGCGGTGACCTACCGGTCGGTAGGTGGTCCATCCCGGCGCTGGCGACGGACGTCGGCAAGGAGAGCACGCGTGACACCCACGGGGCGCAAACCGGACGAGGGCGAGCGGTACCGGACCATCCTGGAGACGGCGGCCCGGCTCATCTGCGAGCGGGGTTACGAGGGCACGTCGATGCAGGAGATCGCCGCCGCGTGCCGGATGACGAAGGCGGGGCTCTACCACCACATCCAGAACAAGGAGCAGCTGCTCTTCGCCATCATGAACTACGGCATGGACGTGTTCGAGGAGCAGGTCCTCGCGCCCGTGCAGGACGTGGTGGACCCCGTCGAGCGCCTGCGCCAGTGCATGCGCCACAACATCCACCTGGTGACGAGCGGCCGCAGCAAGGAGGTCATCATCATCCTCCACGAGCACGCCACGCTCACCGGTGAGCCGAGAGAGTTCATCGACCGGCGCAAGAAGCGCTACGTGCGCTTCCTGGAGGGCGCGTTCGCGGATGCCAGCCGCCAGGGCCTGCTGCCCGGCGTGGACCCCACGGTCGCGGCCTTCTCGTTCCTGGGCATGGTCCTCTGGGTCTACAAGTGGTTCAAGCCAGACGGCCGCCTGACGGAGGAGCAGATCGCCGACGGCATGGTGGCGATGATCCTCCCCGGCCTCTCCACGGCCGCCGCCTCCACGGACGCGAACGCCTCCGCGCCGCTGCGCATGGTGCCGCGCGCCGCCTCCGGCGAGGAGCCCCAGTGAACCGCGCCCGGTGGTGTTCCCTGTCGGAGGCCGTGGCCTCCATCCCCAACGGCGCGTGGCTGGCGGCCGGGGGGTTCATGCTGGGCCGGGCGCCCATGGCGCTGGTGCTGGAGCTCGTCGCGCAGGAGAAGCGCGACCTGCAGCTCATCTCCCTGCCCAACCCGCTGCCGGCGGAGTTCCTGGTGGCCGGCGGGTGTGCCCGGCGGGTGGAGTTCCCCTTCGGCGCGCTGGTGCTGGAGAACCGGGTGCGTCCCCTGCCCTGCCTG
>SECN01000538.1 GCA_004173515.1 Myxococcaceae bacterium | reverse complement strand
GACGACGTTGGAGGCTTCAGAGGCGACGCGCTTGCCCAGCGGGCCTTCCGCCTTCTGCTTCTCCAGGGGCTCCACGCGCGCGCCGTGAGCGCCGCGCGCGTGGAGCCCCTGGAGAAGCAGAAGGCGGAAGGCCCGCTGGGCAAGCGCGTCGCCTCTGAAGCCTCCAACGTCGTCCTCAACGGCTTCTCCATCCTCAAGGAGCAGTTGGCGGACTTCCGCGCGAGCGACCGCTTCTTCAAGTACAAGGCCGGCATCGTCGCGGGCTGGGTGATGCTGTCCGTGGCCAGCTTCGCCATCGCCTGTCCGGGCCGCTCCGTGGAGACGGGCGACATGGACGCGCGCATCGTGCTCAGCGACAAGCTGGATCGGCCCTCCGTCACCATCTGGAACGAGAGCAAGGACGTCTGGCGCGACGTCACCATCACCGTGAACGAGCAGTACCGGGCGGCGGTGGCCGAGGTGCAGCCCGGGGCGTTCGTCACCATCACGCCACGGCAGCTGCTGGGCGCGGGCGGCACCACCGCGCCGGCGGACCTGCGCTTCCAGTCGCTGAAGATGCGCAGCGCGGACGACAACGCCGACCTCACCGAGGACCTGAAAATCGAATGGGAGCGCCTTCGCGCGCCAAGGAAGTAGCCCCGGCCCACCCCGCGGCCTGAAACACGAAGGGCGCCCTCCCAAGCCGGGAAGGCGCCCTTTGTGCTTTCTCGGCTCCAGCCAGGCCTTCCCGAAGGAAGAACCCGGCATGGAACGAAGGGCGGCTAGCCCTCGGACTTCGTCTCGGCGGGGGCTTCCGTCTCGGCGGCGGCCGGGGCCTTCGCGGGCCGGTCCACCAGCTCGATGAGGGCCATCTCCGCGGCATCGCCCCGGCGGAAGCCCAGGCGGATGATGCGGGTGTAGCCACCCGGACGGGAGGCGTAACGCTCCTTGTACTCGCCGAACACCTTCTGGAGGACCACGCGGTCCTTCACGGTGCGCGCGGCAAGGCGCACGTTGGACAGACCGCCACGCTTGGCGAGCGTGATGATGCGCTCCGCCAGCGGCCGGACTTCCTTCGCCTTGGGAACGGTGGTGCGGATGGCACCGTGCTCCAGCAGCGACGTGACCATGTTGTTGAGCATCGCGAGCCGGTGGCTCGTGGTGCGGTGCAGCTTCCTTTGTCCGACCTTGTGGCGCATGCGCGTGCTCCGGGGCCTCTTCTGGAGAACCCCACCACTCCGGCCGTGTCAGGTACCGGGTGGGAAGGACGGCCCCGACACCGGGGACGTCCGTTGAATCGGGCCCTGTGTACCAGGGCCCCCTGCCCCGCGCCACCGTGAAGCCGTGTCGGTGGGATGCGGGACAGGTGCGGCGACGACAGGAAACGACGAAATGCTAGGCCTTGGGCGCCGCCGGAGCCGGCGCGTTCTTCGGCGGCCAGTTCTCCAGCTTCATGCCCAGCGACAGGCCCATCTCCGCGAGGATCTCCTTGATCTCCTTCAAGGACTTGCGGCCGAAGTTCTTCGTCTTGAGCATCTCCGCCTCGGTGCGCTGGACCAGGTCACCGATGGACTTGATGTTCGCCTGCTGCAGGCAGTTGGCCGAACGCACCGACAGCTCCAGCTCATCCACCGAGCGGAACAGGTTCTCGTTGAGCTTCGCCTCTTCCTTGGGCGCCTCGGCGACGACCGGCTCCTCGGTCTCGTCGAAGTTCACGAACACCGTGAGCTGCTCCTTGATGATCTTCGCCGCGTACGCCACCGCGTCCTGGGGCACCACGGAGCCGTCCGTCCACACCTCGAGCGACAGCTTGTCGAAGTCCGTGACCTGACCGACGCGCGCGTTGGTGACCTGGTAGTTCACCTTGCGGATGGGCGAGAAGAGCGAGTCGATGGGGATGGTCCCGATGGGCGCACCGGCCACCTTGTTGGTGGACGCGGCGACGTAGCCACGGCCCCGGCGGCAGGACAGCTCCATGCGCACCTTGCCACCCTCGGACACGGTGCAGATGTGGTGACCCGGGTTGAGGATCTCCACGTCCTGGTCCGCGATGAGGTCGCCCGCCTTCACTTCCTTGGGCCCTTCCACCTCGATGCGCAGCGTCTTCGGCTCGTTCGTGTGCATCCGGAGGAGGACCTCCTTCAGGTTCAACACGACGTCCGTGACGTCCTCGGCCACCTCGGGGATGGTCGTGAACTCATGGTCCACGCCTTCAATCTTCACGGACGTGATGGCCGCGCCCTGCAGCGACGACAGCAGCACCCGCCGCAGCGAGTTGCCCAGCGTCGTCCCGAAGCCGCGCTCCAGCGGCTCCGCCACGAACTTCCCGTACGTGGGGCTCAGCGAGTCCTGATCCACTTCCATGCGGCGCGGCTTGATGAGGTCACGCCAGTTCTTCGCGACAAACGTATCGGCCATGGGGACTGCTCCTGGGAGCGTGCGCCATCACCAACCTCCCCGCCGGAGTGACGGGAGGACGGGCACGCGGGGACTGCGTAACGGCGTCGCCCGGCGCGCGCAGGACGCGCATTCCGGACGTTCCAAAGCAACAACGCCCCGGCCTCGTCGGCCAGGGCGTCCACTGCGGGAGGGCCCGTTGAAGCGGGCCCGGCACCCAGACTACTTCGAGTACAACTCGACGATCAGCTGCTCCTGGATGGGCATCGTCAGGTCTTCACGGTTCGGGACCGTCTTGACCGTGCCCTTGAACGCCTTTTTGTCCAGGTCGATCCACTGCGGCGTGCCACGGCGGTCCACGGTCTCCAGCGCCTCGGAGATGCGCAGCACCTTGCGACTCTTCTCCACCACCTCCACGGTGCTGCCCGGCTTCACGGAGAACGACGGGATGTTCACCCGGCGACCGTTGACCTGGAAGTGACCGTGACGCACCAGCTGGCGCGCCTCGTTGCGCGTGTCCGCGAAGCCCATGCGGAACACCACGTTGTCCAGGCGCAGCTCCAGCTGCTGCAACAGGTTCTCACCCGTCTTGCCCTTGGCCGCGGACGCGCGGTGGTAGTACCCGCGGAACTGGTTCTCGAGCAGGCCGTACATGCGCTTGACCTTCTGCTTCTCGCGCAGCTGCACGCCGTAGCCGGAGAACTTCACGCGGCCCTGACCGTGCTGACCGGGGGGATAGGGGCGGCGCTCGATGGCGCACTTGTCCGTGTAGCAACGGTCGCCCTTGAGGTACATCTTCAGGTTCTCACGCCGGCAGATACGGCAGGCGCTCGCGGTGTAACGGGCCACGGAAATTCTCCTTGCAGATGGTCTGGAGCCGGCTCGCGAGAACGCGAGCCTGGCCCGAAGCGGTGATTAGACGCGGCGGCGCTTGGGCTGACGGCAGCCGTTGTGCGGAATGGGCGTCACGTCGCGGATGAGGCTGATCTTCAGGCCGGCGGCGGCCAGCGCACGCAGCGCCGACTCACGGCCCGCGCCCGGACCCTTCACGAACACCGTCACGGTCTTGAGGCCGTGCTCCATCGCCTTCGCGGCGGCGTCGCCAGCGGCGACCTGCGCCGCGAACGGCGTGGACTTGCGGCTGCCCTTGAACCCGCGCGCCCCGGCCGACGACCAGGAGATCACGTTCCCGGACACGTCCGTGATCGTGATGATGGTGTTGTTGAACGTGGACTGGATGTGGACCACGCCGTTGAGGATGTTCTTCTTGCCCTTGCGCTTGTTCTTCTTCGCCGCAGGGGCCTCGCCGCCCTCGGCACCGGCCGGCGCGGCGGCGGTATTGATCTCGTCAGCCATGTGAATCGCTGCTCCTGGGAGTAGGTGATCAACGCCCGCGCCTCACGAAAGGAGGCAGCGGGCGCCAGAGGGTTTAGCGGGCCGGAGCGGCCGGCTTCGCGCGAACGATGCCGCGCTTGGGACCCTTGCGGGTACGCGCATTGGTGTGGGTGCGCTGGCCACGGACCGGAAGACCCTTGCGGTGACGCAGACCCCGGTAGCATCCCAGGTCCATGAGCCGCTTGATGTTCATGGTCACCTCACGCCGGAGGTCACCTTCGACCTTGTAGCTGGCTTCGATGATCTCGCGGATCTTTCGAGCCTGCTCTTCGGTGAGGTCCTTGGTCCGGGTGGTGAGATCGATGCCCGCCGCTTCGATGATGTCGTGCGCGGTCTTGTTACCGATCCCGTAGATGTACTGGAGCGAGATCACCGCGCGCTTGTTGGGCGGCAGATCGATGCCGGCGATACGAGCCATCTTCGGTCTTCCTTGTTGTGGAGTTGTGTCAGCCCTGGCGCTGCTTGTGCCGGGGGTTGGAAGCGCAGATGACGCGCACGATGCCCTTGCGGCGGACAACCTTGCACTTGTCGCAGATCTTCTTGACGGACGCCCGAACCTTCATTGGAGCGAACTTCCTTCCTTCAACGGAGAAAACACAACAGCCGGTCCGCACAGGCGGCCGGCACGAATTACTTGGCCCGGTACGTGATGCGTCCGCGGGTCAGGTCATACGGAGACAACTCGACCTTCACCTTGTCGCCCGGGAGGATGCGGATGAAGTGCATCCGCATCTTGCCCGAGATGTGCGCGAGCACCTTATGGCCGTTGTCCAGCACCACGCGGAACATCGCGTTCGGTAGGGGTTCCATGACGGTCCCCTCGACTTCGATGGAATCATCCTTCGGCAAGCGTCAACCTTCTTCCCGGACCACGAACCTTCTGGAAGCGCGGCGGGATAACACTTTGGTCCGTAAGTAGCAAGCACCGCGCGATTCGAAACTGGGACCTCTATCAACACCCTCTGACATCACCCTATTTCACCCCGGGTCTGGGGACCCGCAGGATCAGCGGGTGAGCACTTCCGGTCCTCGCTCCGAGATGAGGATGGTGTGCTCGAAGTGGGCGGACAACTTCCCATCCAACGTGACGGCCGTCCACTCGTCCTCCAGGACCTCCACATCGGCCGTTCCCTGGTTCACCATCGGCTCCACCGCCAGGACCATCCCCGCCCGCAGCTTCAACCCCGACCCCGCCTGCCCGTAGTTGGGCACCTGCGGCGGCTCGTGGAGCTTCCGGCCAATCCCGTGGCCCACGAAATCCCGCACCACCGAAAAACCCCGGGCCTCCACATGGCTCTGCACCGCGTGCCCGATGTCGCCAATCCTGTTGCCCACCTTCATCACCTGGATGGCCTTCTCCAGGGACTGCCGGGTCACATCCACCAGGGCCTGGGCCTCGGGCGTCACCTTCCCCACCGGCACCGTCCGCGCCGAGTCCCCGAAGAAGCCCCGGTACACCACCCCGAAGTCCAGCTTCATCAGGTCCCCGGCCACCAGCCTCCGCTTCCGGTCAGGGATGCCATGGACCACCTCCTGGTTCACGGAGGCGCAGAGGACGCCCGGAAAGCCGTGGTAGCCCTTGAACGCTGGTCTGGCACCCTTCTTGGCGATCAACCGCTCGGCCAGGGCATCCAGCTCCCAGGTCGACACACCGGGCGCCACGGCCTTCTCCAGCTCGTCCAGGATTTCACGAACGATCCGCCCTGCTTCCCGCATCAGGGCAATCTCGTCGGCGCTCTTGATCTCCATCGGGTTCATGCGCCTTGTTCCCTACCAACGTGCTGCCTCCGGGAACCCGTGATGGGTGAAGCGGCAGTCCGGGCTTTTCCAGCCCACCGCCCCACTGCCTGGCTGCTGCTCAGGAAGGACGACCTGCCGCCTTCTTGATCTCCTCGTAGATGCCCTCGGGAGAGCCGACGCCATCCACGCTCTTGAGCAGGCCCTTCTTGGCGTAGAAATCCTTCAGCGGGGAGGTCTCCGCGTCGTACTTCTTCAGACGGCGCTCGATGACCTCGGGCGTGTCGTCCTCGCGCTGGACGAGCTCGGCGCCACACTTGTCACACACTCCCGCTCGCTTCGGCGGGTTCTGGGTGACGTGGTACACGGCCCCGTCATGCGAGCACACGCGCCGGCCCGAGCCTCGCTCGACCAGCGTGGAGTGCGGAACCTCCAGGGACACGACCGCGTCCAGCTGCCGGCCCAACCGCTCCAGCATCCGGTCCAAGGCGTCCGCCTGACCTGGGGTGCGCGGGAAGCCGTCGAGCACGAAGCCCTTGGCGACGTCCGGCTCCTTCAGCCGCTCTTCCACGATGCCGATGACAACGTCGTCCGGCACGTACTGGCCCGCGGCCATCAGGGGTCCGGCGACCTTGCCCAGCGCCGTGCCATCCTTCACGGCCTTGCGCAGGATGTCTCCGGTGGAGATCTGCGGGATGTGGAAGTCCGCGTACAGCTTCTTCGCCTGGGTTCCCTTCCCGGCGTTCGGCGGCCCCAACAGGATGAGGTTCATGTCGCTCCTTTGCACCAGCGTCCATCCTTGAACGACGAGGCGCCCCTCCCCACCACTGGAGAGAGGCGCCTGGAACACAACCGCCAGCCGTCAGGCCGCCACGCACGCTGCTGATGACCGACGGAATCACGCAGATGATGGCCAGGTAGATGGCGCCACCGAACGTGAGCCGGTTGAGCACGCGCTCGATGAACTCCGCCGTCTGGCGACCCGGGCGGATGCCGGGGATGTAGCCACCCTGCTTCTTGATGTTGTCCGCCACGTCATCCGGCCGGAACGTGAGCGCCGTGTAGAAGTAGGAGAAGAACACCACCAGCAGCACGAACAGGCCATTGTAGACCCAGAGGTTGCCTTCGATGCTGCGCTGGAAGCCCTGCAGGAAGGGGAACCACGCCCCCAGCGTCGCGGGGAACGACAGCACCGCGCCCGCGAAGATGGGGGGAATCACACCCGAGGCGTTCACCTTCATGGGGAAGTACGTCGCTTGGCCCGCGAACATCCGCCGTCCCGCCATGCGCTTGGCGTACTGGATGGGCACCCGCCGCATGCCCCGCTCCACGTACACCACCACGCCGATGATGAGCAGCATGAAGAACAGCAGGCCCAGCACCGCGGCGACCACCGCCAGCAGCTGGATGATGATGGAGGCGCTGACGTACGGCATGATGCCCAGACCGAAGATGGACATCTGCTCCAGCGCGCCGCCGGAGAAGAGATTGAACAGCGACACCAGGCCGCCCTGTTGCTTCTGGGCGTCCATGAACGCGTTCATCGCGGAGCGGTCCACGCCCGGCGTATTGATGAAGATGCCGATGCGATAGACGGACAGCAGCACGAGCGTGTACGCAAGCCGGCTGCGCAGCTCCGCGATGCGGAAGACATTGGCGAAGGCGTTCAGGGCCACGGGAAAGCCATCCTCTTCAAGAGGTTCTGCCAGCAACAACAAACGCCCCTCTCCGGTTCCGGAAAGGGGCGCGGAAGCCTACACAAGGCTGAAGACGCGCACCACATCGCTGTGATGCGCGCCGGTCACGCCTACGCCCGGGGCTGGCGAGGGGCCTTGACGCCCTTGCCGGAATGGGCCTTGGCGGCCGACTCGGGCTTGTGCGCCACCAGCGGCAGCTCTTCCACGGAGCCACCGGCCTTCTCGATGTTCTCGCGAGCCGCCGCAGACACCTTGTTCACGCGCACGGTGAGCTTCTTGGCGAGCTCCCCGTGGGCCAGAACCTTCACGCCATCATAACGGCCCTTGACCAGGCCCGCCTTCTTCAGCGAGGCCTCGTCCACCGTCGTGCCGGCGTCGAACACGTGCTCCAGGTCACCCAGGTTCACCACCGCGTACACGGTGCGATTGGGCGGATTGAAGCCGAACTTCGGAAGGCGACGCTGCAGCGGGCTCTGACCGCCTTCGAAGCCTTCGAACCGCATGTTGCCAGAGCGGGCCTTCTGGCCCTTGCCACCGCGGCCTGCCGTCTTGCCGAGGCCGCTACCCTGGCCGCGACCGACGCGCTTCTTGCGGTGCCAGGAGCCCTCGGGACGCTTCAGGTTTGTCAG
>SECN01000537.1 GCA_004173515.1 Myxococcaceae bacterium | reverse complement strand
CGATTGACGTGCCGCACTGTGGATGCCATAAAAACCGCCTTCCGGTACCGCATCCTTCCCGGCCATTCCGGGCACCTTCGCGGGCGGCGGGGAGGCCGCGTCTCCAGCCGGAAGCTCCTTGAGCTGACCGGCATCGTAGGCGCGGCTGGTCGGCAACACGGCCTGGGCGAACTCGCGGGACACGAGGCAGCGCCAGAAGCACAGCCAGGCGAGCCAGAAGCGGGCGAAGAACGACAGGGAGGCGGACGGGTCGGTCATCGGCCCCGGATAACAAAGCCCGACGCCTTTGCAATTCGGCAACGACCGGAAGTGCCTGAAATGCAAAGGGCCTCACGGTTTCCCGTGAGGCCCTTCGTTTGCTTCATGGTGGAGGCGGACGGGATCGAACCGACGACCTTCGCATTGCGAACGCGACGCTCTCCCAACTGAGCTACGCCCCCAGAAATGGACTACACCTGCTTGCCCTGCGCCGCGCCGGTGTTGGGACCGGCGAGGTGATGGGGCTAGTACCGAAGCCTGACCTTGCTGTCAAGCAGCTCGTTTTCACCAGCAACCCTGCGATTGACGTGCCGCGCAGCGGATGCCATAAAAACCGCTCTTCAGTACCGCATCCTTCCCGGTCCTCCGGGCTTCCATCTGGTTCATGTCCACCTCCCCTTCGAAGACGTTGAGCCCCACCGAGCTCGCGAAGCTTGAGCATTCGTTCGCTTCCGACCCCTCGTCGGATGCGTACAAGCCCCTGGCGGAGGCGTACCTCGACCTGGGGCGCTTCATGGAGGCGATGGTCGTCTGCAAGAAGGGCGTGAAGGCCCATCCGACAGCGGCCGATCCACGCCTCCTGCTGGCGCGTGTCTACGCGGCGCAGAACAAGGACAAGAAGGCACTGGAAGAAGTCCAGGGTGCCCTCCAGGTCCAGCCCGAGGACAAGGCCGCGCTGCGCATGGCGGGCGTGCTGCAGATCAAGGGCGGCGAGTCGGAAGTCGGCCGCGCCAACCTGCTCAAGGCCTACCAGGCGGATCCCGGCGACCCGGAGACCGTCACGCTCCTCCAGCAGTACAAGGTGGAGATCCCGCGTCCCGTGGCGCCCACGCCGGTGCTCGCGCCCGTGGCCACGCCGCCGCCCGCCGCCGCGGAGGCGCCCGCCGCCGCGACCGTTCCGGTGGCGAGCCCGCCCGTGTCCAGCACGCCCGTGGGCCGCGTCGGCACGCCCGCGCAGCCCCAGGCCCGCCCCGGTCCGTCCGGCACCTCCCGTCCGGCGGAAGCCGGCACGCGCCCGCCCTCCCAGCGCCGCCCACAGGTCGTGGTGGAAGAGGTGGACGACGACGAGGACGAGCCCGCGTCGCGCCGCAAGGCCCCCGCTGGCGGCAATCGCAGCAAGATGCTGTCGCTGGTGCTGCTGCTGCTCATCCCGTTGTTCGCGGGCGGCTACGGCTGGTACTCGGCGCAGGCCAAGAAGCGCGGCCGCGAGCTGAAGAAGAACCTGGCGGACCTGGCGCTGGAGGTGGATCCGGATTCCACCGCCGCCCACGGCTACCTCGCGTACGCCTACGCCATCCGCTGGGGTGAGCACGGCGGCGGCGACGACGCCCGTCGGCAGGCCGAGGAGCACCTGGCCGCGGCCCAGAAGAGCAAGGAACTCTCCAGCCACCTCATCGCGGCGCAGGCCCTGGTGAAGACCTACAGCGGCAAGGGCAAGGAAGCCCTCACCGAGCTGGATGCGCAGGTCAAGGACCTCAACGAGAAGAACAAGGCGTCCTCGCTCCTGTACCTCACGCTGGGGCTCATCCAGATGAACGCCGGAGACCTTGAGCGCTCGCGCGACAGCCTGGAGCGCGCGCAGGCGCTGGCGCCGGACGACCCGCGCGTCTACGCGGGGCTGGGCGCGGTGTACCGCCGGCTGGGCCAGGACAACACGGCCTGGAAGAACTACGACTTCGCGCTGCGCTACGAGAAGGACCACCCGGAGTCGCTGCTGGGCCGGTCGCTGCTGATGCTGGATCAGGACGAGCCCAACTACGAGCTGGTCAACCAGATGATCAAGAAGCTGCTGGAGGTGGATCCGCCTCCCAGCCCGCGTCAGCTGGCCGCCGCGCAGCTCGCGCGCTCGCTGCTCATCGCCCGCGTGTCGCTGGCCATGCCCAACCTCAAGCCGGACGTGCAGCAGAAGCTGTCCGAGGCGACGGGCGTGCCGGTGGATGCCGCCAAGGCGAAGGCGGAGGTGCTCAAGGCGGAGGAGACCGGCTTCGCGCTCGACAAGCAGAACCCGGAGCTGAACCTCATCAAGGGCCGGCGCCTCTTCGCCGAGGGCAACTTCGACGCGGCCGCGGAGGAGATCCGCAAGGCCATCAAGGTGGACTCCAGCCGCGCGCAGTTCCACGTCGAGCTGGCCAAGGCCCTCATGGGCAAGCCAGGCGGCGAGAAGGAAGCCTCCGAGGCGCTGACGACCGCGCTCAAGACGATGGGCGACAGCCCCAAGCTCGTGGTGATGCTGGGCAACGCCTACCGCCGCCAGAACAAGCTGGATGACGCGCTCACGCAGTTCCAGCGCGCGGTGAAGGACCCGAAGGCGAAGAACCCCGAGGCCCGCCTCGCCATGGGCGCCATCTACCGGGAGCGCTCGGAGTGGGACAAGGCGAAGGAGCAGCTGGAGAAGGCCAGCCAGGAGTTCTTCGGCCAGCCGGACCGCGTCTCCATGGCGCTCACCGAGCTGGGCCGGGTCTACCAGGGCCAGGGCAACGCGGCCAAGGCGGACGAGTCCTACCAGCGCGCGCTCACCTCCGACGAAGGCTACTCGCCGGCGTACTACTTCTACGCCGCGCTGCTCGCCAAGGACCCCAAGCAGACGGCCAAGGTCCGCACGCTGGCGCAGGAGTACGTCCGGCGCGAGCCCAAGGGCGAGTACCTCACCGACGCGCAGAAGCTCGCGGGCAATTGACTGGGCATGTAACCCACCCCCGGTAGTGCCCGCCGTCCCCCGCGCCGCGAATCCCGAAAGGGGGTTCGCGGCGCTTCGTTTTTGACGGGGGGCGACAGGCAGGCTGATGTGGCGGGGAGGCTCCGCCTTGCCACCCCTGCCGGGTGACGGTATGGGAGGGGCCACCCACGTCCCCTCGGCCGGAAGTGAACACGCGGTCCGGGGCCACCTGTTGGAGTCTGCGTGAGCGCGCGTGCCCTGTCCCAGTCGACCACCGCGTCCGACCTGATCTCCCTCACCAAGCCGAGCCTGTCGTCCCTGGTGCTCATCACCGCGGCGGGCGGCATGTTCCTGGCCCCGGGACCGCTGGGGCCGGTGCGCTCGCTGGTGACGCTGCTGGCGACGGCGGGCACGGTGGGCGCGGCGAACGCGTTCAACTGCTACATGGAGCGCCACAGCGACCAGTTCATGGCGCGCACACGCAACCGGCCGCTGCCCGCCGGGCGCATGGACCCGTCCACGGCGCTGTGGTTCGGCCTGTCGCTGGCGGCGGTGTCGCTGCCGGCGCTGGTGCTGGGCGCCAACCTGCTCACGGGCGTGCTGGGGCTCATCGCGCTGCTCAGCTACGTGCTGGCGTACACGCCGCTCAAGGCCCGCACGTCCGCGGCGATGCTGGTGGGCGCGGTTCCCGGCGCGCTGCCTCCGCTGATGGGCTGGACGGCGGTGACGGGCACGGTGGACGCGGGCGGCTTCGCGCTGTTCGCCATCATGTTCCTCTGGCAGATGCCGCACTTCATCGCCATCGCGCTGTACCGCAAGGAGGAGTACGCGGCCGCGGGCCTCAAGTCGGTGCCCATCGAGCGGGGCGACGAGTCCAGCCGCGCGCAGGTGGTGCTCTACCTGGTGGCGCTGGTGCCCATGACGCTGCTGCCCTTCCAGTTGCACATCGCGGGCACGTGGTACCTGGCGGCGGCGGTGGTGCTGGGCCTGAGCTTCCTCGGGATGGGAGCGTGGGGCTTCTTCAAGCACCTGGGGAAGCCCTGGGCGCGCCAGACGTTCTTGTTCTCGCTCGTGTATCTCACCGGCCTGTTCGCCGCGATGACGCTGGACCGCGTCCCGCACGGCTAGCGGGCCCGCGCGGCGGTCGTGTCGCGCGAGGACGCCCTTCATGCCCGACACCGTGGTCGCCACCCCGCCCCCGCCGCTCTTGCGCATCGAGGGGCTCACGCGTCGCTTCGGCGGGCGCACCGCCGTGGACGGCCTGTCGCTGTCCGTGCAGCCGGGGGAGATCCTGGGCCTGCTGGGGCCGAACGGCGCGGGCAAGTCCACCACCTTCCAGTTGCTCGCGGGCCTGCTCGCGCCGGACGCGGGGCAGGTGCACTTCGCCGGCCGCGTGCTGGCGCTGAGCGACCCCGCGCTGCGCCGGCAGATGGGCGTCATCTTCCAGAAGGGCAGCCTGGACGACCTGCTCACCGCCCGGGAGAACCTGCTGCTGGGGGCCCGGCTGTACGGCCTCTCCGGCGCGGACGCGAAGGCGCGGGTGGAGACGATGCTGTCGCTCATCGGCCTGTTGGACCGGGGCGATGAGCGGGTGGGCACCTGGTCGGGCGGCATGCGCCGGCGGTTGGAGCTGGCGCGGGCGCTGGTGCACCAGCCGCGCGTGGTGCTGATGGACGAGCCCACGCAGGGCCTGGACGAGGCGGCCTTCCGCACGTTCTGGACGCACCTCAAGCGGCTGCGCGACGCGCAGGGCGTCACGGTGCTGCTCACCACGCACCGCGCGGACGAGGCGGAGGGGTGCGACCGGCTGGCGGTGCTGGATGCCGGCAAGCTGGTGGCGTGTGACACGCCCCGGGCGCTGGCCTCGCGCATGGGGGGCGACATCCTCACGCTGGAGGGGCCCGAACCGGAGGCCCTGGCCGCGCAGGTGACGCAGAAGCTGGGGCTGGAGGCGAAGGTGGTGGAGGGGCGCGTGCAGGTGGAGGCCGCGCAGGGACATGCGCTGGTGCCGCGACTGGTGGAGGCCTTCCCTCCGGGGCGGTTCGCCTCCGTGTCGCTGCGCCGGCCCACGCTGGCGGACGTGTTCCTCCAGCTCACCGGCAAGGCGTTGGGCGCGGATGCGCCCGCGCCCGTGCCCGCGCCGAGGAAACGCCGATGAGCGCCGACATCCCCGTGCCT
The DNA here is from genome assembly GCA_004173515.1 of Myxococcaceae bacterium. Taxonomy (GTDB): domain Bacteria; phylum Myxococcota; class Myxococcia; order Myxococcales; family Myxococcaceae; genus Corallococcus. The sequence continues at coordinate 759 of SECN01000537.1, read as the reverse complement.
GTTCCTTCGTCCGTGGAGGCGCCGGCCGCCCCGGTCTCGCGCCGCGAGCCGGGGACGCTCGCGTTGCAGTGGGCCACGGTGCGGGTGCTGCTCGCGCGCGACGTGGTGAGGTTCTTTCGTCAGCCCAGCCGGGTGATTGGCGCGCTGGCGCAGCCCATCCTGTTCTGGTTCGTCATCGGCTCGGGGTTCGCGGGCTCGTTCCGCGTGGAGGGCGCGCAGGGGCTGGGCTACCAGCAGTTCTTCTTTCCGGGCGTCGTCACGATGGTGGTGCTCTTCAGCGCCATCTTCGCGACCATCACCGTCATCGAGGACCGCAAGGAGGGCTTCCTCCAGGCGGTGCTCGCGGGGCCGGGGTCGCGGCTGGCGGTGGTGCTGGGCAAGGCGCTGGGCTCGTCCAGCATCGCGCTGATGCAGGCGTCGCTGTTCCTGCTGTTCGCGCCGCTGGCGGGCGTGGACGTGGGGGCGGTGGACTACCCGCTGCTCGCGGCGGTGATGGTGTTGTCGGCGCTGGCGCTCACCGGGATGGGGATGGCGCTGGCGTGGTGGGTGCGCTCCAGCGCGGGCTACCACGCGGTGATGAGCCTGGTGATGCTGCCCATGTGGGTGCTGTCCGGCGCGATGTTCCCGGTGAAGGGCGCGGGCCCGGTGCTGTCGTGGGTGATGCTGCTCAACCCGATGCGCTTCTCGGTGGAGGGCGTGCGCCGCGCGCTGTACGGGGCGCAGGCGTCGCTGGCGGTGGGCTCCGCGGGCGGCGGCGGG
>SECN01000097.1 GCA_004173515.1 Myxococcaceae bacterium | reverse complement strand
GGGGGGTGGGGCGCGGCCGGTGGGCTCCAACGCTGTCCAACAGGGGGAAGGGGACAGGCTTTGAAGCGCCGAACGGCCGGCATTCAAGCACATCCGTCATGAATACCCCAGTGGACCTTCAGACGGGCCGCCAGGGTGGAGCGGCGGGGCCCTGCCCAACGTTAGCGTCCAGGAGATGAGTGCGCTCGCGCATCCTGACTTCCTGGCTGGAGAAGGCGAGCTGCGCGCCCTGATCCGTGCCTTCGACTGGACCGGAACGCCCCTGGGCCCGCCAGGGACGTGGTGCAACGCCTTGCGGATGGCGGTGGGCCTGGTGCTTTCGTCGCCGGTGCCGCTGGTGCTGCTGTGGGGCGTGGAGGGCGTGCTTCTGTATAACGACGCATTCGCGGTGGTGGCGGGGGGCAGGCACCCCTGTCTGCTGGGCAGGCCGGCGTTGGAGGCCTGGCCGGAGATGGCGGACCTCAACCGCCACGTGCTGTCCACGGTGTTCGCGGGCGGCACGGTGTCGTTCCGGGATGAACCGATGGTGCTCACGCGCCACGGCGCGCCCGAGCACGTCTGGATGGACCTGGACTACAGCCCGGTGCGCGACGCGCGGGGCCACATCGAGGGCGTGCTCGCGGTGGTGCGCGAGACGACGGCCCGGATGCGCGGCGAGCTGCGACTGCGCGACAGCGAGTCCCGGCTGAAGTTCACGCTCAAGGCGGGGAAGCTGGGCGCGTGGGAGCTGGAGGTGGCGACGCTGACGCTCACCGCGTCCGCGACGTGCAAGGCGAACTTCGGGCGCGGCCCGGAGGCGCCGTTCAGCTACGAGGACTTGCTGGCCGCCGTCCACCCGGAGGACCTGGAGCGGATGCGGGCGGCGGTGGCGCGCACGCTCACGGAGCGGGTGGACTACGACATCGACTACCGGGTGGTGTGGCCGGACGGTTCGGTGCACTGGGTGTCTATCCAGGCGCGGCCCATCGTCGGGCCGGAGGGCCAGGTGGCGCGGTTGATGGGCGCCTCGCGCGACATCACGGAGCGCAAGCAGGCGGAAGAGGGGCTGCGGGCGCTCAACGAAACGCTGGAGGCGCGCGTCACCGAGCGCACCACCGAGCGCGACCTGATGTGGCGGCTCAGCGAGGACCTGATGGTCGTGGTGAGGTCGAGCCCGAAGCGCGATGGGCGCATCGTCGCGGCGAACCCCGCGTGGGAGCGGCTGCTGGGGTGGACGGAGGCGGAGCTGGTGGGGACGCCGGTGCAGGACTTCCTGCACCCGGACGACCTGGCGGGCTCCACGCAGTACGTGGAGGAGGTGCGCGAGGGCAGGACGCTGCGCCGCATGGACAACCGCTACCGGCACAAGGATGGGCGGTGGCGGTGGATTTCGTGGTCGGTGGTGGAGTCCCACCAGTCGATGCTGATGGCGGTGGGGCGGGACGTCACGGAGGAGCGCGAGGCGCGCGAAGCGCTGACGGCCGCGGAGTCCGCGTTGCGGCAGTCGCAGAAGATGGAGGCGGTGGGGCAGCTCACGGGGGGGATCGCGCACGACTTCAACAACCTGCTCCAGGGCATCGTGGGGTCGCTGGGGTTGTTGCAGAAGCGGCTGCGCCAGGGGCGCACGTCGGAGCTGGAGCGCTTCGTCACCGGCGCGATGAACTCCGCGCACCGGGCGGCGGCGCTGACGCACCGGTTGCTGGCGTTCTCGCGGTTGCAGCCCCTGGACCCCAAGCCGGTGAAGGTGAACCCGCTGGTGGTGTCCATGGAGGACCTGTTGCGCCGGACGTTGGGCGAACAGATGCGGCTGGAGCTGGCGCTGGCGGACGGGCTGTGGCTCACGAAGTGCGACCCGAACCAGTTGGAGACGGCGCTGCTCAACCTGGTCATCAACGCCCGGGATGCGATGCCCCGGGGCGGGATGCTCACGGTGGAGACGGCCAACGTGTCGCTGGACGCGGGCACCGCGGCGCGGATGCGGGACCTGGCGCCGGGGCAGTACGTGAGCGTGAGCGTGAGCGACACGGGCACGGGGATGACGCCGGAGGTGCTGGAGCGGGCGTTTGAGCCGTTCTTCACCACGAAGCCGCTGGGGCAGGGCACGGGGCTGGGCCTGTCGATGATCTACGGCTTCGCGCGCCAGTCGGAGGGCTCCGTGCAGTTGTACAGCGAGCCCGGGCAGGGCACGACGGTGCGGCTGTACCTGCCGCGCTGCCGGAACGAGGGCGTGGCGGAGGACGCGCAGGCGCCCCGGGGACTCACGGACGCGCACACGGCGGAGGTGGGGGAGACGGTGCTGGTGGTGGAGGACGAGCAGGTCATCCGGGGGCTCATCGTGGAGGTGCTGCGGGAGCTGGGCTACCGCGCGCTGGAGGCGAGCGACGGGCTGGAGGGCCTGCGGCTGTTGCGCGGCGCGCCCCGGTTGGACCTGCTGGTGACGGACATGGGGTTGCCAGGGTTGAACGGCCGGCAGTTGGCGGACGCGGGGCGGGCCGCGCGTCCGGGGCTGAAGGTGTTGTTCATGACGGGCTACGCGGAGAACGCGGCGGTGTCGTCCGGGTTCCTGGAGCCGGGCATGGCGATGATGACGAAGCCGTTCGCGATGGAGGCGTTGGCCACGCGCATCCGGGACATCATCGAGCGCGGCTGAGTCAGTGGCGGTTGTCGAACTGGATGCCGTCGCGCACGGCGGAGATGGCCTGCTCCGTGAGCTGGATGGCCTTCACGCGGTGGCCACCCTTGTCACTGTTGGCGGCGCGCAGGTCCGACAGCGCGGTCTCCAGGTGGGCGAGCGCGTCGCGCATGCGCGGCTGACGTTCGGCGTAGGCCTGGTTGGCGGCACAGCCCAGGAAGAAGGCCACGGTGGCGGAGGCGGCGATGAGGGAGCGGCGCATGGGAGGTCCCGGAGTCGGTGGCGGACGGTGGGGTCCGCGCGTGTTTTCCTGTTGAACCCGGGGGCGATGGAAAGGTTGCGGGGGAATTTCACACCTTCGCGAGTTCTCGCTGCATGCCCTTCAAGACATCGCCGAATGTTGGAGTCCTGACCTGGCGATAGGCATGAGGCGTGGACGCTGACGCAGTCGCTCCACGGACTCGCTACGATGGACCGCCAGCGTGGGACATGGATTCAGCGAGGTATCGCAGAATGCCGGAAGCCACTCAAACATTGCTCGGGTGCTGGGGATGAAAGCTCCGCCTGTTCAGTTTGGCGACGCGCTCCTTTGAGGCCACGACAATGGTGACCTCTTTGAGTGGGGAGCAATTGCTGGAGGTGGCCGGGCGGTATTGGCGGACGGATGAGGCGTACTATCTCAGGCAGGAACTGAGCCCCGAGGCGGAGCGCCTGGAGGCGCTCTGGGATCAGGAACTGCTGAAGATGGGACGGTGGCACGCCTTCCTGGAGACCTTGGAGGGGCTGTTGCCGGGTTTCGTGATGGGAGACGGAACGACTCCCACGACCGCGCCCTGTTTCCGGTGTATTGCCTACCCGCCCGATGACGGGACGCTGCCGCTGGCGCGATGGGCTGTTGTTGGCTGCGTCAGCATCCTGGCGCCTGTCTACGCCATCTATGCCGTGCGGAAGAAGCGGGAGCATGGGGGTGGACGCCTTCCGGAGGCGCACTTCGAACAGCTCCCTGACTTCCTTCGCCTGCCTGTCCAGGTGATGGGCGATGCCATCGAAGCGGAGTTCGGGGCCCGGTTGTTGCCTTGGGATGTGGCGCACCGGCCGGTGCCGTTGTTCGTGGAGTGGAAGGCGCCACCGGCGACGACGCTGTTCCATGCGTTGTTCACCGCGTCACCCGAAATCGTCCCCTGAAGTCCCTCGCAGGGCTGCACCTCCATGGTTACCCGCCACGTCACCCCCTTCTGGTAGGGTGTGACTCTGGAGGTTTCCTGCGTGCTTGCATCCCCTGGGGTTGTCTTGCCAATGCTGGTGGTGGCGCTGGGCGCGGCGGCTCCGGTGCGGACCGGGGCTCCGGACAAGCGCGTCCATCAGGAGCGCCGGCTCGTGGTCCGGGCCGACGAGGCCGCGACGCTGCACCTCCTGCGCGTCGCTCCCGGCGTGGTCACCACCGTCGTGTTCAACGACGACATCCTGCCAGCCTCCGTGGACACCAAGGCGCTGGCGCCCCTGTTCGCCCAGGCGAAGGTGTACCCGGGCGTGATGGTGCTGCGCCCCTCCGTGGCCATGCCGGACGCTTCCCGTCCGCTGGTCACGGTGCGCTTCGCGGGCGAGGACGCACCCCGGCAGATGACGTTCCTGCTCGTCACGGATCCGAAGGAGGTGGACACCCTGGTGGAGGTCTCCCGGCACGCCCTGTCCCCTGAAGCCCTGGGCGAGGAGCTGGCCATGCTCCGGGCCCAGTGCGCCGCCACGGAGGCGGGACTGGCCCTCCTGCGTGCGCAGTGCGACCAGACCGGACTGGGGGGCGCGGTGCTCATCGGTGCGTTGGGGGCGGCACCTGTGTCGATGGAATGGCCCGTCAAGGCCCTCGATGGTCCGGGTGTGGAGGTCTTGGGACCCACGGTGCTCTACCGCCACCTCGCGACCCGGGTGATGACGTTCACCCTGGGCAATGCCCCGGAGGCAGCACCCTGGGTGCCCGGGGTGGCGCGGCTCTCCCTGTTGGATGCCGACGGGAAGCCGGGCCGCGTCGTCCTGGAGGCACCCGTGAAGATGCTGGATGCCCGTTTGACGCCCGGGATGCGCGGGCAGGCCGTGGTGGAGTGGCACATGCCGAAGGACTCGGATCCGGGCGCCCGCTACCTGCTGGAGGCCTGGAACCAGGAGGCCGACCGCGCCGTGCGGTGGGAAGGATTGTCCCTGTGAGCCGTGAGTCGCTGGAAGCCGGACGCTCCGGGATGGATGCGGGGCGAATCCTGTTGTCCGCGGAGTGGCTGCCGCCGGGCACGCGGGTGGACCGCTGGGAGGTGGTGGGGCGGCTGGGAGCGGGAGGCTACGGGACCACCTATTCGGTGCGCAGGGCAGGGCGCGCGCGTGGGCGGCTGTATGCGCTGAAGTTGTCGCGGCGTCCTGCGGAAAGGTGGTTCGCGCGAGAGGCGGCGCTGCTGGCCCGCGTGCGCCACCCCGCCGTGGTGCGGCTGATCACCCACGCCGTCTGGCGACTGGGGCCGGTGGAGCACCCCTATCTGGTGATGGAGTACGTCGAGGGTGAATCGCTCTACGAGTGGGCCCTGGCACGCAACCCCACGGGCCGTCAGGTGGCGCTGCTGCTGGCGCAGGTGCTGGAGGCGCTGGCCGCCGCGCATGCGGCAGGAGCGCTGCACCGCGACTTCAAGGGGGACAACGTCCTGGTCACCCCCGATGGCAAGGTGAAGCTGCTGGACTGGGGCGCCGGTTGGTACACGGGGGCGCCCGCTCTCACCGCGACCGCCCGGCTTCCACCGGGCAGCCCGCGCTACTACAGCCCCCAGCTCCTCTACTGGCGCGCATTGGCGGCGCGCCGGCCTGGGGCCATGGAGCCCTACACCTACGCGGTGGCGGATGAGCTGTACGCGGTCGGTGTCACCTTCTACAGGCTGTTGGTGGATCAGTACCCCTCGCTCCCATGGGGCGTGCCCGTCGGGCCCCTGGCGTCCCAGGGCCCGGGTGACTTGAAGGGCCTCAACCCGCGTGTGCCGGTGCTGCTGGAGGACTTCGCCCAACGGCTGCTGGCCTTCGCACCCGAACAGCGTCCCGAGGGCACGGCTTCCCTGGCCCGGGAGGTGCGAAGCGCGCTCGCGGTCGCCGACGCGGCGTGGGATGCGCCGCTGTTCGGCTGGCGTGAAAGGACGTCCAGCGGTTCGCGCACGACGCTGGAGGCGGCGGAGGTGAGAGGTCCCGTGATGCCGGGGCAGGAGATCGCCCTGCGTGAGGCACGGGTCAAACACGTGGAGGAAGTCCACCGGCTGCGCGAGGCCCGCGAGTTGCGCCAGCGCGACCCGGCGAAGGTGGCCGAGGTCGAGGCCCGGGCGCCCCATGCCGTGCGTGGATCCGGTGGGCGTTCGCTCCCGCTGCGGTGGGGGCTGGTCGCCGTGCTGCTGTTGGGGCCGCTGCTTGCGGGGCTCACTGCGTGGCGCATGGGTTTCGTCCCGGGAGCCCTGGCCCCGGTGCGGGGCGTCCGGCAAATGGCGCCGCTGACGGGACCGGACCAAGCTCGCGCGCCTCTGGCGGGGGATTCCCCACCCGCCCCGTTCCAGCAGGAGAATGAAGACATGACCCTTCGTGCGCCGCGGCAGGCGACCGTCAAATCCTCCCCGGTGCGCTCCGGTGCGCTCGGGAAGCTCCAGCGGTGCACCCTGGCCGCTGGCGCCATGGCCCTCACCGCCTGCCCGGGAGTACAGGTTCGCCCCGACCCGAGCCGCTGTCCTGCGGGGGCGCTGGAGGCGATGCGCAAGCTTGAAATGTATGAGGGCGGCGGTGCCGGTATCCTCACGGACATCCATCAGCCGGGCAGAAACTCGGAAGAACTCGTCGTCCGCGATGGCCCCATCGTCAGCCTCACCGTCCAAAGCTTCGGAGACCTGCCCACGGGAACCCGTCTGTATGGGCAGCTTTGGACAGGCGGGGGGAGGGTGACCGGTCGCTACACGCGGGCGGAGCTGCCGGACCATCGCGTCGTCCCGGTCTGCCTCGTCTATGGCAACCGCGATGGCGGAGAGTGGCTTCCGGGCTCCAAGGCCGGTGCGGTCAGGATGCCTCGTACCTGGGCTTACACCACCGTGCACACCTTCCCGTGAGTCATGCTTTTGGAGAACTCCGGGACTTGAAATTATTCTAATATTACCTCCTGGGTTCTCCCCATCCAGGTGACTTGGGAGGTAGTTTGTCCTTGCTCTCCCCGGATGCCTGCGTCCGCGTGGATGGCAAGGAGCCCGCACGGCATGAGTCCTTCCAGGACGGTGAACCCTCCTCCTCCCGAAGTGCTGTTCAAGACGGGCTCCAAGGCCTTCGAGCTGACGCAGGTGCTGCGCCGGAGCAGTCACGGGGAGCAGCAGTTCATGGCCCTGCGACGGCAGCCCGGCCGGGAACCCGTGCCGGTGTTCATCCAGGGGCTGTCCCTGGGGGGGCGGACGGTGTCGCGCCTGCGGGATCCCCGGGCTCGGATGCAGGAGATGGTCACGCTCGCGCGGCTCCTCCAGCATCCGCGCATCGCCCGGCTGAACGGCGTCCATGAAGCGGCGGGTGTCCTGTACGTGGAATGGGAGCACGTCCCGGGTTACACGTTGGACGACGTGTCACTGTTGCCGCTGGTGTATGTGCATGCGTATTCCGAAGCCTTCCTGCTGCACGTGGGAATCCAGTTGGCTTCGCTGCTCGCGTTCCTGCACGGGCAGGCGGATGAGCGCGGTCTGCCCCTGGGCTTCGTGCACCGGGATTTGCATCCGCAGGGCATCCGGTTCGGACCGGACGGACAGTTGGCGTTGACGCACCTGGGGGATGCCTTCTCACGGTTGCCGGGCCGGGTGCCCTCCAGCATCACGCGTCCGCATGGACAGGCGTTCTACGGGGCTCCGGAGGTGTTGTTCGGGGAGGCCGCGGATGCGCGCTCGGATTTGTTCTCACTGGGGCTCATCCTGTTGGAGCTGGCGACGAGCCTGCACCTCTACAGTCTGCCCCGGGTCCTCATGGGTGACCTGGATGCGCGCCTGACGGACGAGGATGGGCAGCGGGTGCTCCAGGGGATGATGGTGGCGGAGCAGGCGGGGCGGGTCACGAGCGAATACATCCACATCGTCACGCACGCCGCCGCGTACCGTCCCGAGGACATCGAGTCGCTGATGTTCCGGCTGTCACCGGCCTTGCGCGCCATCCTCCACCACCTGCTCAAGCGCGACCGTGCGGAGCGCTACGCGACGGCGGCGGAAGTGGAGGCGGACCTGCGGGCCCGGGCCACGGAACTGGGTGGGCACTACGGCGGCGCGGAGGCGGCGGCGGAGTTCCAGAAGGCGCTCGCGGGCACGGCGCCGCTGATGAATGCGTTCCAGACGGACGTGGGGGCCTTCCCTCGTGGAAGCGTGCTGTATCTGCCGACGCCGGTGGTGTGAACGACGACGCGGTGCCGGTCGTGATGGGAGTCGTTCCATGAAGCACAAGAATCTGTCCTTTGAGACGCAGGAACTGCTGGGACGGCTCATCGGGGAGTGCCAATCCGAGGCTGACAAGGATCGACTGCTGGTGGCGGTCGACGCCCTCCAGTTCATCTATGCCATGGGCCAATCGCAGCCCTTCCGGGCGTATCGACAAAGCGTCGATGAACACGAGCCCCCGCTGGTGTTCGCTTCCTTCGGGACCCGCGCGGAAGCAGATGCGTGGCTGATGGAGCAGAACCCGGTTCCCGATCAGGCGTTGGTGTTGGTCGCAGGCCAGTATTTCTCCGTGATGGACCTGCCGGAACTGGGCGCGGGCACGCGCAGGCTGCTCTCCAGTCCGATCCTCAAGTTCTACCTGCAAGACATGCGGGAAACGGTGGGCGCTCCAGTGGCCTCGTTCTCCACGCGTGAGCAAGCGGAGACCTGGCTTCGGGAGCAGCCCGAACCCCCCAAGCAGGTCGCCATCCTGATCGACGGCAAGCCCTATCTCGCGGCCTGGCATCACCGGATCCAGCTCCGGGTCCTCTACCCGCTCACCCCACCCGAAGCCGCTCCCACGTAGGCGCCGTCAGTTCCACGCCAGCCGCACGACCTCCTTGATGCCCGTGCGGCGCAGCAGCATCCCCGGCGCCTCATCGATGCTCCGGTGCGCGGTGATGAGCCTCCGCACGCTGTCCGGGAACAACGCCATGCACTGCCCCAGCAGGCGCAGGGCCAGGGCGTACGCGCTGCGGCTTGCGTTCACCGTGCCGAACACCAACTGGTTCTCCAGCACGATGTTGCGCATCAACTGATCCGCCGGGAGCTTCGTCGGCGCGCCCAGGGGCGGGATGCCGGTGAAGATGAAGAGCCCGTTGGGCCCCAGCGCCTCCAGCGCCGTGAACGCGAGCTGCGCATTGCCCACCGCCTCATAGAACAGGTCGATGTTGCCCAGCTTCTTGCCCAGGTCCTCCGGCGCCGTGTCCTCGCCGGAGACGTAGCCCGCGCCGAACGAGCGCACCAGGTCCGCCCGGTCGCTGCTCTGCGGCTCCCTGGAATACACATACGTTTCGAAGTTGTGCGCCACCATCGTCATCGCGCCCAACAACCCCACCGGCCCCGCGCCCAGAATCACCGCCCGCTGCCGCGACGGCTCCCATGGCAGCCGCTGCTGCAATGTCTTCACCTGCTGCACCGCCTTCGCCGCGATGGTCAGCGGCTCCGTCAGCACCGCCACCTCCGCCAGGTCCGGCGGCACCAACGTGAGGTTGGATTCCTCCTCCACCGTCAATTCCGTGAGGAAGCCGTGCGTCTGCTTGATGCCGCGCTCCCGGAAGTCCCCCGTGACGCAGAAGTCCTGTCGCCCCGCGCGGCATGCCAGACATTCCGCGTGCAGGCACGGCCGGCGCACCGACGGAATCACCAGGTCCCCCGGTCGCAGCTTCGTCACCCCCGGCCCCACCGCCGCCACCTCGCCCAGGGCCTCATGCCCGATGATGAGGTGGTCCTCGCCCGGCGGCGGATCTCCGTACTGGAAGGAGGCGATCTCCCGGTCCGTGCCGCAGATGCCCACCTCCCGCATCCGCAAGAGCACCTCCGTGCCCTTCACCACCGGGGGCTGGGGCTGGTCGATGACGCGCACCTCGTGGGTGCCCGGGAACACGGCGACGGCTTTCATGACAGCTCTCCTGTTCATCCATTCGGGGGCGGGGACATCCGGGAACGCAGGAGCACCCGCGCCGGAGCCCCGTCTCCGTTCGCGAGCCGCAAAGGCAGACACACCATCTCGTACGCGCCGGGTTCCACCCGCGTCAGGTCCAGGCCCTCGATGATGCACACCCCTGCTTCCAGCAGGAGCCGGTGCGTGGCCTCGCCCTCCTCCATGCCGGCGATGGACAGGTAGTCGATGCCCACCGTGCGCACTCCTGCTTCCACCAGGAAGCGCGCCCCGTCGCTCGACAGGTAGGTGAAGTCCGTCTTGAACCCGGACGTGTCCCAGCGATGAGAGGAATTGGCCGTCTTGAACAGCAGGCGCTCGCCCTTCCGGGGCGCATGCTCCCGCAGCGCCTGCGCCGTGATGGCCGGCCCCTTCGGCAACGCCAGCACCCGCACGTCCCCGAGGAGCCGGTCGAGCGGCATCGCGTCCACGCCCAGGCCCCCCGGAATGAAATGCACGGGCGCGTCCACGTGGGTGCCGGAGTGCACGCCCAGGGACAGGTGCGACACGTTGGCCGCATCCCCCTTCGCCAGGTCCAGGTGGTGGCGCACCTGGATGGGCGGGTTGTCCGGCCAGTGCACCATCCCGTCGCGCACCGGCACCGTCACGTCCACCCAGGATGGACCGGCTCCGGTGTCTTCCAAGGTCGAATGCGTGGGCATGCCTCAAGCGTAGGCACGCGGGCTCCAGGCGGGACGCGGGCCGGAACCGCGTGCTCCACCGGCTGCCCTGGACCCCGGGGCGGGCCTATCCCCTGGCCGCCTGCCCCGTCCCGTCGCGCGGCAGCTTCACCGTGAAGGTCGTTCCCCCTTCCTGGCTGGAGGCCACGTCGATGGTGCCGCCGTGCGCCTGGACGATGTGCTGCACGATGAAGAGCCCCAGGCCCACGCTGCGCGTCGTGCGGTCCATGCCCGGCTCCCCGCGCTGCATCGGCTGGAAGAGGCGCCGCAGCAGGTCGGGGGCAATCGCGTCGCCCTGGTTGTGCACCTCCAGGGAGACGTCGCTCCCGCCGGCGGCCCGCACGCGCAACGTCACCGGCGTGCCCTCCGGCGAATACTTCAGTGCGTTGGCCAGCAGGTTGGTGAGCACCTGCGCGATGCGGTCCGGATCCCAGCAGCCGCGCGTCGCGTGTCCCGTCGTGGAGGTCTCCAGGACGCGCTCGGGGAAGTTCATCCGCACCTCCTCCGCCACCTGCCGCACGAGCGTGTCCAGGTCCAGGTCCTGGCACCGCACGGGAATGCCTCCGCCCAGGCGCGCCTGGGTGAAGTCGAGCAGGTCGCGGATCATCCGCACCGCGCGCTCGGCGGAGGCCTGGATGCGCAGGACGGCCTTGGTGGCGCGCTCGTTCAATTCGTCGCGCCGCAACAGCGACGTGGTGCCCAGCGCGATGGCGTTGAGGGGGTTGCGCAGGTCGTGGGACACGATGCCCACCAGGTACTGCTCGAACTCCGCGCGCTGCCGCGCCTCCTGCTCCGTGCGCCTGCGCTCCGTCACGTCCAGCGCCGTGCCCACGAAGCGCGCGGGACGTCCGTCCGTCCCGAAGTGCACCTGCCCCCGCCCGGACAGCCACCGCTCCCCGGGGCCTGTCTTCACGCGGTACTCGCACGCGTACTCCCCGGTGCCGCCCGGCGCGTGGGCCTCCGCCATCGCCTGCTCCACCCGCGCCCGGTCCTCTTCGTGGACGAAGCGCATCGCCTCCGTGAGCGCCACCTTTCCTTCCGCGGGAAGCCCCAGCATGGCGCGGAAGCGCGCATCCCAGGAGGCCTCCCCCGTGAGGGGATTGATGTCCCAACTGCCCATGTCCGCCGCGTCCAGCGCCAGCCGCAGCCGCTCCTCGTTGGCGCGCAGGGTCGCCGCCAGCGCCTCCGTCCGCTGCCGGGTCCACACGCCCTCCGTGACGTCGGTGGCGACGACGAGGAGGCCCTCGATGTCGCCCTCCGCCCGGAGCAGCGGCTGGTAGATGAAGTTGAAGTACGCCTCCTCCAGCGCCCCGCCCGGCGCCCGCGCCAGCCGCACGTGCACCTCATTGCCCACGAAGGGCTCGCCCGTGGTGAACACGCGGTCCAGCAGCGTCAGGATGGGTTGGTTGGCCACCTCCGGCAGCGCCTCCAGCACCGGCCGGTGCAGCACCTGGGGGAGCGTGCGGCCCCAGAGCTCCAGGATGCGCGCATTGGCCAGCCGCACGACGTGCGTGGGGCCCTCGAGGATGGCGAGCGCGACCGGCGCCTGATGCAGCAGCGTGTTGAGGCGGCTGAGCTCCGTGTCCGCCTGGACGCGCGCCGTCTGGGCCTCCTGGAGCAGCCGCTCGCGCCCGGTCTCCGTCTTCCACCGGGCGGTGATGTCCTGCATGGCGCCCACCATCCGCACGCCCCGGCCCTGCGCGTCGCGCGTGATGACGCCCGTGTCCAGCACCCGCACGGATTCACCCCGGCGGTTGAAGAACCGGTACTCGTCCTGCCAGCGCGCCTGCGTGCCCTGGATGGCCGCGTGGATGCCGCGCTCCACGCGCTCGCGGTCCTCCGGGTGGATGCGGTCCACCCACCAGCCCGCGGTGGGTCCAATCTCCTCCGGCGCGAAGCCGAGCAGGTGCTGCACCCCGCCGCTCCATGTCACCTGGTGCGTGGTCAGGTCCCAATCCCAGACGGAGTCGGTGGCCGCCTGGCTCGCCAGCCGGTAGCGCGTCTCCGACGTCGCCAGCCGTGCATGGGCTTCGTGGAGCTTCCCCATCAAGAGCGCGCGGTCGAGGATGCCGGACAGGTACTCCACCAGCGTCTCCATGAAGCGCTTGGTCTGCGGCGGCACCGGACGGGCCTCCGCGAAGCCCACGCAGAGCACGCCCATCAGCTCGCCGTGGGGCCACAGGCGCAGGCCCAGCAGCGTGCTCCAGCCTTCGCTTCCCAGGCCCTCGCGCTCGGAGTCCGGCAGGCCGTGCGCCTGGGCCAGCACCAGGGGCTCCTCCGAGCGGGCCACCCTGCCCAGGAAGGAGGGCCCCCGCGCGTCCGCCTGGCGTCGCCCCGGGTGCGGCACGCCGTGCCCGGAGTCCGCGACGGCCACCATCATCGTGCCGCCCCGCTCCACCAGGAACAGCTCCGCGCCAGCGGCCTCCAGCGCGCGGACGACGGTGTCGATGAGCGGTTGGACGCGGGCCCGCGCGTCCTCGTGCGTCTCCAGGGCCCGCGGCGCCAGCGCGTCCAACTGGCGCAGGAAGCGCTTCTCCCGCTGGCGGTCCTCCAGCGAGTAGCCGGAGAAGAGGACCACCACGTGGTCCATGGCGTCCTCCAACTGCTGGAAGAGGCACTGGAGGTCGGAGGCGGCGGGTCGATGCTCCGGCCCCACGTCGTCCCAGAGCCGGGGGATGAGCCGGCCCAGGAGCGTGTACTCGTCCGTCGCGTCCTCCTGCGTGGCGCCCACCCGCAGGCGCAGGTTGATGTGGGCCTCCTCCAGCCGCGCGCGGGTCTCCAGGCGCTCGGACGTGGGGCCGTGGCGGCAGATGAGCGCCACCGCGCGCAGGTACTCCGGCAGCGTGGTGATGATCTCCGACGCCTTCAGGCCCTGGCTGCTCTCCCGGCTCCGCGTCTCCTCGACGAAGCGCCGCACCAGGGTTTCCAGGTTCGCTTCGATGAGGTCTGCGATGACATTCATGGCTCAAGGGGACGGGTAGGGGCTGCCGTCCCCGGGTGCAACGCCAGGACGTCTGATTTCCCGGAAGATGAAACGACAGGCATGCGACCGTTGGTGCTTCGCGCGGGGCGGGGTTGCACGACGTGCAGGCGATGCACAACGCGGCGTCATTGCTGGCGGTGCCGGTGCGACCTGCGTAGGCTGTCCTTCGTGTTGAGAACGACGCCCCGCTCCACCATCCTCATCGTCGACGACGAGCCGGACCTGCGCGAGGTGGTGGCGGAGCTGCTGGAGATGGAGGACTACGCGGTGGTGCAGGCCGCCAACGGCCAGTTGGCCCTGGACGCGCTCGCCCACGTGCCCCGCCCGTGTCTGGTGCTGCTGGACCTGATGATGCCGGTGATGGACGGACACGAGTTCCTCCACCGCGTGCGCGAGGATGCCCGCTACCAGGACCTGCCGGTGCTGATGCTCACCGCGCACCCGACGGCCAAGGCGCCTCCGGGCACGGTGGGCCTCTTGCGAAAGCCCGTGGACATCACGGAGCTGCTCGCGCTGGTGGCCCGGCACTGCCAGCGCGCCTGACGGCTCAGGCCGCGGGCGCCGCGTGCACCGCGATGGCGTCCAGCAGCTCCTCCAACCGCACCGGCTTGCCCAGGCGTCCGGAGACCCCGTGCGGCAGCGGCAGCGTGGGGTGCGCCGTCAGCACCAGCACCCGCGTCAGGGGCAGCGCGCCCGTGCGGCGCAGGTGGTCGATGAAGGCGTGCCCGTCCATCACCGGCATCACCAGGTCCAGGAGGATGAGCTCCGGGATGCGCTCCAGCCGCGCCAGCACGTTCAGCGCGTCCTGGCCGTTGACCGCCGTGAGCACCCGGTAGCCTTCCGACTCCAGGATCTCCTTCAGCGCCTCGCGGACGTCCCGGTTGTTTTCGACGAGCAGCAGGGTGGGGGAGTGTTGCGTGGTGGACACACGCCCAGGCTAGGGCAGGGGCCCGCGAAATTCCAACCCCCGCCAGCCCGGAAGGAGTGGGGCCAGGCAGGCGCGTGGAGGACCTTGTCGGACGTTCAGGGGCCGCGCGGCAGCGTCACGGTGAAGACCGTGCGCTCCGGGCCGGACTCCACGGTCAGGGTGCCCCGGTGGCTGCGGACGATCTGGTCGGAGATGAAGAGGCCCAGGCCCAGGCCGGAGGGCACATGGGCGCCCGTCTGCGCGCGCTGGAAGGGGTGGAAGAGGATGCCCAGCTCCTCCGGGGGGATGGGGTTGCCCTGGTTGCTCACCCGCGCGACGGCCTGCTCCGCTCCGCCCTGGAGCACCAGCTCCACCGTGGACTCCGGCGGGCTGTACTGGAGCGCGTTGCCCACCAGGTTGCTCAGCACCTGCGCCAGCCGGTCCGCGTCCCACCTGCCGCCCAGCGGTCCGCTGGACTCCACCCGCACGGTGCGGTTCGGGTGCACCAGCTCCAGCTCCTCCACCACCTGGCGCACCACCAGCCCCAGGTCCGTCGCGCCCGGCGTCAGCGGGATGCCTCCGCCCAGCCGGCTGCGGGTGAAGTCCAGCAGTTCGGTGATCATCCGCGTCATCCGGTCCGTGCTGCTGATGATGCGGCCCACCGTGCGCACCAGCGCGGGCGGCACCTGTTCGCTGGCGATGAGGAAGCTGGCCGCCATGCGGATGGCATTGAGGGGGTTTCGCAGGTCGTGGCCGACGATGCCCAGGAAGCGCTCGCGGAACTCCGCGGCCGAGCGCAGCTCCCCTTCGGACTGCTTGTGCCGGGTGACGTCCACCACCACGGACCCCACGCCCAGCACCTCGCCCCCGGGCGTGCGCACCGGGTGGAAACTCATCATGAGGTGCGCCTCGTGCCCGGCCCCGTCGGCCTCCATCCGCGTCAGCGCCACGGCCAGCTCCTCCGCGGGTTCGCCCGTCTCCAGCACGCGGCGGATGACGGGCTCCAACTGCGGCGCCAGGCGGGGCAGCACCTGCGCGAAGGTCCTCCCCACGTAGGAGTCCAGGGGCAGTCCGTCCAGCTTCGCCATGCGCGCGTTGACGTGCACGAACCGCAGCTCCCGGTCCAGCAGCGACAGGCCCACCGGCGAGGAGGTGAGCAGCGCGTCCAGTTGCGCGAGCGCCTCCGCCTTCTCCCGGTCCGCGCGCCGCACCGCGTCCACCAGCCGCTTGCCCCGCACCAGGGCGTTCACCCGCGCGCGCACCTCCTCCGTGCGGAAGGGCTTGGCCACATAGTCGTTGGCGCCCGCGCGCAGGCCCTGCACCAGGTCCTCCGGCCGGCCGTGCGCGGTGAGCATCAACACCGGCAGGGTCTCCGTTTCGGGCTGGCCGCGCAGGAACTGGCAGACCTCCGGGCCGGACATCCCCGGCATCTCCCAATCCAGCACCACCACGTCCGGCGCCCGCCCGGCGTGCAGGCGTTCAAGCATCCCAGCGCCGTCCGGGAACGTCTCCACCTGGAAGCCTGTCCCCAGTGCCGTCTTGATGAAGCGCGCCTCGCTGGCGCTGTCGTCCACCACCCAGACACACGGTGTGGGCTCTCCCGTCGAGGAGGCATCTCCGGGCGGGCGGGGAAAGAAAGCGTCGGATGGCGGAGGAGGTGGGCGCATGATGCGGGAGTTGCTCCAGGCAGGGAGGGCGGCCTTGGGAGCGGGACGGTGTACGCGCGCCACGTGCCGTCCTTCGGACTTCATGGCATATCCAGCCGCGCGTGAGTGGAGAAGCCAACGCTCGGTCCTCGCGCGAT
Source organism: Myxococcaceae bacterium (assembly GCA_004173515.1). Lineage (GTDB taxonomy): Bacteria > Myxococcota > Myxococcia > Myxococcales > Myxococcaceae > Corallococcus. The sequence goes on along the minus strand of SECN01000097.1, from coordinate 2,163 downwards.
GACTCATTTCTTTCAGCAGCCCGGAATCGATCTAGCTTGGTCGGTCGTTTCCAGAGGACGCCATGCCCGAGGTACTCGTCGTCGATGACAGCAAGGTGATGCGCGAGATGGTGGTCGCCTGCCTGCGCCCCTACCCGGACACCCGCTTCACGCAGGCGTCCAGCGGGTTGGAGGCCATCGAGCAGCTCTCGCTCAAGGCGTATGACCTGCTCGTGCTGGACCTCAACATGCCCGACATCGGAGGCATCGAGGTGGTGGAGTTCGTGCGCGGGCAGAACCAACTGCGCACGCTGCCCATCATCATCGTCACGACCCGCGGAGACGAAGCCTCCCGCGAGCGTGCGTTGGGGGCGGGTGCGAGCCTGTTCATGACCAAGCCCTTCACCCCGGACTCGCTCCAGGGCGCGGCGCGGTCCCTGCTGGAGAAGGCCCCGGACGAGGCGTCGCGCGGGTGACGACGCCCGGGGAGTTCGCTGAGTTCCTCCCCGCCTACCTGGCGGAGGTGGACGAACTGCTCGCCTCCGCGCAGCGCGACCTGCTCGCCGTGGAGGACGCCGTGCGCCGGGGCGCCGCGCAGCCCCGCGCCGTGCGCGAGCTGTTCCGGGCCCTGCACACCATCAAGGGCCTGTCCGCCATGGTGGACGTGGAGCCCATCGTCTCCCTGGCGCACTGGATGGAGGCCTCCCTGCGGGTGGCGGATCAGGCGGGAGGCCGCCTGCCCGAATCCAGCGTGGAGCCCCTGGTGGAGGGCCTGCGCGCCATCGAACAGCGCGTGCGCCAGCTGGGCGCCGGAAAGCCGGCCTCGCCCGCGCCCACGAACCTGCTGGAGCGGCTGGAGGCGCTGGGCCCCCAGGTGCTGGAGGCGGCGCCCCAGGCCCCCCGGGCCGTCGTGCTGGACGCGCAGGCCGCGTTCGCCTCCAAGCTCGCGCCCTCGGAGCGTGAGCAGTTGGAGGGCGGCCTCGCGGGAGGCCAGCGCGCGATGCGGCTGGACTTCGTGCCCTCCGCCGAGCGCGCCGCCAAGGGCCTCAACATCAACACCGTGCGCGAGCGCGTGGCGAAGCACGGCGACATCGTGAAGGTGCTGCCCCTGTCCGGCGCCGCCGCAGGCGGGGCCTCGCTGGCGTTCGCGCTGCTGCTGCTCACCCACGCGGAGGACGCGGCGCTGCTGGAGGCCGTGGGCGGCGCTCCCGCCACGGTGCGCTCGCTGGCGGCGGCCGCGCCCCCGGGGGCCGGAGCGGTCGGACCCTCCGCGACGCCGGTGTCCGGAAGCCCGGTCGTTCCGGGCGCCGCCGGTTCCCCGGTGATGCCGGGCTCCCAGGGGGCACCGGGGGCTCCGGGTCCGGAGGAGGAACTGGAGGAGCCGGAGATCCGCCGGGGCGGCCTGCTGCGCGTGGAGGTGTCGCGGCTGGACGAGGCCATGGAGTGGCTGGCGGCGCTCGTGGTCAACCGCTCCCGGCTGACGCGCGCCGTGGCGGCGCTCACCGCGGCGGGGGCGCCCACGCGCGAGCTGGCGGCCATCCTCCAGGAGAACGGCCGGCAGTTGCGCGACCTGCGCTCGGCCATCCTGCGGCTGCGCATGGTGCGCGTGGGGGACGTGCTGGAGCGGCTGCCCCTGCTGGTGCGCGGGCTGCGGCGCACCACCGGCAAGGCGGTACGGCTGGAGCTGGAGGTGGGCGACGCGGAGCTGGACAAGGCCGTGGCGGACCGGCTGATGCCGGCGCTGGTGCACCTGGTGCGCAACGCCGTGGACCATGCGCTGGAGCTGCCGGAGGAGCGGGTGTCCGCGGGCAAGCCCCCGGAGGGCCTGGTGCGCCTGGGCTGCCACGCGCGCTCCAGCGGCCAGCTGGAGATCACCCTGCGCGACGACGGCCGGGGCGTGGACGCGAAGGCGGTGGCGAAGGCCGCGAACGCGCCCGTGCCGGAGTCGGCGGACGGGCTGCTAGACCTGCTGTGCCGGCCCGGCCTGTCCACGCGCCAGGAGGCCACGCGCACCAGTGGCCGGGGCATGGGGATGGACATCGTGCGGCGCATCGTCGTGGAGCAGCTGGGCGGCGAGCTGCGCATGGAGACGCGCAAGGGCGTGGGCACCACCTTCACGCTGCGCGTGCCGCTCACCGTGACGCTGGTGGACGCCATCGTCTTTGAATGCGCGGGCCTCAAGTA
>SECN01000096.1 GCA_004173515.1 Myxococcaceae bacterium | reverse complement strand
CCGCCAGGCGCTGCTCACCGTGGCGGGGCGGGTCGCGCCTGGCGGGTTGCTCATCCTCCAGGGGCTCCTGAGCCTCCTGGCCCTGACGCTGCTGACGGTTGCCTCGGTGGGCTCTCCCCTGTATCGCGGAGCCCTGGCGCTGCTGACGGTGGTGTCCGGGGTGGGTTTGTGGATGTTGCTGGTGCCGGACGTCCCGGCCGGTTGGGTGGCGGGGCTGGGCGGGCTGGTGGCCGCCTTCCTGGCCGCCCTGCGCAAGAGCTGACCGGCAGAACCCAAAACGGATGTCAGAGGGGTGGACTAGGGTCTACCCATCGCGTACTAAAAGCGCGTTCAGGTGGGCCGGGGTGGCCCACTCTTCCAAGGAGCGACGAGAAATGGCCGTGAATCAGGAGAAGGAAAAGGCGATCGAGCTGGCGCTGGCGGCGGTGGAGCGTCAGTTCGGCAAGGGTTCCATCATGCGGCTCGGCAACGACGAGCCGATGATGAAGGACATCCAGGCCATTTCGACGGGATCCATCTCGCTCGACATCGCGCTGGGCGTGGGCGGCGTGCCGCGCGGGCGCATCATCGAAATCTTCGGGCCGGAGTCCTCCGGCAAGACGACGCTGTCGCTCCACATCGTCGCGGAGGCGCAGAAGCGCGGCGGCGTGTGCGGCTACATCGACGCGGAGCACGCGATGGACGTGGGCTACGCGCGCAAGCTGGGCGTGCGCACCGACGACCTGCTGCTGTCCCAGCCGGACACCGGCGAGCAGGGCCTGGAGATCGCGGAGATGCTGGTGCGCTCGGGCGCCATCGACGTGCTGGTGGTGGACTCGGTGGCCGCGCTCGTGCCCAAGGCGGAACTCGAGGGTGAGATGGGAGACGCGCACATGGGCGTGCAGGCGCGCCTCATGAGCCAGGCGCTGCGCAAGCTCACGGGCACCATCTCCAAGAGCCAGACGTGCGTCATCTTCATCAACCAGATCCGCATGAAGATCGGCGTGATGTTCGGCAACCCGGAGACGACGACGGGCGGCAACGCGCTGAAGTTCTACGCGTCGCAGCGCATGGACATCCGCCGCGTGGGCGCCATCAAGAACGGCGACAACGTGGTGGGCAGCCGCACCCGCGTGAAGGTCGTGAAGAACAAGGTCGCGCCCCCGTTCAAGGAAGTCGAGTTCGACATCATGTACGGCACGGGCATCTCCCGTGAGGGCGACCTCATCGACCTGGCCTCCAACGACAACATCGTGGAGAAGAGCGGCAGCTGGTTCTCCTTCAAGGGAGAGCGCATCGGCCAGGGCCGGGAGAACGCGAAGGAGTACCTGCGCGAGCACCCGGAAACCCAGAAGGAGATTGAAGCCCTGGTGCTGGAGAAGTACGGCATCGGCAGGGCGGCCGCTGGCGCCCCCCTGGCGGAAGCCCCCGCGGAGCCCGCGGAAGGGGAGAAGCGTCCCCGCGTGAAGGCCGTGAAGTAGGCCCTCGCCCGCCGGTTTCCAAAGACAGTCCGTGCGCGTTCCTCCGGGGGGAGCGGCGCGCGCGGGCCTGAAGGAAGAAAGGGGCCGACCGCCAGCGATGGGGGTCGGCCCCTTTGCCTTTCACGGGACGTGGGGGAACGGGCAGGCGGGGGACGGACGCGTGACGCGCGAGGTCATGCGGGTGTGTCGCGGGGATGTTTCGTGTGGAGGGGGAAGGGCCTCTAGACTTCGCCGGCCGGGAAACACCCCTTCACCCGATTCCCGCTGGAGTCCAACGCCTTGTTCAACCCCTTCAAACGCCGCACGTTCCTGCAAGCCGTGGTCGCCGTCGCGGCGACGACGACCTTTGGATGCTCCGACGACGAGACGTCCCCCACGTCGGAGGGTTCGCCCTACTTCCCGCAGTCGCTGGCGTCGGGGGATCCGCGTCCGGACAGCGTGGTGTTGTGGGTGCGCGTGGAGGACACCGCGCGCTCAGGTCAGGACCTGCCCCTGCGGCTGGAGGTCTCCACGAAGGAGGACTTCTCCTTGCTGGTGCTGGACAAGAAGGACCTGACGGCGCTTTCGGCGCACGACCACGCGGTGAAGGTGAAGGTGACGGGCCTGTCGGCTCGCACGACCTACTACTACCGCTTCTCCTACGAGCAGGACGGGCAGAAGAACACCACGCGCATCGGGCGCACGCGCACCGCGCCCGCGGCGGGTGACGACGTGCCGGTGAAGTTCGCCTTCGCCAGCTGCCAGGACTTCATCGGTCGCTACTACAACGCGTGGCAGCGGCTGTTGCAGTTGGACCAGGACCTGGACTTCATCGTGTTCCTCGGGGACTACGTCTACGAGACCACGGGCGACACGTCCTTCCAGTCCGCGGACGGCGGCCGCACCGTGCGCTTCAGCGAGCCCCAGGCCGCGCTGGCGCAGGGCACGGGCGTCACCGCGTTCCTGGCGGCCAACTCGCTGTCCAACTACCGCGACCTGTACAAGACGGTGCGCAGCGACCGGCAGCTGCAGGCGGTGCACGAGCGCTACCCGTTCATCATCACCTGGGACGACCACGAGTTCTCCGACGACTGCTGGAAGGACGTGGCCACGTACGAGGACGGCAAGCGGGACGAGACGCAGCTGGACCGCAAGCACAACGCGGAGCAGGCGTTCCTGGAGTTCATCCCGCTGGACACCGCGCAGTCCGCCGAAGGTGTCGTCAACGTGGACGACGAGCCGCGCTTCCCCAACACGCGCATCTACCGGGACTTCGAGTACGGCCGGCACCTGAAGCTGCTGGTGACGGACTACCGCAGCTACCGCCCGGACCACCTCATCCCGGAGGACGCGTACCCCGGCGCGGTGGCGCTGGACGCGACGCTGCTGGGCGCGGCGCTGGCCGGCCAGCCGGACGCGGTGAAGCAGGTCTTCCAGGCGGACACGTTCGCGTACGTGAACATCGATGACGCGGCCTACGCGCAGCACAAGCAGGTGCTCCAGGGTGCGTACCTGAGCCAGGCGAAGGCGGCGGGCCTGTCCGACGCGGAGGCCGCGCAGAAGGTGGGCCTCTGGGTGAAGGGCCCGGTGGCGCTCTTCTACGTGAACCAGGTGTTCAAGGCGGCGGGCTTCGCCGCGCTGCAGATTTCCGCGGCGGACAAGCCCCGGGGCCTGGCGTACGCGCACATGGGCAAGAGCGCGCTCTTCAACATCCAGGGCTCGCGCTACGTGGTGGTGAAGGACACCTTCGACCTGTTCGCGGCGGTGAAGTACCAGCTGTCCGCGGGCGCCAGCGAGGACGTGTTCGGCCCGGACCAGCAGGCGTGGTTCAACCAGACGATCTCCACCGCGACCAACACCTGGAAGATGGTGGTGAGTTCCACGTCGCTGTCGGCGCTCATCTGGGACCTGCGCGCCAAGTCGGACATCTACGACCCGACGCTGCGCCAGCGCTTCTACTTCAGCGTGGACCAGTGGGACGGCTTCCCCACGAAGAAGAAGGTGATGCTCAACACGCTCAAGGCGCAGGGCGTGACGAACGCGCTGTTCCTCTCCGGCGACATCCACGCGTCGTTCGCGTCGGTGGAGGAGGGCCTGCCCACGCTGACGGCGCCGGGCATCACCTCCGGCTCCATCAAGGAGCTGGCGGGCCTGGCCCTGCTGGGCGCGGGCTACGCCCCGGGCGCGCCCGTGTACGGCTACGCCGTCACCAACATGGAGAAGACGCTCAAGGACTCCAACGCCGGCCTGCGCTTCGCGGACGCGGACTCGCACGGCTTCGTGGTGGTGGAGGTGAAGGCGGACGAGACGCTCGCCACCTTCCACCTCATCCCCGCCACGGAGGTGGCCAAGGACTACTCCAAGCGCGACGGCAGCGAGCTGGAGGCGAAGTTCACCTCCCACACGTTCCGCGTGAAGAACAACGACATCCAGCCCGCCTGACCCGGGCCGGCTGAGACACCGTAGGGCCTCGAGGGGCCGCGTGGGGACACTCCCCCACGCGGCCCCTCTGCTTTTGTAGCCCGTCCTGTCACACGTGGGTCCAACCAGACGCCAACGGGGGAGGCCAATCCGTTTCAGTCCGGGTGAAATGAGGTGGCTGTATTGACGCAAAGTTTTCTTGCGTGTTACTCACAATCACGACGCTCCCGCTTGATTCGTTCTGCAAGACCTCCCGTGGTCTCCGAGCAATCATGAAATTCCAGCAATTGGGTCAGGCGATACAGAAGGTGTTGCCCGCGCTGCTGCTGTGCGGTCTGGGAATCCACTTCGCCTTCACGTTGGCGTTCCTGACGCCCATCAACCCGGTGAAGGTGTCTGTCCTTGGCGTGGTGGACAGATACATGCAGCCTTTCTTCTACCAGCGCTGGACGCTGTTCGCGCCGGACGTGGAAGCCAAGACACGCCACGTGTTCGTGGCGTGCCGGGGCGAGGACGCGGCGGGTGCCCCGCGCGAGGAGCCCTGGGTGAATGTCACGTCGCCGCTGCTGGATTTGAAACAGCGCTATCGCCTGACGCCTGCGGACCGGCTGGAGCGCGCGCAGGTGGCGGGGCTGAGCCAGCTCACGGCGAGCGACGACGAAATCACCACCCGGCTGTTGGAGAAGCCGGAGGACACGGACGCCTACCGTCAGGCGGTGGCGGCGGCGGAGGGCCAGCGTCAGCAGCGCAAGCAGCAGGGGCGGCGGTTGTTGGGGCGCGTGGCGTCCGCGGCGTGCACGTCGCTGTATCCCCAGCTGCGCACCCGGGAGGTGCGGGTGCGGATGGCGACCATCAAGGCGCCTGCCTTCTCCCAGCGCATGAACGCGGATGCGCCCGGGGACACCACGTGGATGGAGTTGTCCTGGCAGCCCATTGAAGCCGTGGAGGCGCGATGAGTGGAGACACCGCTGCTTCCTCGGGGCCGCCGTCGACCCTGGCGGGCGCCTGGGCGGCCTTCACCGCCTGGCAATCCCAGCCGCGCTACCTGATGGGGGCGAGCCTCTTCCGCCTGGTCGCGGGCGCGGCGGTGCTCATCGAGTACCTCATCAACTACTCGCAGCGGCGCTACCTGTTCGGGCCGTCCGGGTTGTGGCCGTATGAGACGTTCGTCGCGGAGATGGCGCACACGCGCAACTTCTCCGTCTACGCCTGGAGCGCGTCGCCGCTCTTCTTCGAGGTCTGCTACCACCTGGGCATCGTGGTGGCGGTGCTGTGGATGGTGGGCTGGCGCGCGCGCTGGCTGACGCCGTTGCAGTGGGTGTTCCTGTGGTCGCTGCACCAGCGCTTCCCGGGCATCTGGGACGGCGGGGACAACATCATCCACCTCATCCTGGTGTACGCGTGCTTCGCGGACGTCAGCGCGCACTTCTCCATGGACGCGGAGCGGCGGCGGGCGAAGGGGGCGGTGGAGCCGGGGCCCTGGGCGACGGTGGGCGCGATGTTCCACAACACCGCGATGGTGGCGTTCGCGGTGCAGATCAGCCTCGTGTATGGGCTCGCGGGGCTCTACAAGGTGCAGGGCGGCGTGTGGCAGGACGGCACGGCCCTCTACTACGCGTTTCGCAGCGGGCAGTTCGTGATTCCGGGCGTGACGGAGTGGATCTACCGCGACGCCTTCGTGGTGACGGCGCTGTCGTACTGCACGGTGGCCTTCCAGGTCGCGTTCCCGTTCCTGCTCTTCCTCAATCCCTACAGCCGCCGGCTGGCGGTGGTGATGGGCTTCACGTTCCACGTGGGCATCGCGCTGGTGCTCGGGCTGGTCACCTTCTCGCTGTTCATGACGTCCGTGGACCTGGCGTTGATGGGGGATGACGAGTACCGCGCCATCGGCCGTTTCCTCACGCGTCTGCGCCAGCGTTTCCTTCCCCGTACGTCGTCCCCCTCCGCCCCGGTGGCTGTCGAAGCCCTGGCGGAGCCGTCCACAGGATCTCACCCTCCCGCCGCATAGAGGGTGGATACTGGCGTGAAGCTCTGGGGCCCCGGAGCTGAGCGTCAGGGCTGTTCAAAACCCCCAACGCTAGGATTGCCCCCATGAAGAAGCTGCTTGCGCTGTTCGGTCTCGTCGCGGGTCTGGCTGCCTCCTCGTACTCCGTGCCGGCCTCCGCCTCGGCCAAGGGCGCGGACTACAACGGCCCGACGACCAACGCCACCGACGTCATCATCATCGTCATCGGCGACGACGAGTTCTACTGGGTGGAGTACTACGGCGCGGCCGCGAACGCTTCGGCGAGCGCCGCCCCCGTGCTGAGCGACGCGACGTTCGACCGCTAAGCGCGGCGACGTTCGTCTCCAGAAGCGTCACGTGACAACCGGGGCCGCGGTGCCTTTGACCGCGGCCCCTCCTTTTCCATTTGCATGAGGACAGGGCCATGAGGCGTTGGGTTGCGTGGGTATTGGGAGCGCTGGTGTCGGGCCTCCTCCTCTGGCTTGGTTTTCGCGAGCCGAGCGCGGGCCCGGCGGTCGTCGCCGCGCGTGGGGACGCCCCGGCCACGCCGCTCGCGGTCCGCTCCTCGAATGTCTCCGCCCGGGGGGCGGGCCTGTCGGAACTGTCGGCGCTGCCCCTGGTGCCGGACGAGGACCGTCCGGGCAGCTTCCATGTGCAGGGCCTGGTGTTGGACCCGGAGGAGCTCCCGGTGGAGGGCGCCACGGTGGTGCTGGACACGAGCCCGCCGCGCTCGGTGCGCACGCAGAAGGACGGCACGTTCGACCTCACGGGCCTGTCGCCCCGCGCGTACCAGGTGGTCGCCCGGCACGGCTCGCTGCTGGCGGGCCCGGTGGGCCTGTGGCTGAACGACGAGACGCAGCCCCTGGTGCTGCACCTGCGGCCCGCGGCGTCGTTGGAGGTGACGGTGGTGGAGGGGGCGGAGGCCCGGGGCGTGTCGGGCGCGTCCGTGGAGCTGCGCGCGCAGCAGACCGTCCTGGGCACCACGGATGAGCAGGGCCGCGCGGTGTTGCAGGGACTGCCGGTGGGGCGCCATGTCCTCAAGGTGTCCGCCCGGGGCTTCGCGCCGTCGTGGCAGGTGACGCAGGTGGTGGATGCGGCGGAGGTGGCCCAGAAGGTGACGGTGGCGCTGCGCGGTGGCGCGGCGGCGTCCGGCACGGTGGTGGATGCGCGGGGCAAGCCGGTGTCGGGCGTCGTCGTGATGCCGGTGCCGGAGACGACCAACACGCTGCTGTCCCTGACGGACGCGCGTGGGGACGGGGTGGAGACGGACGCTCGGGGCGCGTGGCGCTTCGAGCACCTGGGCGCGGGGCCCTATCAGTTCACGGCCTCCGGGCCGCGCGTCGCGCCGGGCACGTCCGCGACCGTGCGCCTGGATGGGATGAGCGAGCAGTCCGGCATCACCATCGCGGTGCCGGATGCGGCGCGCTTCAGTGGCCGCGTGGAAGATGCGCGCGGGGCGCCGGTGCCCTACGCGGTGGTGCGGGTGGCGTTGGACGAAGGCGCGCGGCGGACGCTGGCCCGGCAGACCACGGCGGATGCGCGCGGCGCGTTCGAGATGGACGGCCTGCCCCAGCGCCGCGTGGCGGTGGTGGCGAAGCACGAGCGCGCGACGTCTGGCACGCAGTTCGTGGACCTGTCCCAGGAGGCGGTGCGCCAGTCGCCGGTGGTGCTGGTGCTGTCCGCGGCGGAGGTGCTGCGGGGGCGGGTGGAGTCCTCCTCCGGTCAGCCGGTGGGCGAGGCCGTGGTGTCGGCGGAGCTGACGGGGGCGCGGATGCGCGGCCGGTCGGAGCAGACGCTGCGCGGGCAGCTCATCACCACGGCGGATCCGGGCGGGCGCTTCGAGTTCCGGGGCCTCCTGCCCGGCACCTACCTGCTGCGCGCCGCGCCGCCGGGCACCACGCTCCAGCAGCGATTGCCGTGGCTGACGCCGCCGGTGCAAGCGGAGACGGGCGGCACGGAGCCGGTGTTGAAGATGAGCCTGGGAGGCACGCTCACGGGCCGCGTGGTTCGCGAGGACCAGGTGCCGCCCACCGACTTCTCCGTGGTGGTGCGCGGCGCGGGCGCGGTGCCCAACGGTGGCGGGGATGGGCGCTTCCACCTGCGCGGCGTCCCGGCGGGCGAACACACGCTGTACATCACCGGCAAGGGCTTCATGAACAAGACGGTGCCCGGGGTCCGCATCCAGGAGGGGCAGGAGACGTCGCTGGGGGATGTCATCGTCCAGCGCGGGCGGCAGCTCCAGGGGCGCGTCGTGAACGCGGCGGGCGCGCCGGTGGCCGACGCGACGGTCACCGTGTCGCAGCCGGTGAAGGGCGTGGGCGTGGTGGTGGGGTCGGCGGCGGCGCTGGAGTACGGACTCCAGCAGGCACGCACAGGGCCGGATGGCAGCTATGTGTTCGAGGGGCTCCCCATCTCACCGCTCCAACTGTCGGCGGAGCACTTCCAGGAGGGGCGCTCGGAGTTCGCGCAGCTCTTGGCCGGCGTGGCGGACCAGAAGATGGAACTGCGGCTGTCCGCGACGGGGCAGTTGGATGGCACGGTGCTCAAGGGCAACCAACCGGTGAGCGGCGCGCTGATCATCGTCACCAACCCGGCGGCCCCGGCGGGCGGCGTCAGCGGGACGACGGGCACGGATGGCACCTTCCACTTCGACAACCTGGCGCCGGCGACGTACTCGGTGCTGGCGGTGACGGAGTCGGGCGGAGGCCAGCAGGTGCAGCGCACCACGGCCAACATCCAGGCGAAGCAGACGGCCCGCGTGGACCTGACGATCCCCAAGGGCAGCGTGACGGTGCTGGTGCGCGCCCAGGCCGCGGAGGGCACGCGCGCCCAGGAGGCGAGGGTGCTCCTCATCGAGAAGCTCCAGGGGGCCAACCAGCCCGCGCAGGTCCAGGCGCTGTCCATGGCACAGCCCGCGCGCTTCGAAGGCGTGAACCCGGGCGAGTACCAGCTCTGCGTGTCCGCCATGACATTGCCCGCCCAGACGGATGGGGGCACGACGACGCCCCGCTCGGACTGCCGCCCCGTCAACGTCGCGCAGCAGCCCGTGCAGCAGGAACTGGTGATGGCGCTGCCGCTGCTCTGATGCGCGTGGGAAGCACCCGGGGCCGCGTGGGGACACTCCCCGCGCGGCCCTTTTGTGTTTCATGTGGGCTTTGCGATTTTCCGGCTTTGTGCTGTTTTGCGCGGAAACAAATCCCTGGGATGGAACAGGGCCGGGAAGGAACGCACCGTGGGCGCACGCAGGACGATGCAGGGGCTGCTGGGGTGGATGCTGGTGGCGGGGATGCCGGCTGGAGCGCAGGCGGCGCCGTGGCGGAGCGTGCTGTATCCGGAGGCCTGGCAGCCGGGGTACACGCGGCCGGGCAATGCCGCGCAGTTCCTGCATGACTTCTCCTACGCGGGCTACCGGCAGCGGCAGGCGGAGCCGCCGGTGCGGATGGACTGGGTGCTGGACGTGACGCAGGCGCCGTACTTCGCGGACAACACGGGGGCGTCGGATGTGACGGCGGTGTTGCAGCAGGCCATCAACGACGCGGGCGCGGTGGCGGGCGGCGGGGTGGTGTACCTGCCCCGGGGCACGTACCAGGTGGCGCCGCCTTCGGGGAAGCCGTACGCGCTGTACATCGGCAAGAGCAACGTGGTGCTGCGCGGGCAGGGCGCGACGGCGACGTTCCTCTACAACGCCGCGACGGACATGCGCCTCAAGAAGGTCATCCTGGTGGGCCCGCGTGAGTCCTCGGTGTCCTGGACGTCCGCGTCGACGGCGTCGGTGGCGCTCACGCAGGACGCGGCCCACCTGGCGACGCGCATCCAGGTGGCGAGCGTGGCCAGCTACCCGGTGGGTTCGTGGCTGGTGGTGCGGGCGGACCTGACGGCGACGCGCAGCGCGGAGCTCAACATGGGCACCACGTGGACGTCGCTGCCGGGGCCGTCCTTCTACCGGCGGGTGGTGGCGGTGGACGCGGCGACGCGGACGCTGACGCTGGACATCCCGCTGCGCCAGGGCCTGCTGATGCGCGACGGGGCGCGCGTGTATGGCGTTCCCGCGCACCTGACGGAAGTGGGCGTCGAGCACCTGTCCATCGGCATGCGGGAGAACCCCACGCCGGGCACGGGCGAGGAGGACTACAACGTGCCGGGGACGGGCGCGTACGCGATGCACGACGCGGTGGCGGTGCGGATGAGCCACGTGGTGGACGGGTGGATCCGCGGCGTCAATTCCTACCGGCCGCCGTCCAACACGCGGGACGTGCACCTGCTGTCCAACGGCATCGACCTGGATTTCTCGCGCAACATCACGGTGGATGCGAGCCAGATGGAGAAGCCCCAGTACATGGGCGGTGGCGGAAACGGCTACCTGTATTCGATTCGGAGCAGTGACAGCCTCATCAAGGACAGCGTGGCGTACGGCGGGCGGCACAACTTCGACTTCCGCTCCATGCACACCACCGGCAACGTGCTGTTCAACAACCGCGCGTCCAACGGGGACAAGGTGTCCGACTTCCACATGCACCTGAGCGCGGCGAACCTGGTGGACAACACGACGCTCTACCAGGAGCGCTTCGAGGCGGCGGACCGCACGCCCTACGGCACCACCAGCCACGGCGTCACCACGACGCAGAGCGTGTTCTGGAACACGAACGGGGCGAAGGTCCCGGCCTATGGTGGCTCCAGCATCGTGCGCTCGCAGCAGTACGGGCAGGGCTACGTGATTGGCATGCGCGGCAGCGTGACGACCGTGGACGTGTCGGTGACGACGAAGACGGCGCCGGCGGACCTGGCGGAGGTGGCGACGTCCGGGAATGAACTGGTGCCGCAGTCGCTCTACGTGGACCAGACGCAGAAGCGCCTGGGGCGCGCGGTGGAGCATGACGCTCGGGCGCTGGTGTACCAGGCGGAGAACCTGAAGCCGACGAGCGCCGGGGACCAGTCGTCCACGAACGTGGAGACGGGCGCGGAGCTGGGTGGCATCCGCTACCACAACACGAACGCGGTGGGCGCGAAGGTGACGTACACGCTCATGCCGCGCACGGTGGGCACGTTCGCGGTGCGGGTGCTGACCAAGCGCAACAGCGGGCGCGGGCAGTACCAACTGGACGTGGGGGGCGTGGCGGTGGGCGGGACGCGGGACGAGTACTCCAGCGGCACGGCGTACGCGGAGGTGGAGCTGGGGACGGTGACGTTCACCGACCTGGAGCCCAAGCTGTTCACCTTCACGGTGGTGGGAAAGAACGCGGCGAGTACGGGTTACAACGTCGCATTGGACGCCATCCGACTCGTCCGGCGGTAGGGCGCGGCGCGCCGCTGGGAGGCGCGGGCGGACCGGGGTATAGACGGGCCCATGCACGTCTATGCCGCCGCGTTGGCCCAGGAGCTGGGCATCAAGCCGGAGCAGGTGGACCGGACCCTCGCGTTGCACGAGGAGGGGGGCACGGTCCCCTTCATCGCGCGCTACCGCAAGGAGGCCACGGGGGGGCTGGATGAGGTTCAAATCCAGGCCATCCTCGACCGCTCGTCGGAGCGCGCGGAGCTGGACGGGCGGCGCGACACCATCCTGCGCAGCATCGAGGAGCAGGGGAAGCTGACGCCGGAGCTGTCCAAGGCGCTCCAGGCGGCGCGCACGCGCGCGGAGCTGGAGGACCTGTACCTGCCGTACAAGCCCAAGCGCCGCACGCGCGCGGCCATCGCCCGGGAGAAGGGGCTGGAGCCGCTGGCGGACCTCGTGTGGAAGCAGGAGGGGCAGCGCGGGGAGAACGTGGACGCGCGCGTGAAGCCCTACGTGGACGCGGAGAAGGGCGTCGCGGACGTGGCCTCCGCGCTGGCGGGAGCACGCGACATCTGCGCCGAGCGCGTGGCGGAGGACGCGAAGCTGCGCCGCGAGGCCCGCGACCTGTGCACGCGGCGGGGTTCGCTGCGCTCGGACGTGGTGCCCGCGAAGAAGGGCGAGACGACCAAGTTCGAGAACTACTACGGCCACGAGGAGCCGCTGTCCCAGGCCCCGTCCCACCGCGTGCTGGCGCTGTTGCGCGGGGAGGAGGAGGGCGTGCTGAAGGTGAAGCTCGGCCTGCCGGACGACGAGGTGAAGGGGCTCTTCACCGGGCGCGTGGTGACGCGGCCCCAGTCGCTGTTCGCGGGGGAGCTGCGCGCGGCGGTGGAGGATGGCTGGGAGCGGCTGATGGGGCCGTCGCTGGAGTCGGAGCTGCGCACGGAGCTGAAGGAGCGCGCGGACAAGGGCGCCATCGGTGTGTTCGGTGAGAACCTGCGGCACCTGCTGCTGACGGCCCCGGCCGGGGCTCGCGCGGTGCTGGCGTTGGACCCCGGACTGCGCACGGGCATCAAGCTGGCGATGATGGACGTGACGGGGACGGTGGTGGAGACGACGACGCTGTACTCGGAGCGCAGCGCGGACGAGCGGGCCCGGGCGGCGAAGTTGTTGGAGGCGGTGGTGCGCAAGCACAAGCCGGAGCTCATCGCCGTGGGCAACGGCACGGGCAGCCGGGAGGCCGAAATCTTCACGCGGGACACGCTGAAGGCGCTGGGCCTCCAGATTCCGGTGGTGTCGGTGAGCGAGCAGGGCGCGTCCATCTACTCCGCGTCGGAGGTGGCGCGGGAGGAGTTCCCGGAGCTGGACGTGTCGCTGCGCGGCGCGGTGTCGATTGGGCGGCGGTTGCAGGATCCGCTGGCGGAGCTGGTGAAGATCGACCCGAAGAGCATCGGCGTGGGGCAGTACCAGCACGACGTGGACCAGGGCCTGCTCAAGAAGAAGCTGGGCGAGGTGGTGGACTCGTGCGTGAACGCGGTGGGCGTGGATGTGAACACGGCGTCACCGCAGCTCCTGGAGCACGTGTCCGGCGTGGGGCCGTCGCTGGCGAAGAAGCTGGTGGCGCACCGGTCCGCCAAGGGGCGTTTCACCACGCGGCGGGAGCTGCTGAAGGTGAGCGGCCTGGGGCCGAAGACGTTCGAGCAGGCGGCGGGCTTCCTGCGCGTGCGCGGGCCGGAGCCGCTGGATTCGAGCGCGGTGCACCCGGAGCGCTACTCCGTGGTGGAGCGGATGGCGAAGGACCTGGGCGTGGACGTGGCCTCGCTGGTGGGCAACGCGACGCTGGTGCGCAAGATTGAAGCGAAGCGCTACCTGGGGCCGGAGCTGGGCGAGCTGACGCTGAAGGACATCCTGTCGGAGCTGGAGAAGCCGAGTCGCGACCCGCGAGGCGACTTCACGGCGCATGCGACGCGCGATGACCTGCGCTCGTTGGAGGACGTGAAGGAGGGGATGGTGTTGCAGGGCACGGTGACGAACGTGACGGCGTTTGGAGCGTTCGTGGACGTGGGGGTGCATCAGGACGGGCTGGTGCATGTGTCGCAGCTGTCCACGCGATTCATTAAGGACGCGTCGGAGGCGGCGAAGGTGGGCGACCGGCTGACGGTGAAGGTGCTGACCGTGGACCTGGCGCGCAAGCGTCTGGCGTTGTCCGTGAAGGCGTTGCAGGAGGGTGGAACGCCGCAGGCGTCCGGGAAGCCCGCACACGCTAAGTCCGGAGATGCGCCGCCGCAGCAAAGGCCCGTGCAGAAGTCCGCGAACCAAGCTCCGACCCAGAAAAAATCAGAGCCGTTCAACAATCCGTTCACGAAGCTGAAACGCTGAATGGAAAGGCTACTGCTTATCTAAAGCCAGCACTTTCGAACTGCGAGATTCTGACCTGAATTGAATCCTCAATGGGTCGTTTTAAGCCGGCATATACGTCGCGAATTTGAATGACAATTTTATTGAGGGCGTGGCTATGCGCTTGAGGTTGCCGTTGAAAACAGCGCCAGAGGATTTCAAACGCCTCCGTGGCGAACGGCAGGGCTTTTTCAAAATCATTCAACATGTCGCTGTGGTGAATGCTTAGGTTTGCAAGGCTTCTGGCTAGTATGTGGCTGTATAGTCTGGGGTCTTTTTTGACAAGCCCACGTCGGATTTCTATGACCTCTGCATGATCTATCAATGCGAGAGCATGACTTTCGAGAAAACTCAAAAGCAGTGCTCGGTTATGAATTGCATTTGCCAGCTCAATTAGGTGCACGCCAGGCATGTGCTGGTCCAACGAACGATAATGAGCAACTGCCTCGTCACATACGGAAAGTGCCTCAGACGGCCGATCGATGCCCCTGAGTGTATTGCTGAGGTTGATTAGTGCTAAGCCCAAAACCGCACTGGTCTGATCGCGTTTGAACTCGGAAAGGATGCGTAGGATTGAAACTGCTTCCAGCGCCGCTTGGTGCGCTTCTTGAAGCCGAACTGCATCGTTCCAGAATGTGCCCAGGTAGGCGATGAGATTTAGTGCGTTTGCTAATTCAGAGCGAGTTTCAGGCTTGTCTTGCGGTAGTCGTCTGTAGGCATCTACTGCTTTTCTTGCCATGGACAATGCTTCTTCGTAATGCCCAATGGATCTTAGTCGGATTGCGAGGTTGTTGAGTGCTGCCGCGAGATTGACTGCGTATCTATTGTCCTTGGTGGCGAGGTAGCTGCAGAGGGCGTACGCGTGTCGTGTGTAGTTTAGGGCTTCTTCGGGATGTCCAAGTTTATCCAGATGGATGCCAAGATTCCTTGCGCAGCGAGCGAGTAGTGCCGCGTTGGTGTCGTAGCTGAATTTCTGAGGTTTTGATAGTTCAGTCTCGGCTTGCCGAGTTGCCGTGAGGGCTTCTTGATGACGACCAAGTGACTGAAGGGTTTCGCCCCAGTGCATAAAGGATGTGATGCGGTCTATGGGGTTGGATTTCTGCTCTTGGGCTAAGGTTCGGGCAACCCACTCCGATAGCAGTGTCAATGAATTGGATTGAGGTGGTATTCCAGTTCGGTCTAGATCGTGAGCAATTTTGAGTGTGCCGAAGCTCTCAAGCATTTCCGATAAGATATTGCCCAGTGGGGAGATATCGGAGTGCTGCCCCAAGGTTTTGGCTGCAGTAAGTGCTATCGTCGCGTTGCGTTCAATTTGATGCTTTTCTAGCATATGAACAAGCCACGGCTTGAGTGCTTTTGGATTTCGTGTGGAAGCTCGTCCCAGGACTTCGAAGCCTGTTCTGAGGGTTTGCGGAGCTTCATTGGCTGGGAAAACACTGGCTATCCAGTTGGCAGGAACGCGGTCTTCGGCCAGTGAGGGGGATGCCAATCGAATAACCATGCTCTCGCCCAGAAGGTCTGGCGCAAGGGGAGGGATGAATGTGCCTGGAAGACCACTGTTGGTTTGGTATATTCGGTGGAGCAGTGTCAAAATTTCATCGAGCTGCTGAGGGGACGTGTTTGTCGCGCGTGATGCAATATTGAGAGCTGTTTCACGTTCAGGAAAGCCTCCGCGGAGTGTGCTGGCTGCGACGATTCTTCTTGCTGTCCTCCTTTGGGTTGCCCGTTCAATGTCGTTAAGAGGAGCCGTCTGCCAGAATCGTTCCTCGTGGTCGAGTATGACATCCATTAGGGTTCTGGAGTCGAAAGGGAGTCCCTCGACCGTTGCAAGTGCTGCCATGTGTATGTAGAGTACTCGGTCGAATTTTTCGTCTGATAACGAGAGGGTTGCCAACGGCTGTGTGACGGGTTTGTTCAATTTTTTTGAAAATTCAAATACTGCCGTGCGGAATATTTCTTCTTTCCTTGCGTTACTCGGCCCGAGGGGCAGGAGTTCTCGTGGGGGATGCCTTGCTAGCCAGTCGCCGATGCCAGAATCGGAAGCAATGAGCGAATTCCACCAATCTGCTGCATTTCTGGCTAGTAGCAAGATGCGTATTTTTCGCAAAGCCCTCGTCGTCGTCTGTTCAGCGTAACGCAACAGTCGGGCCAAGATACTGCTTAGGTCCGCGCGGCTTTCTGCGTAGTCTAGAACGACGAAAATAGGTCTGCCTAAGGCGCAAAGGCGAGCTAGCCAGTCTGAAGGTGGGTTCTTGTTAAGAAAGCCTGCGACCCATTGAATTGAATCGAGACGTCGAACTAGTTCGATAGCGAGTCTTGTTTTTCCAAGTCCCCCGTCCGCGTGTATGAGGCGTGCATCTATCGGGGGGCCGGTGGAACACCAGTTGTCCAGTTCCTGGATGAGATCATTTCGTCCGGCCAGATGAAATGGAACAATTTCATATCGCGCGTTCAGGAGCTTGGATGGTGCGAGGACCGGCGTTGAAAGATTCCCCCGTCCCGAGCTGAGAATGTCGTCAAGATCTGGCGTGACTTCTGTTTCCAGGTTGTCGCGAAGAAAAGCAATTAAGCATTCCGCAGATGCTCGGGCGGCGAATTTCTTGAATTGATCGTCTCGGCCATGGTTTGCAAAATCCATCACTCCCTTCATGACCAGCGTTTCTAGGTGGCGGTGGCGCTGAGCATGGGCAATTGCTCCGATAGTTGTTGCTTCCATCTCAAGCCCAAGCGTTTTTCGCATGTGGCCAGAGATGAATCCCCAGTAGTTTTGATCCTCGACGACCTTGTCGCCGCTTCCCATGGGTGCCACATGGATTTTGAATGGTAAGAGGTCCTCGGATGGCGATAGGTTGGGGTACTTATTTTTGTATTTTATTAGGAACTTCGTTGCTCGTTTGGTCCCATTTTCTGTTGGCTTGAGAGTGCCGTCCTCGATGTCTCCGGAGCGCCACAACGAATCAATGACTTCGGTCCATTGGGGGCAGTGGGTCGAACACTCAGGAAGATGAGAGGGATCCTTATTTCCAGTGACGAGGTTTGTTAGAACCCAGTCCTCTTGCCAGTCTAGAGGTATGGGTCGTTCTCTGAACCATTGCGCGTCATGAAAAATGGTAGTGGGATTGCTATTTTCTATTTTCCTCTTCCAGTCGTCCCGGAGGTTATAGGTTCTTAGGTCTTGTTGATTTGCTTCTGGCAGTTGTTTGCCTGAATCATGAAAGAATAGGCGCTCAGCGGCAATAACGTCTCCAAGACGGGTGCTTCCTGGTCGGCCTGCGCATACGCCAGTCATAGCAATGCAGCGAGGGGTAAGAAGATCGAGGAGTGGGAGAATTAGATTTGCGGCTGCGACGTCACCCATGTCTCCTGCAAGGGCTAATGCGATGCGGAGAGGTTGATTGTTCTTTTGGATGAATGTGCGAAACGATATGGGTAGTCCACTGGGACCGCTAAGCTCCTCCCACTCGCTGCCATTTGCTGCCCCTGCGCTTACTTGTCGGGCTTCATTGTATTCGAGCGAAATAGCAGTTGCGATTAATGCGTCTACTTTAGGGAGTGATGGGAACATGGGCGTCGGGATGATTTGGATGGAAGACAGGATTTTGGCGTTGGCTCGTTGCTTGTTAAGTGCTGGTTCACTCGCGATTCATTCTGGATCTAGGGGGAATGCTCGTGCTTCCCTGGCGAGAACCATGTTGCGCGCCAGTAACTCCGTGAACCGCGCTGTCCCATTGCGAGCATCGAACCGTGCCGCGATGTCGCGCGCCTGCGTCTCCATCCAGTCCCGCAGCGCCCGTGTCGCGTACCCGCCGTCCACCGCGTGCAGCGGGAACGCCTTGGGCAGACGCAGGCTCACCTCTTCCCGGCCGTCCGCCGTCACCTGTCCCAGCAGGAACGACGCGGCCGCGTAGAACGTGAACCGGTCGCGGTGGCTGGAGTGCTCCAGCGCCCAGCCCAGGTGTTTCTCCAGCACCGTCAGCCCTCGCGACAGGTTGCCCGTCAACGCCAGGAACTCCAGGTGTTCGCCCACCGTGGCCAGGAACTCGCGGTTCTTCGACACCATCGCGTAACCGCGCACGTGACAGGTCCGCGCCTCCTCCATCCGGTCCAGCTTGAAGAACGGATACAGCAGCGTGCCCAGCGTCAGGTGCGGGATCTCCGCGCAGGACTGACGCCCGTCCAGGATGGGTTTGGCCTTCTTGACCGCCTGCTCCCACTCACCCCGGTCCACGTGGTGGTCCAGCTCATCGTCCAATTCACAGACGCGGCAGTCCGTCAGGTGGTCCCGGGGCGCCACCAGCCACGCCTCCCACAGGCGCTCCGCCTCGGCCGTGTCGCCCATGTCCCGGGCCATCTGGTAGCGCAGCTTCAGCGCCGCGCGCTGGCCCGCGTCCAGCTTCGCGAAGCTTTGCTCCACGTCGTCCAGCGCGTCGGAAATCTGCTTGCGGCTGATGTGCGGGAACTCGTCCAGCCGGCCGACCACCCACTTCTGCTTCCAGAGCATGTTCTCCGGGTCGAACCGCTGCGGATCCTTCTTCTGCTGCCCCCGGCACCACGCGAACGCGACCAGCGCCTTGTCCGGGAACCCTCCGAAGGTCGCCGCGTCGATGAGCGCGTCGCGCAGCGAGTACCCCAGCGGTACATCCCCGTGCGTGTCCACCAACCGCACCGCCTCCTCCAGCGTGCGCACCTTGGCGTCACCCTCGGGCAGTGCCTCCGCTTGCGCGCGCAACGCCTCCACCTGCTGGCGCCAGTCCGCCATCAGTGCATCCCCCGCGAGCCCGGCCCCGAAG
>SECN01000536.1 GCA_004173515.1 Myxococcaceae bacterium | reverse complement strand
CGGACTTCCAGCCGCTGGCGGCGGCCTTCAAGCGCGTGGTCAACATCGTGGAGAAGCAGGGCAAGGACGTGGCGGGCGGGCAGACCAACCCGCAGCGCTTCACCGACGAGCCGGAGAAGAACCTCCACACCGCCTTCACCCAGGCCCGCGACAAGGTGGGCGAGCGCGTGCGCGCGGACGACTTCGCCGGGGCCCTGCGCGAAATCACCGGCCTGAAGCCCGCGGTGGACACCTTCTTCGACAAGGTGATGGTGATGGCCGAGGACAAGGACCTGCGGGAGAACCGCATCCGGTTCCTCACGGAGATTGGCGCCCTGTTCAACCAGGTGGCGGACTTCTCCAAGATCCAGGCGGAAGTCGCCGCAGCCTGAAGCTTTACCGCCGGAGCGTGCCCGTTCCCCCGCCAGGGGAGCGGCACGCGTTTCCGGGCTTTGCGGCCTGCGGCGTGGGTGGGTGTCGGCGGGAGGGCAGCCGGGAATAGCGACAGCCCTATTCAGTTGCCCGGGGCAGGGCCCCGTTCCTACACTCCGCCCCCCTCTGATGCGCCTCCCTTTCCTGACCCCCGCGCTGTTGCTCCTCGCGGCGTGTTCGATTGAATCCGAACCGAACCCGCCCCCGTCCACCCGCTTCGTGTACCCCAGCGGGGTGGCGTTCTGGCGCCCACCCGCGGCTGGCGGACCCTCGGCGAGCAACGGCTACCTCTTCGTCGCGAACGCGAACTTCGACAACTGCTACGACTCCGGTTCGGTGGTGGCGCTCAACCTGGATGCGCTGAGCACGCAGGCGGACGGCCAGTCCGTCCCGGTGCCCCGGTTGGGGACCGCCGTGCCCACAAGCCCGCTCACCTTCGAATCCCTGTCCGCGTCGGCGGGCTCGCTCGTGCAGATCCGCAGCTTCGCGGGCGACATGGGGATGTGGATCAACCCCGCCAACGGACTGCCGCGCCTGTTCGTGCCTTCGCGCGCGGAGGGCAACAACCTGTTCGCGGTGGACGTCAGCCTCTCCGGTGACGGCGCGCCGGTGCTCAACTGCGTGCAGGGCGGCGTGGACTGCCAGACGGGGGCGCTGTCGCTCACGAACGACATCCCGGCGTCGCTCCTGGAGTCGGGCCGTCCGGGCCTGCCCCGCGCGCCTTCGCCCATCGGCGTGACGGTGGATGACGCGAGCGGCACGCTGTACGTGACGCACTCGGAGGCGGCGGATTCGCCCGCGAACTCCAGCACCAACTTCGAGAACTACCTCGTCACCCTGAAGGCGGAGAACCCCACCCGGGACACGCTGGGCTTCATCCCGCTGTCGCCGGAGGGCTACCTCTACGGCGGCTCGGATTCGACGACGGTGGGGGCGGGGTACGTCTACGTGTCGGGCCGCAACTTCGTGGCCGGCGACAACGGCACGGTGGGCGGCAACTTCGTGCTGCGGCTGGTGGACAAGAACGTGTCCACGCGCGTGCTGGAGCCCGTCCTGTCGTCCGTCTACCGCATCCGCGAGGCGCGCGCGGCCCGCGTGGTGCCCCGTCCGGTGACGGCCGCGGAGCTCGCGGTGCGTCCCAACTTCGTGCGCGAGCGGCTGTACCTGCTGGCGCGCGGCCCCGACACGCTGCTCACGCTCGACTTCGAGTACGACGCGCCTCCGGGGCAGCAGGCCACGGACCCGTCGTTCCGGGTCATCTCCGCGGTGCCCATGCCCGACGGCGTCAGCGACATGCTGCTCATCAGCCGGCAGGGCGCGCCCACGAGCACCGACACCAACATCCTCGCGGTGACGAGCACCGGCGACAGCGCGGTGTCCCTCTACGACGAGGCGCTCGGACAGGTCGTCGTCCAGGTGCCGCTCGTCAACTCACAGAACCAGACCAGCAACCCGTCGCAGGCCTTCGGGCTGACGGTGGACAACCCGGCGGGCGTGAACGCGGCGCGGCTGTTCGTGACCAACTTCGGAGACGGGCAGGTGGCCATCGTGGACATCCCCGACCTCACCCGTCCGCAGGACGCGAAGCTGGTGGCACGGCTCGGCACGCAGCAGCAGCGGGATCCGAACCAGGGCACCAGCGTGTGCCAGGAGAACCAACCTTGAAGCGCGGCATCCCTGCTGCCCTGTTGCTGTGCGCCGCGAGCCTCACCGGCGCCTGCTCCGACACCACCTCCACGGCGGGCGCCGCGGGCCTCACGGGCACGTACGACGTGGTGCTCTCCAATCAGCTCGTCTTCGTCACGTCCCAGGACCGGGACGAGCTGCGCGTGTTGGACCTCACGCGCTCGCCGCGCGAATTCATCCCCGCGCCCAACCCGCTGGAGCCCCTGTCCATCCCCGTCGTCGCGCGGCCCGACGCGCTCACCCGCGACGTGGGCTACGACGCCACCGGTGGCGACGTGTCCGGTCCGTACATCTACGCCCGCAGCTCCGGCGGACGGAGCATCTCCGTGGTGGCCGCCGACCGCGCGCGCCTCAACGAGGTGACGCGCCTGTCCACCGGTCAGCTCATCACCGCCTTCGCCGCGCACGCCCCGGTGGCCGAGGGCGCGCCGAGCGTCCTGTACTACGCGCTCCAGACCCGTCCGGAGGCCGCCGAGGCGCTCTGCGGTCCCTTCGGGGGCGGGGTGGTGATGCGCCAGGACCTGCCGTCCCCCGACGTCTTCGACGCCGCGACCCTGCCGGCCGCGCTGCCCGTCTTCTGCCTGCAGCCGGCGGACACGGTGCTGTCCATGATCACCCTGCCCGCGCGCGCGGGCGTGACGGACTCGCTGGTGATCGCCATCCGCAACGTGACGGGCACCAGCCGCCTGGTGCGCACCGTGGCGGACGGCACCTCGGTGGAGGTCGCCTACAAGCGCCCGCGCCCGGCGCCCTACACGGTGCCGACGTACACGGACCTGGTGGACATCCCGGCGCGGCTCGTCACCACCCATCCGGCCTACGGTCCGACGGACGCCCGCGTGTCCCAGGGGCGGTACGTGTACGTGGTGCTCGACGAACTCACGTGCGCCTCCGCGGATTGCGAGGGCGTCATCGCGCTCGACAACGGGCCGGATCCGCTGGCGCCCTCCGCGACGCCGGTGCTCGCCCGCGACGTCACCGGCTCGCCCATGCTGACGCTCAAACCGTCCGCGGGCCTGCCCACCGGGCTTACCCTGCGCGCGGGCCTGGAGGTGCGCGAGTTCCTGTCGGACAGCATCGCCTACACGTCCCCCATCCCGTTGTTGGGCATCGTGCCGTCGTCCAACGGGCAGGTGACCCTGTTCCGCGCCGACGAGCGCCGCGCCTTCAACCTGGACCGGGACCCCGTCACGGGCCCGTTGCACGCGTCGGTGTCGGTGGAGCTGCGCGACGGCACGGAGCTCATCCGGGCCGACCAGTTCCAGAGCATCCGCGTGGATCAGCCGGGCTGCCCGCAGCGCACCGACGTGGTCAACGCCACGGCCTTCCTCTGTGACGGCACGCTGCCCTCCGGGACCTACCGCTTCGTCTTCCAGGGCATCCTGCCGGGCCTCGTCGACCTGACGCGCGACCTGAACGTGGACGAGCCGCCCTTCCTGGTGGAGACGGCCCTGGTCGCGGCCCGCGGTGTGATCCCCGGAGACTCCATCGTGCTGGCGAACAACGTGGGGGCCTGCCCGCAGACCCTCAAGATCCTCCGCCTGGAGGACCTGGGCGACGGACGCACGCAGCTCTTCCCGGACCTGGGCGACGCGGCCACCGCCGGGGCCCTGGAGACGTGCGCCACGTACCCGAACTTCTCCGTGCGCGCCGGCCCGAGCGTGAAGCCCTTCGTCCTCTATTCAGGCCTGGAGACGCTCGACTCCTACGTGCAGCGCCTGGACGTCGGTGAGGCGTACACGGTGTCCAGCTTCCTGGATTACTACTACCACGCGGATGGCTTCGACCTGGGCCTGGACCCGCCCAAGCCCTCCCCGACCTTCGCGCCCGCGCCGCTGTCGCTCACCCTGACGGCGACGTTCGGAGATCCCACGCGGCTCAACGCTGGCGACCGCTACGTGGTGGCGCTGCTGCCGCGCTTCCGCCGCTACATCTTCGGCGTGGACACCGCCGGTTCGAGCAACCTGGCGGCCTACCGCCTGCCGGGCTCTGTGGTGGCTACGGACGTGGAGGGCTCCAGCCTCGCCTACATCGCATATCCCTCGGCGGACGGCGTGCTCCAGGTGGCGCTGGAGCAGATCACCGACACAGCATTTCCCGAGCCAAGACCGATGATCGATCAGAACTCCCGTCCCGCACGCAAGGTCGGCATCGCCGAGCACCTGTGGGAGACGTACGAAGAGATGGCCCAGCAGATGGGGTCGGATCGCGACGCGCTGATCAACCAGGCGCTCTTCATGTTCGCGCGCCTCAACGGCTTCATCGACGTGAAGACGAAGGCGGAGCCCGCCGTGGCGGCGGTGCCCGCGTCCACGCCGTCCCCGCGTCCGGCCTCCCCGCCGCCTCCGGCCGCCGCCTCCAAGGGCGCGCCGCCGGTGCTCGCGCCCGCGCGCGCCGAACCCGCCCGGGCCGCGCGCAACGTGGAGGAGCGCCCGTCCTCCAACGGCCTGGACAATGATCCGGTGCGCCGCGAGGTGGCCGAGCGCGTCCTGGAGACGGCCGCCGAACTGGAGCGGCTCATCAAGGGCAAGAACGAGCCGCCCCCTCCGTCCGTCGACGACGATGACATGGTCGAGGACGAGGAGGAGCCCCTGCCCGAGCAGGAGGATCCGCCGCTCGACGACGAGCTGGAGGACGAGCCCGCCGAGGAGGCCGAGGAGGAGCCCGCGGAGGAGGCCGACGAGGAGGGCGCGTCGCTCTACCTGGTCACCGAGTCGGGTGAGCAGGAGAAGATCATCAAGGACCGGTACGTCATCGGCCGCGGCAAGCACTGCGACTTCGTCATCAACTCCGGCAAGGTGTCGCGCGAGCACGCCGTCATCGCCCGCGACGGCGGCGAGTTCTACATCGAGGACCTGGGGTCCTCGAACGGGACCTGGTTCAACAAGCAGCGCATCAAGCGCCGCAAGGTCGAGGACGGGGACGAGTACTTCATCTGCAGCGAGAAGATCCGCCTCGTCATCCACTGATGACGCAGTGCCCCCCGGTTCGAGGGTCGTGTTCAGCATTTGACGGGCTTGGGGCCTCCCTGGTTTGATGGAGGTCGCCTGCCCGCCTTGGGGACAGGTGCCGAATGACACCTGTTCAGCCCGTGCTGTGGACGATTCTGGGAGTGGCCCTGGTGATGGCGGTGGTGACCGACGTGCTGCGCCGGCTCATCCCCAACGCCGTCACGTATCCGCTCATCGTGCTGGGGCTCGGGGTGCGCGGGTGGGCGGAAGGGG
>SECN01000095.1 GCA_004173515.1 Myxococcaceae bacterium | reverse complement strand
GGCTCATGGGGAGGGGGTTCAGTCCGTGGAAAAGGAATTACAGCTCGCCCGCGTGGGCTTGTTCGGGCAGGCGGAAGGAGAACTCGGCGCGGCGGTTCTTCGCCGGAGCGTCCGGATCCGCGGGCCGCTCCTCACCGTAGGAGACGACGGAGATGCGCTCGGGTTCGATGCCCAGCCGCAGCAGGTACGCGCGCACGCTGGCGGCGCGGCGCTGTCCCAGGGCGATGTTGTACTCCGTGGTCCCCAGCTCACACGTATGGCCTGCCACCGTCACCTTCGCGATGGAGCGCTGGCGCAAGGCCTGTGCAATCCGCGTCAGCTCATCGCCTGCTTCGGGCGGGAGGCTGGACGAGTCGAGCGTGAAGTAGATGGGCGTGGCCTTGAGCGCCGCCAGCGCCTGCTCCGTGTCATCAGACGCGGGCGGTGCGACGTTGTCGCGCTCCTTCGCTGCGGCGGGAGGCGGCCGGGTCGCGGCGTCAGCGGTGCTCGGATTGGCGGCGCGCCTCGCGCAACCCGTGAGTCCAACGGTCGTCAGGAGAAGGAAGAGGAGGGGTCGGTTCATGCCCTTGCACATGAGCAAGGGCTGTGCCGCTGTCTTCTCGTCGGGAGCCGCGCACCATGCGGATCCATGGCTGGCAAAGCGCGCCGTTCTAGCGTTGCGAAATGCCGCTGTCGGTTCGCTCCCTGCGGTGGATGGTGGAGACGTCGATGCCGAGCAGCTCCGCGGCGCGCGTCTTGTTGCCCCCACAGCGTGCGACCACCCAGGCGATGTACTCACCTTCGAGCTGCCGCAAGGGCACCACCTGTCCGTGGGCCGCGGCCAGCGGGTGGACTTCCGGCGCCGCGACGTCCGCGCAGTTCAGCCTCAGCATGGACAGGTCCACGGTGGGCTGCGCGCCCAGTACCACCAGACGCTCCATCAGGTTCTCCAGCTCGCGGACGTTGCCGGGCCAGGGCATGCGAGTGAGCGCAGCCATGACCTCCGGGGCCAGCGCGCCCACCGGCGAACGCGGATTGCGCACCCGCGCCTGCGCCATGAAGTGCTCCGCGAGCTTCGGGATGTCTTCCGTGCGCTCGCGCAGCGGCGGGATGCGCAATGAGACGACATTGAGCCGGTAGAAGAGGTCCGCGCGGAAGCGCCCCTCCTTCACCCGGGCCTCCAGGTCCTGGTGCGTGGCCGCGAGGATGCGCACGTCCACGCGGCGGGAACCGTCCGCCCCCACGGCCCGCACCTCGCCGTCCTGAAGGACGCGCAGCAGCTTCGCCTGGAGTTCCGGAGGCATGTCTCCAATCTCATCCAGGAAGAGCGTGCCGCCATCCGCCTCGACGAAGAGGCCCCGGCGCGTGGTGGTGGCGCCGCTGAAGGCGCCCTTGAGGTGGCCGAACAGCTCGCTCTCCAGCAGGGCGTGGGGCAGCGCGGTGCAGTTGACCGCCACGAAGGACGCCTGACTGCGCGCCCCCTCGGAGTGGAGCGCCCGCGCCACCAGCTCCTTGCCGCTGCCGCTCTCTCCCCGGATCAACACCGGGGCCTCCGAACAGGCCACCCGCTCGATGAGTTCGTACAGCGTGCGCATGGGCACGCTGTGGCCCAGCAGGGACCCCAGGCCGCTGCGCTGCGCCACCTGGCGCTTGAGGTCGCGGTGCTCGGCGCGCAGGCGACGGGCATCCAGCGCCCGTCCGACGTGGAGCAGCACCTCGTCCAGCCGGAAGGGTTTGGTGAGGTAGTGGTAGGCGCCGCGCTTCATGGCCTCCACCGCGCTCTCCACCGCTCCGAACGCGGTCATCAGCAGGACGGGCAGCTCCGGGTCGTGCTTGCGCGCCGCCGCGAGCACGTCCATTCCATCCACATCCTCCATGCGCAGGTCGCACAGGACGACGTCGTAGAGGCGCGAGCGAAGCTGGACGATGGCATCCGCGCCACTCGTGGACAGGTCCACGCGGTAGCCGGCGTCCGTGAGCGGCTCCTTCAACATCTGACCCATCTCCTCGTGGTCATCCACCACGAGGATGTGCGCGCTAGACGGCATGTCGCTCCTCCCAATTGGGGGCGGCGGCCACCGGCCACCGCAGCGTGACGACGGTGCCCCGACCGGGCTCGCTGTCGACCCCGATCTGGCCACCGTGGTTGCGGACGATCTGCGCCACCACGCTCAAGCCCAGGCCCGTGCCCTGGCCCCGCTTCTTGGTGGTGAAGAACGGGTCGAACACCTGGTGCAGGTGCTCCGGCGCGATGCCCCGACCGTCGTCCTCGACGCGGATCTCCACCATCTCCAGCGCCTGCGCATCCGCCCCCGCGAACGCCGCCGCGCTCAACTTCACCCGGCCCCCGGCGCAGCACGCGTCACAGGCGTTGAGGGTCAGGTTGAGCAGCACCTGCTGGAGTTGATCCGCGTCCGCCGCGAGGCAGGGCAGCCGCTCGGGCACGTCCAGTTCGAAGTCGACGTGCCGGCGCTCGACCTCCACGCCGAGCAGCTCCTGGAGGCCCCGCACCACGGGGACGAGCGGGACGGCGGCGGCGCGGGCGGGCTGGAGCCGCGAGAGGTCCAACAACTGGCGGATGATGCGGCTCACCCGGTCGATCTGCGTGACGATGGCGTTGAGGCCCCGGCCCTGCGGGTGCTCCACGCCGCCCACCTTCTGGAGCATGTATTCCGCGTGGCCTCGGATGATGCCCAGCGGCGTGCCGATTTCATGGGCCACCCCCGCCGCGAGCACGCCCACCGTGGCCAGCTTCTCCGCGCGCAGGAGCTGATCCTCCAGCATGCGCACGTTGCTCAGGTCCTCCAGCACCAGCAGCGTGCTGACCTCGCCGTCTCCGTGCTCCAGCGGAACGGAGTGGACGTTGTACTGGTCCTTCTCATTGAAGAGGCTGAGCGGCTCGCCGTGCAGGCTGCGCACGACGCCCAGGGCGCGCGCGGAGGCCACCAGCGCGACCAGCCGTTGCACCGCGGCGGCGGGGGCGGTGGGGAAGGCCTCCGTGAGGGTGCTGCCCACCGCGCTGGGCGGCAGGCGCGAGCGCAGGGCCTGGTTCACCCCGCTGATGCGGCCTTCGTGGCTCAGGGCGAGGATGCCCGTGGGGATGTGGTCGAGGATCTTCTGCGTCTTCTCATGCAGGTGGGCGAAGCGGGCGGCGTGGCGGCGGCTCTCGCTGAGCGCCACGGCCCGGCGGTTGGCCAGCACCACGTAGGTCCCGAACGCCACCAGGAACACCGCGATGAGGAGCGCCGCCAGCGACAGGCGCAGCACCAGGGTGCGCTCATGCGAGCGCAGCGCGCTGGTGGAGGACAGCGTCGCCACGGACCAGGAGGCCTCGCCGCGCATGCGCAGCGGCCGGAAGGTGGCCACCGCGTCCGCCGCACCCAGGCCCAGCCGCTGCGCCTCGGCTTCGGGGATCCGCAGCGTTCCTGAAGCGCCCGCGCGCATGCGCTCCTCCAAGGCGAGCAGGCCCGGCACGAGCGCTCCCGCAGGCTCCTTCATGCGCTGGTGCCACGCCACCAGGCCCGGGTCGCTCATGGGGGCGGGCATGCCGTGGGCCCCCAGCAACAACAGCCGCGTGTTCCCATCCACCGTCACCATGCGCAGCGGCGCGAAGAGCGGCTCGGTGTCCACGAGGATGGCGACGGTGCCTCCGCCTCCGGGCTCCTCGGAGTCGATGCGGGTCGCGAAGACGCGCATCCATCCGGAGCCGGAGGGCGCGCCCTCGATGGGGTACGAGGGGATGACGTAGCCCGAGGGGGCCTCGCGAGCCTGTCGCGCGGTGTCCGCCAGGGCCGGAGGGTGGACGGACTCCCTCGGCAGGTGGCGCGATTTGCGGTCCACCAGGAAGAGGCGCTCGGCGCCATCCGGGCCGTGGACCGCGATGGCCCGGTACTGGCCCACCGACTCCAGCAGGGCTCGCAGCTCGTTGTGGTGATCTCCAGCCGAGCCCGGCTGGGCGAGCAGCTCGCTCGCGAAGCGCAGGTTGTCCCCCAGGTCCTCGAGGGAGCGGGCAACGCCACTGGCGGCCTCCTCCAACTGGGCCTGCTTATCCCTCGCGAACTGCTCCACGAGCGCCTGTCGGTCGCGCTGGATGAACCGCACGGCCCCGCCCGTCACGACGGCCAGGGCGAGGATGAGCAGGAGAAGGGGGGCGAGGAGGCGGTGCATGGGACGGGAGGAAGTCCCCACAACGCAAGGGCCGGGCCAAGCGTTCCCCCAGGGGCGACGTCCCCCGTGCGCCCGGGGACCGCCGCAAATCACCCCACCCGGACTGGCACTTTGCCGCGCCCTCCTTGGAGAGAAGACACGGGCCCCCTGGTCCCCCCTCGGTCCACTGGCTAGCATCCATGCCCCTCGTCACCTGAAGGGAAGCCATGTCACAGCAGTGGGTGCTTTCCGGCGGCGGGACCTCCTATGTGGTCGTCTGGTGGAACGACACGGAGGCGAAGGACAAGAGCCGTCAGGTGCCTCCTGCCCTGATGCAGCTGTCCCTCGAGGGCTGGATGCGCACGCACCGGCAGGCCCTCCGGGAGATGTACACCAAGCTTGCGTCGACCACGCCCGGGGGCGCGGCGACATGGCAGCTCGATGCCCTGATGAAGCAGCGCCTGTCGGATGCCTTCATGATGGGCAGGCTCGTGGGGCTGAAGCCCTCCAGGACCCAGGCGCCCCCCAACAAAGCCTTGCTCCCCTCCCCCGTGCGCCTGACGGCCGGAGACGACCCGCCCGCGCATGGCGTGGGGATCGTCATGTGGAACAAGTCGCCCCCGCTCCAACTGCGCTCCAGCGCCGAGCCGGGCGACAACGTCCTCGGGAGCCTGGAGTTCAACACCCCCGTGCAGGTCGTCGCGCAGATGCCTGGGGGCTGGCTGTCGGTGAGCACGCGGGACGGGCGCGTGGGCTTCGTCTCCGCCGACTACGTCTGGGCCGCGCCGCGCCACCCGATGCCCGAGCCGAACGCCCGGCTCCACCGGGTCGCGCAGGGCCTCAAGGGCACGGCCATCGCCATCGCGGAGACCTACTACGGTGACGTGGCGCGCACGTGGGGCTCGGACCTGCGCTTCTTCGTGGCCGTGCTCGCGCAGGTGAACCGGCGGCCCATCCCCGCCTCCACGGACGGATGGAAGTCGCTCGCGTTCAAGGCCGACACGTTCATCTGGATTCCAAGCGCGGACTTCGCCAAGGGGCTGCGGGGCTCGGTCAACACGGGCTCGTACAGCTTCAACACGCTGGACGCGTTGGGCATCGCGTCCGGCTTGCAGCGGGTGGATCAACTGCTGCGCGACATCGAGCAGGCCATCCGGCTGTCGCTCCAATACATCCCCAAGGCGGTCGCGACCCACGTCGAACAGGCGCTGCGCACCGTCCTCGTCGCGCTCCTCGAGATGGCGGTGGGGGCCATCCTCTTCCTCGCCATCTGCACGGCGATAGGGGCCGCGCTGGGTGCGCTCGCGGGAGGTGCGGGCGCCGCGCCCGGCGCCGCCCTGGGCTTCGAGGTGGGCAGCGCCCTTCTGGAATGGATGGGGCTGGCCTTCCTCGCCCATTGGATCGTGAGCTCGATCCAGAAGATTGGCGCGGCGTTCGCGAAGTTCTTCGGCAAGGTGTGGCAGGCGCGCGGGGACGCGCAGCGGCTCGACCTGGCGGCGCGCGAGCTGGCCGAGGCCATCGGAGTGCTCGCGGGCGTCCTGATCGAGGCGCTGGCGATGTGGGCCATGGCCAAGGGAACCTCCGCCGCGTTCAAGGCGCTCAAGGGCACCGCGGTGGAGCGGGCCTTCGGGACGACGCGTCTGGCGTCGTGGCTCAAGGAGCGCGCGGCGAATCGCGCCGCGGACACGTCCCCCCTTCCCGGCCCACGCCAGGTCCCCGGACGGCTGCGAAAGCTCGCCAGGAAGCCCAGCAAGGAGATCACGCAGCTCGCGGAGAAGGCCGCGCCCCTCTACGAGAAGGAGCTGGAGCCTGCGCGCAAGCAGATCGCCCAGGTGTTCAAGGACCTGGGCGAGGTGCAGGCGCGGGCGAAGGACCCCGTCTCCGCCGCCAACCGGTTGCAGCGCGCGGTCGAGAACTTCGGGGCGAAGGTCACCACCGTCGAGCAGGCCATCGCCAACCTCTGGGATGCCATCGGCACCCGCCTCGTCCTGTCGGACACCTCGCCCAAGGCGATGGGGCGGGTGGTGGGCAAGCTCGCGGAGGCGATCCGCCGGGGAGAGCTGGAGGTCACAGAGATCAACAACCTCCATGGGCCGGAGGGCAAACCCTACTTCACCCCCCAACACCTGGAGAAGTTGCAGGTGGCGGCGGCCCAGGCGGGAAAGGCGCTTCGCATCAACGAGTCCAAGTTGATGGAGAGCGGCTACACGGTGGTGTGCGCCTACCTGAAGCACGCCAACGGGGTCCGGGGCGAATTGCAGATCATCGGCCAGCGGGTGCTGGGAATCGCCAATGCCGAGCACATCCCCTACGACGTGTCGCTGGGCAAACCGCTCGTGCGCAACGTGCCGGAGGCTGCGAAGGCCGAACTCAACATCCTGATCAAGCCCGTGGAGACCGCCATGGCCTCGATGACCAAGGCGCAGGAAGTGCTCTACCTGGAGTACCTCAACAAGAGCTACATCCACGCACGCATGATGGAACTCGGTCAGCCGTCCTCGCCGCCCCCGCTGCCCTCGGGGTTGAATCCGGTCTTGAGCATCGAGCGGATCCACGACCTCGAGCACGCCATCGCGGCGCTCAAAGCCAGATACAAAAACCACTGAGGAGCCGCATGCCACCCGTCCAGGATGAAAAGAAGCTGCAACAGGCGATTGGCACCGCGCTCCACGAGCTGTCGGAGCACGTGCGCAAGGGCCTGCCCGACGCGGGAGCCTTCACCCCGATGAGCGCACGCTTCGCCTGCGGCGCGCTCATCCAGGGCGTGGGCGAGGTCGAGCTGCGAGTCGCCCCGGTGAGCGATGACACAGCCACGAAAGAGCGGTTCATCGAGGTGCGGATCTCCACCCCCAGCGGGGGCAGCCACTCCTCTTCCTGGGTGTTCTACGGGAAGTCGGCTGCGCTCAAGGAGGTGCTCCAGAACGAAGCGCTCCTGAAGGCGAAGATCCGGGCGGCCATCCTGGCGGAGGCGGAGTCCCTCGCGCGCAACGAGCTTGCGTGAGGAGCCCCCTCACCCCTCGGTGAAGGTCGCCGTCACGGCGTGGTGGTCGGAGGCCGTGCCGACCTCCACCACGTCGGCCTCGAGGAGCCGCCGGGCCAGCGGGGGCGAGGCGAAGAGGTAGTCCGTGCGGAAGTCGACGGCCTCCCCATCGCGGTCGCGCCGGGCGGTCACCCACCGGGACGAGGAGGGCTTGAGGCGCAGCGTGTCCACCCAGCCGAAGCCCTCCAGTTCATCGATGACATCGAAGCGGGGTGGGTGGCCGTACTTGTCCACCCGCGAGCGGCGAACGCGGTCGGAGAGGTCCACCGGGTAGGGATCCGCGCGAGACAAGGCGTTGAGGTCCCCAGCCAGCAGGAAGGACCGTTCACCAAAGGCCACGGGCTCCAGCAGCGAGCGCAGGTAGCGTGCCTCCACGAAGCGAAGGCCCTCACTGTGCGAGTCGAAGTGGGCCGCGAAGAGGGTCAACGGTCCCGCCCCTGTCTCCAACTCGCACTCGAGGAGGCAGTGGCCGATGAAGTGGGCGTTGGCGTGAGGTTGGGCCGAGCGCAGGGGCCGTCGGCTCGCGACGGCGACATGGTAGCGACGGCCACTGGGGCGGGGACGCGCGGTGCCCAGCCGCACGTGAGCCTCGGTGGCGGGGAGGTTCAGCGCTGCGGCGACCTGACCGAGTCGCTCGCCGTCCTCCCAGCCCAGACACTCCTGCAGCACGAGCACGTCCGGGTTCTCACGGGCGATGAGGGCCAGGAGCTGCGGCATCCGCTCCTCGCCTCCCATCAGGATGTTGAGCGTCATCACCTTCAGCGACATGCCGGACAGACTACCCTCACGGACGCCTGCGTCGCGCCCCTGCGTGAAGTGGCAGCATCGGCGCGACCTGGGTGGCCAGCATCTCCACGAAGAGCCGGACCTTGGTCGGCAGGTTCAGCCGGCTCGGGTAGACGACGTGGGCGACCCGCGGCATCGCGGGCTTGGGGCCGAAGAGGACCTTGAGCCGACCGTCACGGACCGCGTCCCGACAGAGGAGCGACGGAACGCAGGCGATGCCGACCCCGGCGATCGCCGCCTCACACGCCACCTCCAGGTCATTCACGGTCAACACCGGATCGATTCGCACCTTCAGGCCCTCGACCCTCCACGTCTCGAACGCACTGAAACCAATGCATCGCGCGGCCTGGAGCTCCCCGGCGCTCGGCGTACCGTACTTCGTCAGGAACCCGGGGCTCGCGACGAAGTACACATGCCCCTCTCCCAGCTTGCGCGCCACGAGCGACGAGTCGTCGAGCGGTCCGAGGTGGATGGCCAAATCCAGCCCCTCCTCGATGAGGTTGATGCGGCGGTCCGCCAGCACCAGTTCGACCCGCGCCTTGGGGTAGCGGCCCAGGAACTCGGAGACCACGGGCGCCAGGTAGCGGCGTCCGTAGAGCATGGGTGAGGACACCCGCAGCAGACCGACCGGCTCCGCTTCCTGCTGCTGCACCTCGCTGTTGGCCTCGTCGATCTGCGCGGCGATGGCGGCGCAGCGATCGTAGTAGGTCGCGCCCGCGCCCGTGACCCGCAGCCTCCGCGTCGTCCGTTCGAGCAGCCGCACCCCGAGCTGCTCCTCCAGCTTGCTGATCCGCTCGCTGGTGGTCTGCTTGGTGATGCCGAGCTGTCGCGCCGCACGGGTGAAGCTGCCTTCTCGGACGACCCTCGCGAAGAGGATCATGTCGGCGGGGGAGATCATGACCGTCAAGGCTACCCTGACAATGAGTTCGCCTGGGGCCCCATTGTCTGGCGGCCCCACGGACCGCAGGGTTGCGGCGGCTCGACCCCTTTTCAGGAGTGCCCCCATGAAGCTCTACTTCTCGCCCAGGACCCGGGCGACCCGTCACCGCTGGCTGCTCGAGGAACTCGAAGTGCCCTACGAGTTGGTGAGGCTCGACCTGTCGAAGCAGGAGAACAGGACCCCGGCCTACCTGGCGCTGAACCCCTTCGGCGAAGTCCCGGTCCTGGTGGATGGGGACGTGACGCTCTTCGAGTCGTCAGCAATCTTCCTCCATCTGGCCGACCGCCTTCCGGAGAAGCACCTGGCGCCGCCGCCGGGCTCACCCGAGCGCGGCCCCTACCTCCAGTGGGTGCTCTTCGCGGAGGTGACGCTCGAGCCCGTGGTGCTGGAGCACCATCGCAATTCACAGCTGCCCGCGGAGCAGAAGACGGACCTCGCGAAGCAGCACGCCCGGCTCGACGAAGTGCTCACGGTCATCGACACCCGGCTTGGAGGCCGGGAGTTCGCCGTGGGCAACGCCTTCACCGCCGCCGACCTGGTCCTGGCGTCGATCCTCCACCTCGCGAACACGCTGAAGCTGCTCGCGAGCCACCCCCGGCTCGTCGACTACGTCATGCGCCACACGATGCGCCCCGCCACGAGACGAGCCGTGGCGGGGTGAAGTCATGCGGAGTCAGCGGACGCGCTACGGCCCCACGCGGATGCTGTCCACCCATGCCTTGGAGCGGCTGAGGTTGGTGGTGCTGGTGTCCGTGACGGTGGTGACGAACTTGAGGGTGACGGTCTTGTTGGCGAACGCGGACAGGTTGAGGTCCGCCCGCTGCGTCCAGTTGGCCTCGGTGAGGGCCCCCAGGCCGCTCTTCACCGCCGAGTCCACAACCGTGTCCACGCCGCCATCCGTGACGATGACGCGGAAGGCGGCCGAGGCGGTGGTGTTGGCGCAGTTCAGGTCCAGCTTGCGCCAGTAGGTCAGCCGGGGATTCGCCGGCAGCGCCACGCTGAGGCTGGCTGTCCGCGTGACGGTGTTGAACGACGCAACGGCCGCTCCGAGGATGGACTTGCTGCTGGTGCTGCCCGCCTGATCACTGGCGTCCAGCGCCCACCCGGTCAGGGTCCAGCCAGCATTGTCCGGCCCATTGGCCGAGAAGCCCTCGGTGAAGCCCACCGACGCCGCGGCCACCGTCACCGTCACCGTCGAGGAGGCGCCCGAATTGCCCGCCGCGTCGTAGGCGCGCGCCTGGAGCGTATGCGTCCCGGCGGCGGAGGAGGTGGTGTTCCAGTTGAAATCGAAGACACCGCCCTGCCGCACCGTCCCCTGCCCCACCACCGCGCCATCGACCAGGAAATCCACCCTCGTCACGCCCCGGTCATCCGTCGCGTTGGCGGTGAGGGTGACGGTGCCCGTAAGCGTGGCGCCACCGGAGGGAGAGGTGAGGCTCACCGTCGGAGCGGTCGTATCGGAGGTGCCACCGGAGACGGTGACCGTGACGGTGCTTGAAGCGGCGGTGTTGCCCGCCGCGTCGTAGGCCCTGGCCACCAGCACGTGGTTGCCATTGGTCGCCGTGCCGCTGTTCCAGGAGAACGCGTAGGGCGCGGTCGTGTCGGTGCCGACCAGCGCGTTGTCGATGAAGAACTCGACCCGCGTGACGCCCACGTTGTCCGAAGCGTTGGCGGTCACCTGCACCGTGCCGCTCACGGTGGAGCCCTGGCCCGGCGCCGTGAGGCTCACGGTGGGAACGACCGAGTCGGAGCTGTCCAGGCCGAAGAACTTCGCCACGTACCAGGTGGAGCAGATGTCCGTGTCCAGCACGTAGGCGCCCGCCGTGCCGCACGCCACAGTGGTGCCCGGGAACTTGAACGCTGGATCAATGGGCGTCCCATGCCCCATGCCGGTGAGGGAGTAGGTCTCCACCAGCGCCTTGCCCGAGGCGTCCTTGTAGACCTTGTGCGGGTAGCCGGCGACCGTCTCGCTGACGTCCTCCTGCGAGTCGATGCCGTGCACCGCCGTCCATTGCTCCACCCCTTCCGTGAGGTTGGTGTTCTTCACGGTGAAGTCGGAGGTGCCATGCCAGATGGAGATGCGCGGGTAGGCGCCCGTATAGGAAGGGTAGGCGCCTCGCACCAGGTCCCTCCAGGCGGCGGGCGTCTTGTCCACGCCCGGGCTCATGCAACTGAAGGCCTGCGTCATCGACGTGGCGCACTTGTACGGAATGCCCGCCATCACCGCGGCGCCGGAGAAGACATCCGGGTAGGTGGCGACCATCACGTGCGTCATCGCACCACCGGCCGACAGGCCCGTGACGAACACGCGGCTCGGATCAATGGAGTAGGTGGCCTTCATCTGGTCCACCATCTGCTTGATGGAGAGCGGCTCACCCTGGCCGCGTGCGGTGTCCCCCGGCTCGAACCAGTTGAAGCAGTTGGTCGAGTTGTTGCCGCTCACCTGCTCCGGATAGACGACATAGAACTTGAGCGTGTCGGCCAGCGCGCTCCATCCGGTGGACGCGTAGGCGGCCGCCGACTGGGTACAGCCATGCATCGCGACGATCAGGGGCGCGTTGGCGGGCATGCTGGCCGGCACGTGCGTCCACATCCTCAGGTTGCCGGGGTTGGTCCCAAAGCCGGTGACCTGCGTCAGCTCGCTCTGGACCTCGACGATTCCTGGCGCTTCCCCGGGAGACGCTTCCTCCGACATCCCCGGCGGCTCGCAGCCCAGGACCGTCAGCGCGAGGAGCCCACAGCAAAGACGTCCAAAGCGTCGCACCTGCATGGAGTGCCTCCCTTGAAAGAGCGCGCAAGGTATCACCTGGAGTGGCGGCGCCCAGATGATTCCTGAATCATGCATCAACTCGACGAGTGAGAGCCTTTGCGCATTGCGTCGCCTCCAGGACTTACTAATGGTAAGTCACCTCTTCACATGCCGACGCCGGGACAGTCCCCTCGTCGTGCACCCACTGCTGTCCGTACCCTGCTCGCGCCTCACGCCTGGAGAACCCCATGGGATTTCTTCGACCCCACGCTGAACGCATCTACGCGCTGCTCCGCATCATGTCGGGACTGATGTTCATGCAGCATGGCCTGCAGAAGATCTTCGGCTTGTTCGGCGGGGTGCCCGCGGGGGCGCCGCCGTTCGTCGTCTACGGCGCGGGGGCCATCGAGCTCGTGGGCGGCCTGCTCATCGCGCTGGGGCTGTTCGCCGGCCCCGCGGCGTTCATCTCGAGCGGCACGATGGCGTTCGCCTTCTTCCTCGGGCACGTGCTCCCCAATGGGGGCAACCTCATCCCCATCACGAACCAGGGAGAGCTCGCGGCGCTCTATTGCTTCGTCTTCCTCTTCGTCGCCGCGCACGGCTCGGGCATCTGGAGTGTCGACGCCGCGCGCCAGGGCACGAAACGCGCGTAGGCCCCTAACGGGAGGCTTCTGGAAGGTGCTCCAGGACCTGCTTCGCGCGGGCTCTCGGAGCACCTTCGACTTCCAACACCTCCACTTCGAAGCCGTAGGGATCGTCGAGCAGGAGTTCCTTCAACTGCTCGTCGACCTCCCGGCGCAGCCCCTCGTCGTCCGAGGCGGCGCGCACGATCCGGTCCGGCCGTTCAATCCCGACCAGGACGATCAGATCGAGCTTCCGGAGTGCGTCGCGGACGCGCGGGAGCCACGCTTCCAGGTCGAACGTGTCGCGGTCCTCATGGGCCAACAGGTATCCGAGGAAGTCCACCGGGCATCGGTCGAACAACACGTCGCCAGAAGCCTCTTCCAGGCTCGCGATGGACCTTGCGAGCTGCGCTTCGAAGTCCTCGACCGACGGGACTTCCGCGAACGCGTGCCCCTCCTCCTCCATCTGGTGGTACGGCTCATCCACCGTCACATGGTCGGGAAGGAGTTCGGACAGCTCCTCGATGAGCGTGGACTTCCCTGCGCGATGGGTCCCGGAGACGGCGATTCGCATGCAGGGGCTCACTTCGAAGTGGCGGCGCGCTGAAAGCTCTCGCGGGCGCGCTCGATTTCCGGCCGGTGGGTTTGCGCCCAGATGGCGAGCGCGCTCACCGGTTCGATCAGCGTTCGTCCGAGCCGCGTGAGCTCATAGTCCACGCGCGGTGGAGTCGTGGGGAAGACGGTCCGCTTCACCAGCCCGTCCTGCTCCAGGCCGCGCAGCGTGAGGGTCAGCATGCGCTGCGAGATGCCTTCGATGGCCCGCTTGAGGTCGTTGAAGCGCATCGAGCCACCGGCGAGGTTGACGATGACCATCACGCTCCACTTGTCCCCCACGAGGCTCAGGATCTCACGCGTCGCGACGCAATCGTCGTCGTAGCGCGTGGTCATCTTTCCGTTCCCTAGTGACTTCAATGTGCCTCCTTCCCGGTGTCCGCACGGTGTGCGAGACAGCCAAGGTCACTTTCCGTAACCAGGCGCATGAAAGTAACCAAGAAACCGAAAGGAACACCATGACTCCCGCGATTGCCGCGACGCGGTCCAAGGCCCTTCACGTCAGCCTGTGGGTCGTCCAGGCGCTCCTGGGTCTCCTCTTCGTCGGGACGGCCTTCTGGAAGCTCCTGACGCCGCTCCCGCAGCTCGCCGCGATGATCCCCTGGGCCGGACAAATGCCGTTGTCCTTCCTGCAAGCGACGGCCGTGGTCGACCTCTGCGGCGGGCTGGGCATCGTCCTGCCCTCGCTCACGCGGATCAAACCGGGCCTGACCGTCCTCGCCGCGCTGGGCTGCGCCGCGCTCCAACTCAGCGCGATCGTCTTCCACGTCTCGCGCGGCGAGGCCGCCAACACCCCCTTCAACGTCCTGCTCGTCGCGCTGTCGCTCTTCGTCTTCTGGGGGCGGCGCTACCGGGCCCCGCTCACAGCCCGCTGACGCCCTGCGTTGACGCTGCGTTTTTGACGCGTGAGGCCATCGTCTGTCTTTTGACAAGCCTGTCAGGCGGATGCTACCGGTAGCTGAAACATGAATCGGCCTTCATCTTTCCTCGGGTGGCCCCGGTGACTCCGCGCGGCCAGGGGGTGAAGCCAGACACGAGGGCCCTCGCGTCGGGTCCGAAGCTTTGTCGTGCCGTCATCCCGGCGCTGTCGCCGGAAGGAAGAAGGAGCACTCACATGAAGAAGACGCTTTGGTCCGCGATGATGCTGTGCACGCTGGGGCTCTCCGGTTGTGGCGACGACGCGACGGAGACGCCGCAGGACAACCAGCCCAAGCTGGACACCCCGTCGAACATCCTGGCGTTCCTGGAGGGCAAGACGCTGGTCATGGAGGGGGACAACATCCCCAGCCACCCGCTGTCGCTGGACGAGGACATCAACTGGGGCTCGGCCAGCCAGTGCTTCCAGAAGGTCACCATCGGCGTGGGCGGCAACAACTTCCACGTGAGCAGCATCCCCGGCACCATCCGCGAGTCCTCCGGTGTCGGCCAGCCCGGCAGCACCTGTGACCACGCCGCGCCGCAGAACGCGCTGGTGTTCGACTCCAAGGCCGTCACCCTGTCCAACATCGCGGCGGACGGGAGCTGCTTCGAGGTCCTCGTCGACTACGGCAGCTTCAAGCAGGAAGGCCGCGCCAGCTTCTCCTCGGACAAGAAGAAGCTCTCCATGGAACTGTACTTCGAGGCCAGGGCCACGGGCTGGCACTGCGCCGACGGTGCGGTGGGGGCCAAGACGGTCAGCGTTTCCGGCGTGGCCTTCACCGGCAACTCGGTGCAGGCCTACGTGATCAGCGGCTAGTCGCACGGTGACGGTGCTCGCACACCGCGCCCGTCGCCCCATGTTCCTGGGCCCCGGTGGCGAATGCCCCCCGGGCCCTTTCCGGCAATCCCGCTGAACGGCCCGCATCCGGGTCCAGGTGTGCCCCGCGCGAGGGGTCGAGGTGCGTATGACGGGAGGGTGGTTGGGTACGACAGGCAAGGGGATGCGCCGGGGTGCCGCGATGCTCGCGCTCGGACTGGCGGGGCTGTCACTGCCCGCGGCGGCGCAGACCACGACGATGCCGGGGCTCTATCACGGCGACTGGTTCGACAAGGAGGACCGTGAGGAGGATGCGAAGCCTCGCGAGTTCATCCTCATCAACTACTTCTTCACGCGCCTGTCGCTGACGAACAGCGTGGGCGACCCCGCGGGCCTCAAGGGCGTGTCGCTGGGGCCCATCGGTTCGCTGTCCGGCAGCTCCGTGCGCGTGGAGCCCGGCCGCTCCGCGTTCTACGTCGAGCAGCGCTGGATCCCCGTCCTGGAGTACAGCCCCTCCTTCGTGGACGGGCTGGCGTCCTTCCGCGCCCAGTTCGAGGTGGACTACCTCTGGGGCCGCGCCGCCAACGCCTCGCAGCAGAACGAGGGCGGCGGCTTCAACGCCGACCAGGTCAACATCCAGACGAAGAACGTCAACGTCGCGCTCTACCCCACGCGCAACCCCGCGCAGCTCACGCTGCTCATCGGCACGCAGCCGGTCTACGACTCCATCTTCGACCCGACGCGCACGCCGCTCAACGACATCATCCGCACGGGCTACAAGCTGGCGTTCCTGGGCAGCGACGCCACCGGCCTGACGGTCTTCAGCAACCATCTCAAGGGCCTGTCGAAGCTGAGCCTGCTGCCCTTGGGCAGCGCGCAGGCGGACAAGGCGACGCGGGATGACCCCCGCCTGAAGTTCATCTACCTGCTCACGGCGGACTACGCGTACCCGGTGCAGCCCGGGACGAACGTGGGCCTGTCCGCGTGGTACCTGCGCGACGACAGCAAGGGCGACGCGTATGCCTTCGAGGGCATCGTGAAGAGCGGCCCGTCCTCCACGGGCCTCAGCCCCTTCGTGGGCACGCCCCGCTTCAACATCGAGCGACCCACC
Organism: Myxococcaceae bacterium; assembly: GCA_004173515.1. Taxonomy (GTDB): domain Bacteria; phylum Myxococcota; class Myxococcia; order Myxococcales; family Myxococcaceae; genus Corallococcus. The sequence goes on along the minus strand of SECN01000095.1, from coordinate 3,227 downwards.
GGCAACGTCTTCTGGCTCGGGGCCAACTTCCACCACAACATCGACTTCCGCACCGGCCGGCTCGGGGCCTCCGGCTTCGTCATGTACAACGGCGGCGGCTACACGAGCGACCGCGCGGACACCACGTTCAACAAGAAGGTGGACCTCTCCGGCCTGTCCGCCAACCTGGAGGTGCTCTACCAGTGGGGCCGGGGCCCGTCGGACATCGTGACGCTGGAGGGGATGTTCACCACCGGCGACAGCAACCTCGATGACGACCGCTACACCGGCGCCTTCACCCTCAACCAGTACGGCCTGCCCGGCTCCGTGTGGTTCAACCACAAGATGCTGCTGCTGTTCCCCTTCACCAGCACCGTGAACAACTACACGGGCGCGGTGACGGACATCTCCAATCAGGGTTACGGCCTGCGCACCGGCATCGCGAGCGCGGCGTGGGACATCGTCCCCAACAAGCTCAACCTCAAGCTGGCCACGGGCCTGGCCAACGCGGGCGCCTCACCGCCGCGCTGGGATCCAGCCGTGCGGCGCGGACGCTTCATTGGCGCCGAGGTGAACGCGGAGGTGCGCTACACCCTCCGCTACCTGATGACGGTGGGCGTGCACGCCGGCTACCTGTTCCGCGGCGGCTTCTACGACGGTTCCACGACGGTGAAGGGCAACCCCTTCGCCGCCTTCACCACCTTCACCTGGTACGCGTTCTGACCATGAGCACCTCCCGCGCCCTCAAGGCCCTGCTGCTCGTGGTGGGGCTGGGTTCCTCCTCCGGCTGCGTGCGCTCGTACGCCAGCGCGCCGCCGCTCGCCTTCCAGGACCTGGACTACGCGTCGCCCGGTTCGAAGACACCCTGGCCGGTGAAGCGCATGGCCCTGCCGAAGACGGCCGCCACCTACGGCATGACGCGCGTGCCGGAGGTGGCGTTCGTGGAGCTGCCCGCCGCGCCCGGTGCGCGCACGGTGGTCCTCATCCATGGGCTGGGCAGCTACCTGAAGTTCTGGCAGGCGCAGATCGACACGCTCAGCCGCGCCGGCTACCACGTCGTCGCGGTGGACCTGCCGGGCTACGGCAAGTCCGACAAGCCGGGCTCCTTCCCGTACACCATGGAGGCCATGGCGGACGCGGTGCGCGAGCTGACGCAGGGCCTGGGCGTCGAGCACCCCATCCTCGTCGGCCACTCCATGGGCGGACAGACGGCGCTGTCGTACGCCATCCGCTATCCGGACGAACCCGCCGCGCTGGTGCTGGTGTCGCCCGCGGGCTTCGAGAAGTTCTCCCCGAAGGAGAAGGCCTGGTTCACGCGGGTGATGAGCACGGAGCTGATCAAATCCGCGCCGGAGTACGGCATCTGGGGCAGCGTGCGGCAGGCCAACTTCCAGCACTGGCGGCCAGAGCTGGAGTGGCTCATCGAGGAGCGCGTGCGGCTGGCGAAGTCGCCCGAGTTCGACGCGTATGCCTACGCCAATGTGCGCTCCGTGACGGGGCTCGCCCACGACGACTTCGTGCGCGACAACCTCCACCGCATCACCGCCCCCGCCGTGATCATCTTCGGTGAGTCGGACCGCCTGATCCCCAACCCGTTCATGCACGGCGGCTTTCCGCGGGACATCTTCGAGTACGGCCACGCGCGCATCGCGGGCTCGAAGCTCGTGGGCCTGGAGGGGTGCGGCCATACCGTGCAGCTCGACTGCCCGGCGCCGTTCAACGCCGCGCTGGAGGCGTTCCTGGGCACCGTGCCGATGTCGCGCCCCGTGGCCCCTCCGCCGTCGGTGGAGCCCGAAGCGCCTCCGAAGGCACCACCGACTCCGCCGCAGGTGCCCGGCCCCGTGGACGCGGTGCCTCCCGCGACGCCGGACCGGCAGGGGCCTCCCGCGCCCGTGCTGCCGCTCGCCCCGTGAAGCAGTCCCCCGGGGAAGCGACCCCGGGGAACACCTTCCGCCCGCTCAGGCCTTGGCGGGCTTCTTCGCGCCTTCGTGTTCGTCCCGGCCGTGCGCGGCGGACGAGGGGCTGGTCGCCTCCACGGCGGAGAAGGTCTCCAGGATCTTGTACGTGTGGCTGGAGCCGCGCGGCACGAGCCACGAGTCCCCGGGGTTGAGCAGGATGACCTGTCCCTCCAGGTGCAGCTCCGCGCGGCCCTTGAGCACGTAGCCCACGGTCTCGTAGTCGCGGGTGCTCAGGGGCTTGGCCTCGGCGGGCGGTTCGTCCTCCCACAGCCGCATGGCCACGCGGACGCCGGACGCCAGGTACTTCTGGCCCATCTCCCCCTTGGGGGAATGGCGGCTTTCGACCTTCTTCACGCTGGTATCGCCCATGTTCGCCTCTCCTTGGGGGCGGCGTGAGACGCCGCGCTCAGGCCCTTGGGGCCCTTGGTGACTTCGAACTCCACCTTCTGGCCCTCGGCCAGAGTGCGGAAGCCATCCATGTTGATGGCGGTGTGATGGCAGAAAACGTCTTCGCCATTGTCCTGCGCGATGAAGCCGAAACCCTTCGCGTCGTTGAACCACTTCACAGTACCGAATGCCATTGTGAGTCTCTTCTCTTTCTCTGCTTTGAGCTGTGACCGGCTCGCGCCAGCCACCCGTACCGAAACGCACATCGCTGCGGCACGCCGGGTACTCTACCTGCTTCCCACGCGAACACCACTCCAGAGGAAGGAATCGTGCGCGCAGGCGTCCTTCATCCGACAAACCGGATGTAGGTGAGTCCCGGCGATTGAACAGGCCACCCGCCCCGGGACATTCCCACCCGGGTTTCGGCCCCGCCTTCATACTTCTTCACCGTGCCCGGGCGTGGGCTTCACACCCGTTTTCTACCTTCAGCTCCGTCAAAGACACGGCGCGGGACCGCTTGAGCGGCCCCCCGCCTGCTTCCAGGAGCCGCACCATGTTCGGATTCGTTTTCGGTACCGCCTGCCTCGCCGGTCTCTTCGTCACCCTGCGCCGGGGGCGCCACGGCCACCGCCACGGCTACTACGCCTACGGCCACGGAGGCCGCTGGAGCGCGCGGCCCCGGCTGCGCTGGCTCTTCGAGCGGCTGGAGACGTCGCCCGGCCAGGAGAAGGTGATTGTAAAGGCCGTGGAGGATGCGCGCGAGGCCTTCGCCAAGGTGAAGGACCAGTGGGGCCCCAGCCGCACGGCGGTCGCGGGTTCGCTCCGGGGCGAGCACTTCGACGGCGCCATGCTGCGCGAGCTGTTCAGCCGTCACGACGTGGCGCTGGAGACGCTGCGCAACGC
>SECN01000535.1 GCA_004173515.1 Myxococcaceae bacterium | reverse complement strand
ACGATGTCCGTCTGTCCGCTGTAGCGCGACAGCAGCACCTGGAAGCCCGCGAGCAGCGTCATGTACAGCGTCGCGCCCTCCTGCTGGCTGAGCGCCTGGAGCTTCTCCGACAGCTCCTTCGGGAACTCCGTCGGCACCGTCCCCGCGCGGTGCGAGCGCACCGTCGGTCGGCTCCAGTCCGTGGGCAGCTCCAACAGGCGCGGCGTGTCCCTCAACTGCTCGCGCCAGTACGACAACTGCGCTTCCAGCGCGTCCCCCTTCAACCAACCGCGCTGCCAGGCCGCGTAGTCCGCGTACTGCACCGGCAGCTCCGGCAGCGGCGAGGGCCGGCCCGCATGGAACGCCTCGTACAGGGCCGCCATCTCCCGCATGAAGATGCCCATGGACCAACCGTCGGAGACGATGTGGTGCATGGTCAGCAGCAACATGTGCCGGTTCGCGTCCTGACGCAGCAACGTGGCCCGCACCAGCGGACCGCGTGACAGGTCGAACGGACGGCGCGACTCCTCCAGCGCACGCTGCTCCAGCCGCGCTCCCGCCTCCTCCGGCGTCAGCGTCCCCAGGTCCACCACTTCCAGCGCCACGTCGGGCACGCCGGAGATGACCTGCACCGGCTCGCCCGCATGCACGCCGAACGCCGTGCGCAGGGACTCGTGCCGACGAAGGATCTCCTGGAACGCGCGTCCCAGCGCGGGCACGTCCAGCGCGCCCTCCAGGCTCACCGTCAAAGGGATGTTGTACGCGAGGCTCCCCGGCTCCAGTTGATCCAGGAACCACAGGCGCTGCTGAGCGAACGACAACGGCAGCGGCTGCTCACGCGACACCGGCACCAGCGGCGGCACCCGCGGTCCCGAGGCCTCCACGTGCGCGGACAGCCACGCGGCCAGCGCGGCCACGTTGGGCATCTCGAAGAACGCCCGCACGGGAAGGTCCACGCGGAACGCCTGGCGGATGCGCGACACGGCCTGCGTCGCCAGCAATGAGTGGCCACCCAGTTCGAAGAAGTCCGCCGTCCGGCCCACGCGCTCCACGCCCAACAGCTCCGCCCAGATGCCCGCGAGCGTCGTCTCCACGCCCGGACGGGGCGCGGCCTCCGCTGGCTCCGCCGCCAGTCGCTGCACGTCGGGCCGGGGCAGTGCCTTGCGGTCCACCTTGCCGTTCGGCGTCAGCGGCAGCGCGTCCAGCGACACGACCGCGGACGGCACCATGTACTCCGGCAACCGCTCCTTCACGAACCGGCGCAGTGCCTCCGCGTCGACCGTCTCCTCCTCCTGCGGCACCACGTACGCCACCAGGCGCTTCTGGCCGGGGACGTCCTCGCGCGCCACCACCACCACGTCGCGCACGGTGGAGTCCTGGCCGAGCACCGCTTCGATTTCACCCAGCTCGATGCGGAAGCCGCGCAGCTTCACCTGATGGTCCGCGCGTCCCGCGAACTCCAGCTGGCCATCCGCGCGGTAGCGCACCACGTCGCCCGTCCGGTAGAGCCGGCCTCCAGGCTCGCCCCCGAACGCGTCCGGCACGAACCGCTCGGCCGTCAGGTCCGGACGCTCCAGGTAGCCACGCCCCACGCCCACGCCGCCGATGAACAGCTCGCCCAGCACGCCCGTGGGCGCCGGCTGCCCGGCCCCGTCCAGGACGTACAGCCGGGTGTTCGGGTACGGCCGACCGATGCCGGGCCGCCCCTCGCCCGGCGCGACCTCGGCGCTCGTGGCCGTGACGCTGATCTCCGTGGGGCCGTAGCAGTTGATGAACCGGCGTCCGACGCCCCAGCGCTCCACCAGCTCGGATGGCAGGGCCTCCGCGCCGGAGATGATCGTCTGGAGCTCCGGCAGCGCTTCCTGCGGCAGGGCCGCGAGCACCGGCGGCAACAGCACGGAGGTGGTGATGTGCTGGTCGCGCAGCAGCGCGGTCAGCTCCGGTCCCGGCAGCAGCGCATCGCGAGGCACGAGCACCAGCGTGCCGCCGCCCGCGAGCGTGCCGAAGATCTCCAGCACGGAGGCGTCGAACCCGAACGCGGTGAACTGGAGGACGCGACGTCCCGGCTGGAGGTCGAAGTCCTCCACCGTGCGCTGGAGCGTGTTGCGGATGCCCCGGTGCTCCACGAGCACGCCCTTGGGGCGGCCCGTCGAACCGGAGGTGAAGATGACGTAGGCCGCGTTGCGCGCGTCCGTCAGCGACGGGGGATTCTCCTTCGGCTTGCGAGCGATGACCGCTGCTTCCGCGTCCACCGACAGGAGCCACTCGCCACGCGAGGGCACCTCATCCGCCAGCGTGTCCTGCGTCACCACCACCGGAACCCGGGCGTCCTCCAACATCGCGCCCAGTCGCTCGGAGGGATAGGACGGATCGAGCGGCACATACGCGCCGCCCGCCTTGAGCACCCCGAGCAACGCCACCACCAGCTCCAGCGAACGCTCCAGGCATACGCCGACGCGCGTCTCCGCGCGCACGCCCAGGCCACGCAGGTGCCATGCGAGCTGGTTGGCCCGCGCGTTGAGTTCGCGGTACGTCAGCGATTCGCCCTGGAACTCCACGGCCACCGCGTCCGGAGTGCGCTCCACCTGGGCCTCGACGAGGCCGTGCAGGCCGCCGTCCTCGGGCAGCGCGAGCGCGGTGTCGTTCCAGTCCTCCAACAGCGTGCGGCGCTCCTCGGCGGACAGCACGTCGAGCGAGGAGACGCGCGCCTCGGGTTGGACGACCGCGGAGTCCAGCAGGGCGCGCAGCCGCGTGGACATGCGGTCCATGGTGGCCGCGTCGAACAGGTCGGTGCTGTAGACCCACTGGCACGACAGGCCCTGCGGTGTCTCCGTGATGGAGAGCGTCAGGTCCAGGTTCGAGGAGACCGACTCGGCGCCCGACGCGCGGAAGCTCAGCCCCGGCAGGTCCAGCGCGGACGTGGGCGTGTTCTGCAGGATGAGCTTCACCTGGAACAGCGGCGCATGCGCGAGGCTGCGCTCCGGGTTGAGCGCCTTCACCAGCTCCTCGAACGGCAGGTCCTGGTGCGCGTACGCCCCCAACGCCGTGTCCTTCACGCGGGCCAGGTGCGTGAGGAAGGTCGGGTCATCTTCCAACCGAGCGCGCAGGGCGAGCTGGTTGATGAAGAAGCCGATGAGGCCTTCGGTCTCCGCGTGGTGGCGGTTCGCGATGTCCGCGCCCACCACGATGTCCGTCTGGCCACTGTGCCGCGCCAACAACACCTGGAAGCCCGCGAGCAGCGTCATGTACAGCGTCGCGCCCTCGCGCTGTCCCAGCGTGCGCAGGGCCTGCGTGAGCCGCTCCGGGAGCATCCGGTGGAGGATGGCGCTGCGAGTGCCCTGCACCGCCGGACGCGGCCGGTCCGTGGGCAACTCCAAGAGGCGCGGGGCGCCTCCCAGTTGCGCTCGCCAGAAGGACAGCTGCGCCTCCAGCGCGTCGCCCTTCAGCCAGCCGCGCTGCCACGCCGCGTAGTCCGCGTACTGCACCGGCAGCTCCGGCAGCGGCGAGGCCTGGCCCGTGCGGAACGATTCGTAGAGGGACGTGACCTCGCGCACGAGGACGCCCATGGACCAGCCGTCGGAGATGATGTGGTGCTTGGCCAGCAGCAGCAGGTGCTGCCGCTCGCCCAGTTGGAGCAGCGTGGCCCGGAACAGCGGCCCCCGACCCAGATCGAAGGGCCAGCGCGACTCCACGCCCGCGACACGCCGGGCCTCCAGCTCGCGCTCGTGCTCCGTCAGCGCGCGCAGGTCCACCCGCGCGAGCACCTGCTCCGGCACGGGCGCGATGCGCTGCACCGGCTCCTGGCCCACGGCCTGGAACGTCGTGCGCAGCGACTCATGCCGGCGGACCAGCTCCTGGAACGCGCGCTCCAGCGCGGCGACATCCAGCGTGCCCTCCAGGCGGAGGGCCGTGAACATGTTGAAGGCCGTGGAGCCGGGCTCCAGTTGATCCAGGAACCACAGGCGCTGCTGCGCGAACGACAGCGGCAACGGCCCCGTGCGCGCCACAGGCAGGAGTGGTGGCGCCTTCGCACCGAGCGCGGCGGCATCCACCTTCAGCGCCAGCTCCGCGACCGTGGGCGCTTCGAAGAGGGCCCGCAAGGGCAGTTGCACGCCCAGTGAGGAGCGGATGCGCGAGATGGCCTGCGTCGCCAGCAGCGAGTGGCCGCCCAACTCGAAGAAGTTGTCGCGCGTGCCCACCCGGCCCACGCCCAGCACCTGCGCCCAATCCCCCGCGAGCACCTCCTCCGTCGGCGTCCGGGGCGCCACGTAGGTCCCCGAGACCTCCACGCCTGCCTCACGCGGCTCCGGCAGCGCCTTGCGGTCCACCTTGCCGTTCGCCGTCAGCGGCATCGCCGGCAGCACCACGAAGGCCGACGGCACCATGTACTCCGGCACCGCTTCCTTCAGCGCCGAGCG
>SECN01000534.1 GCA_004173515.1 Myxococcaceae bacterium | reverse complement strand
TGCGGCTGCTACGTGCTGGATGAGGCGGACGCGGGCGTGAGCGGCGCCATCGCGGACGTGGTGGGGCGGATGATTCGCGAGGTCAGCTCCCACCGGCAGGTGCTGTGCATCACGCACCTGCCCCAGGTGGCGGCCTACGCGGACGCGCACCTGCTCATCCGCAAGAGCGTCCGGGGCGAGCGCACCGTCTCCCAGGTGGTCCCCCTGGCGGCGGGCGCCGAGCGCACGCAGGAGCTGGCCCGGATGATGTCCGGCATGGAGGTCACCCGCGAGGCGCTGGGCGCGGCCGAAGCGCTGGTCCGCTCGGCCCACCGCGCCCCCCGGGCGCGCCGGGAATCGGGTCCGGAGGGCACCAGCCCCCGGGGCCGGCTGCGCCGGACGGCCTGAAACCGGCCCCGGAAGGCCGGGGTGACCCAGGGGGGAGGGCATGACGCACCGTGAGTTTTCGTCCGCGTCCTTGCCCCCCCATTGGGGCTCACATAGCATCCGGCGCGTGTCCAGCACCGCAGGGCAGACCGCGGCCCCCCGCCATAAAGTCATCTCCGCTGGCCTGACGGACGTCGGGCGCAAGCGCAATCACAACGAGGACAGTTTCCTCATTGACGATGAGCTCCAGCTCTACGTCGTGGCGGACGGAATGGGTGGGCACGCGGGTGGTGGTACCGCGTCGCGCATCGCCGTCGAGACCATCGACAAGGAGTTGAGGCGCGCGCGCGAAGGGCGAGACAACCCCTTCGTCAGTGTTCCCAACCTCCAGGAGTCGCCCGTTCCAGAGGCGCTTCGTTCCGCGGTGGAGAAGGCCTGTCAGGCCATCTACCTCACCGCCCAGGACGACGCGCGCCTCTCTGGCATGGGAACGACCGTCATCTCCCTGGTGGTCCGCGACGAGCACGCCTTCTTCGCCCACGTGGGCGACAGTCGCGCGTACCTCATCCGCGGCGACCTCATCCAGCAGATCAGCGAGGACCATTCCCTGGTCAACGAGCAGATCAAGGCCGGGATGATCACCCCCGAGGAGGCGAAGCACTCCCGCTACAAGAACATCATCACCCGCTCCGTCGGCTTCGAGGAGGAGGTGCAGGTGGACGTCATGGGACTCGTGTCCGAGCCCGGTGACGTGTTCCTGCTCTGCTCCGACGGCCTGGCCAACATGCTGGAGGACCGGGAGATCCACGACGCCGTGGCCCGTGCCGGCAGCTTCGAGGAGGTGCCCAAGCACCTCATCGACCTGGCCAACGATCGCGGCGGCGACGACAACATCAGCGTCATTGTCGTGCGCATGGGCGGCTGAAGTCCGCCCTCGACCCGGGTGCGGTGGGGCGCGCCCGGCCTCTGTTGACCTTGACACTCTTCAAAGACGGATGATAGCTGCCCCAACCTTTCCATCCACGGCAAAACGCCAGTGGGTGACGGTGCAGGGGGGGCGGTCGGCGGGAGAGGTGTTGCGCGTGCGCGGAGCGACTTAGCTTCTGGCGCCGGAAGTCCCACGTAAGAGCAGGGTTTCTCCAGGAGTGGTCCGTGGCCAAAAAGTCCTTCACGCTGATGGTCATCCCGGACCACGACGCTCCGGTGAAGCGCTACACCATCCAGCGCTCCTGGCTGGTGCAGGTGGGCATGGGCCTGATGCTGGTGGCGGGACTGGGCGCGGGTGCGAGCATCCACTACCTGCAGGTCGCAGCCGACGCCTCGGAGAACCGCATCCTGCGCGAGGAGAACCTCACGCTGCGCTCCCAGCTCAAGTCGGTGCGTGAGCGCATCGAGCACATCGGCTCCACGTTGGACCGGGTGGAGCGCTTCGACCAGAAGCTGCGCGCGGTGACGCTGCTGTCGGACCCGCAGCGCAACCTGGCCATGGGCCCCACGGAGCCGGAAGTCAGCACCATGGCGCCCGCGACGGACACCCAGTTCACGCAGCTGACCACCACGGACACGCCCAAGGTGCTGCTGGGCCGGTTGGACAGGCTCTCCGCGGAGGCCACGCGCCAGGAGCTGAGCCTCCAGGACCTGCAGGCGTACTTCCAGGACCAGAAGTCGCTCCTGGCCTCCACCCCGTCGGTGTGGCCGGCGCGCGGTTGGGTGACCAGCGACTTCGGTCAGCGCCTGGATCCGTACACGGCGGACCGGGTGACGCACGCGGGCCTGGACATCGCGGCGCCCCACGGCAAGGAAGTCACCGCGCCGTCGGACGGCACGGTGGTGTTCGCGGGCCTGGAGGGCGGGTACGGAAACGTGCTCGTCATCGACCACGGCTACGGCATCAAGACGCGCTACGGCCACCTGTCGAAGATTCTCGTGAAGGCCGGCGACCGCGTGAAGCGCGGCGTCCCCGTAGCGGCGGTGGGCAACACCGGCCGCTCCACCGGCCCCCACCTGCACTACGAGGTGCGCGTGAACGGCGTGCCGCAGAACCCGCGCAAGTTCATCCTCGAGGAGTAACCCCGAGGGATTTCAGGGAGCGGGGTCCGGGGCTCCAGAATGGTGAGCCCCGTTGATCCGCCCCCGAAGCTTCCTTGAAACGCCTCAGGTTCCTTCCGGCTCCGGAAGGAACGCATCCAGGCGAAGGTGCCGGCGCTGCAGGCCGTGCGTCCGCCCGGTGCGCTCCATGATGTAGGCCCGCTCGACCTCCGCCCACAAAAGGGGTCCCAGCACCTGCCAGTGGGACGGCTGGTGCACCGTCAGCTCCAGCAGCGCCACGGTGAAGCCCGGCACGTCGGTGGCCGCGGCGCCCGGGGGCAGGGTGGGGCGCAGGTCCTCCGTCAACCGTGCGCGCGTGGTGTCCGCGCTGTCCTCGCGCACGGTGAGCTGGGAGGTGGGCACGAGCAGCACCGCGAAGCCGTCCGGCTGGAAGCGCACGATGCGCGCGCCGGGGTACTGCGCCGCGAGCGACGCGACGAGCGCCTTGAGCAGCGCGTCCCCCGCCGGGAAGCCGAAGCGGGCGTTGAAGTGGATCATCTCCTTCACGTCCACCATCACCGCGCCCACCGTCCAGCCGTCATGGTGGGCGTGCGTGGACAGGTCGAACTGCTCCTTGAGGAGCGTCCCCTGCGTCAGCGCCAGCACGTGCAGTGCGCCGGTGGCATCCGGCTGGCCGCGCCGGCGCTGCTCGGTGGCGATGAGTTCCTGGGCGGCCGCCTGGGGGGCGTCGTTCGCGTGCCCGGGCCGGGCGGCCCGGGGGTGGAGCGCGACGAGGGCGGTGGCGGTGGGGTCGTCGATGGAATAGGGCATCGTGCCCGGGTGTGTAGCGCGGACCGCACCCGGGCGCAGGCTGCTTTCAGCGCATGCGTCGCGCTGTCACCGTGACCTCGTCCCGGTCATGGTAGAGCTGCCGGACGGTGAGCCCGTCCCACCCTCCGTCGTCCACGAGGATCTGCTTCACGCGCAAGAGCAGCGGGTTCTTGTCCTTCATGGGCAGCTTGATGTTGGCCACCAGGTTGCGGGCCCAGCGCCGGCGCCCCCACTTGGCCAGCAGCTGCGCCACCTCCAGGGGCCGCCACGCCATGTCGCAGAAGAGCCAGTCGGCGGGCTCCTCCGGGGCATAGGCGAAGGCGCTCTCCTGCACGTGCTGCACGCGGGGGTTCTTGGCGAGCTCCGGCATCAGCTTCGCCGGGTCCACCGCCACCACCCGGGCTCCGCGCGCCACCAGCCGCTGCGTCCATCCGCCGGGCGCCGCGCCCAGGTCCACGCAGACGTCGCCGCGCCCCGGCTCATCGGCCAGGCCGTCCAGGGCCTCCTCCAGCTTCATGGCCGCGCGGGACGGGGACTCGCCCGCGCGCTTCATCCGCCGCCGCCCGCCCGGGGCGAGCGACAGGGCCTCACGGGCGCTCACCGCGCCCAGGATGAGCACGCCGTCCGGCGCCACGCACAGGCCCACCAGCAGGGCCCCCGACTCGCGCGCCCGGTTGTCGTCCTCCAGCAGGCGGTTGGGGTGCAGCGCCGAGCGCACCGCAGCCTCCAGGGACTCGGCCCGTCCGGCCTGCGTGTTGCCGCGCTCGCTGTCCGGGGTGAAGGCGCGCAGGAGCCAGGGCACGCGGGTGGGCAGCTCGGACAGGGCGTCCACGATGTCCTCCACGGGCACCTGCGCCCCGCCCGCGGGGGCCCAGGTGGCGATGACCTTCTCCGCCGCCCGGCCGAACGCGGGGGGCACGTCCGGCCGGTGCTCGGACTCCACCAGGGCCGGGCCCAGGATGCGGGGGTTGGCGTGGGCCCACACCAGCTCCTCGAACAGGTGGGACTCGAAGCCCTCCCGGCACGTCCACAGCCAGCGCCCCGGTTGGGCGGCGAGCGTCTGTGCGGGGATGGAAGGAGTGCGCGCCCGAGGTGGGATGCGCGGCGCCCAACCGGGGCGCTGGCTGTGGACGTGCCGGGAGGGCTTCGAGTCCCACCTGTTCGAGGAGCTGGTGTGGGCC
>SECN01000533.1 GCA_004173515.1 Myxococcaceae bacterium | reverse complement strand
CGCATCCCGAAGGTGGACCGGCAGCGCCGCCAGCACCTGCGCCCGAAGCCGCAGTGCGCGCCCCGCCCACCCCGCGCCCAGCGCCAGCCCCTGCTGTCCGCCCGGGTGGTAGCCATCCAGCGCCGCGTGCAGCCCCACCTGCAAGAAGCCCCCGTCCGCGGGCGCGACCGCCACCGGCACGGGCGCCGGTGGAGGAGGCTCTGGAGCCACCGGCACGGGAGGCGGCGGCGGTGGGGCGACCACCTCTCCCAGGGGCTCCCCCGCGTCCACCGCGCGCAGCGCCGAGCGCGCCGCCAGCGCCAGCGCCTCCGCCCCCACGGACCACGTCAGCGTGTCGGGTGTGCCCTCCACCCGAGCGGTCCGCACGAACAAGTGCCCCGTCCGGAGCGCCGCCACGGACACGCGCACCTGCGTCCCGTCACGCACGAACCACAGCACCGCGCGAGCGTCCTGGCGCAAGGCCACCCGCTCCGCCTCGCGCCACGCCCCGTCCGGGGCCGCCTCCAGCGAAGGGCCTTCCTCCGCGCTCAGCACCACCGGCAGGTCGCTGCTCTGTCCCCGCACCCGCTCCAGGAGTGCGCGGTCCTCGGCGGACCCCACGCGGACGACAGCCCGCCACGCCTCGGCCGCCCACGCGGGGCTCCCCAGGGCCAGCACCACCGCCAGCCCCACCACGCGCTGCCACACCCCGACCTCCCACTGGGACATGCAGTAAAACCTACCTTCCCGGAAATCCGTACGAAAGCACTCCTCGGTATGGATCGCCATGCACCCCCTGGCGGAGAGGCCGGGGAGGCCAAGGCCCCCGCCGCCCGCCGTCCCGGACCCGGAGGGTCTCCCACCGTTCCCGGGGTGGGGGCGGGCAGCACCGGCGTCGGTGATGTCTGTGTTTCAAGGAAGGCAAAAACTATCACCTGACGGATGTCGTCCTGACAGGAGATGGACCATGCAACTGCGAGTGACGTTCCTGACCACCAAGACCCTCACCCTGGACGTGGAGCCCTCCGAGCGCATCGAGGAGCTCAAGCAGCGGCTCCAGGAGGAGGCCGGAATCCCCAGCGACATGCAGCGCCTCATCGCCGGCGGCAGGGAGCTGCGCGAGGGCGGGAGCCTGGCCGACCACCTCATCCTGGAGGACGCGCGGATGTACCTGGTGCGGCGGCTGGGCGAGGAGTGAGACCCCGGGTCGGATGGATGTGTTTCATCCGATGAAAAGCATTGTCTCCAACCAGGACTTCCCCTGGCCCGGAGAAAGACAATGCAGATCTTCGTCAAGACCCTGACCGGAAAGACCATCACCCTGGAGGTCGAACCCTCCGACACCATCGACAACGTGAAGCAGAAGATCCAGGACAAGGAAGGGATTCCGCCCGACCAGCAGCGGCTCATCTTCGCGGGCAAGCAGTTGGAGGATGGCCGGACGCTGTCCGACTACAACATCATGAAGGAGTCCACGCTGCACCTGGTGCTGCGCCTGCGCGGAGGGTGAGGCCCGTGCCCCGGGGAAGCGGGCGCCCCACACCGTGACGCTTGCCCCAGGCCCGGCGAACCGCCCTAATCCCCTGCCATGACACGGCTGAAGGAACTGCGCTCGGTCCTGAACCTCACCGTCCTCGTGGCGGGGCTCGGGTACTTCGTCGACCTCTTCGACATCACGTTGTTCGGCGTGGTGCGCGTCGCCTCGCTCAAGGACCTGGGCCTCACCGACCCGGCGGACATCCTCCAGAAGGGGCTCTTCATCTACAACGCGCAGATGGCGGGGATGATGGTGGGCGGGCTCTTCTGGGGAATGCTCGGGGACCGCAAGGGCCGCCTGTCGGTGATGTTCGGCTCCATCCTCCTGTACTCGGCGGCGAACCTGGCCAACGCGTTCGCCTGGGACGTGACGAGCTACGCGGTCTGCCGCTTCTTCGGGGGCCTGGGACTCGCGGGCGAGCTGGGCGCGGCCATCACCCTGGTCGCGGAGTCGCTGCCCAAGGAGAAGCGCGGCCTGGGCACCACCGTGGTCGCGACGCTGGGCATGCTGGGCATCGTCGTGGCGGCGCTCGTCGCCCAGCACCTGCACTGGAAGGTGGCGTACGTGACGGGCGGCGTGCTGGGCCTGGCGCTCCTCTTCACCCGCTTCAAGGTCTCCGAGTCCGCCCTCTTCACCCACAAGGCCGGCCCCGCGAAGGCGAACCCGCTGCTGCTCCTGCAAGGCGGGCGCTTCCTCAAGTACCTCTGCTGCATTGGCGTGGGGGTGCCCATCTACTTCACCACCGGCATCCTCTTCGTCTTCGCGCCGGAGCTGACGGCGGGCCTCAACGTCCAGGGCACGGTGACGGCGGGCAATGCCATCCTCTTCGGCAGCGTGGGCCTGACGTTGGGCGACCTCTTGTCCGGCCTGCTGAGCCAGTGGCTCCAGAGCCGCAAGCGCGCGGTGGGGCTGGGCCTGTGCGCGTGTCCTCATCGGCCTGTGCGTGGGCTACTGGGCGGTGCTGGTGACCATGGCCGCGGAGCAGTTCGGCACCAACATCCGCGCCACCGTGGCGACGACGGTGCCCAACTTCGTGCGCGGCTCCGCGGTGCTCGCGGCCAGCGCCTTCGGTGTCCTCAAGGGCCACCTCACCGTGGGGCACGCGGCGCTCACCGTGGGCGCCGTCTGCTTCGGCCTCGCGCTCCTGTCGCTGTCGCGGCTGACGGAGACGTTCCACCGCGACCTGGACTTCGTGGAGTCCCCCGACGCGGCCCGCGCGGGCGCGGAGGACTCCCAGCCCGGTCCCGTCGGTTAGTCCGGCGCCAGGGGCCGCGTCAGTCGGGCGGCGGCACGCGCAGCCGCCACGCGAGCACGCGGCCATCCAGCCCCAGCACGAACACCCGCGGGCCGCGCACCACGGGCCGGGTGCGCAGCGGCGTGTCCGCCCGCACCGTGAACGCGGGCGTCCAGCCCGGGGCCCGGAGCGCCACGAGCCGACCCTCGCGCCCGGAGGTGGGCACCAGCAGCAGGTCCTCCAGCCCCACCTGCACCCGTCCCAAGAGCGGCGAGGGCAGCACCACCCGGGCCACCTCCCGGCCCTCGGAGGTGGACAGCCCCACCAGCGACGACGGCCCCGCGCCCAGCCACAGCGCGCCCAGCGCCCGCGCCGGAGGCCCCGTCACCCCGTCCCCCAGACGCTGCTCCCAGCGCGTGCTCCCATCCTTCACCGACAGGGCCAGCACCCGCCCGGGACGCGTGGCGACGAAGACGGTGTCGCGCTCCGAATCCAGGCCCACCACGTCCGTCACCGGCAGCGACCAGCGCGGCGCCCCGGTCTCCGGCTCCAGCGCCCACAGCCCGGACGCCCCGAGCGCCACCACCAGCACGCCCTCCACCATCACCGGCGAGGGGGGCGCTCCGCCCCCGGGTGGGGCTCCCGGCACGGGCGTGGCGGGCGGCGGGACGGGGCCCTTCGGCGCGGGCCGCTTCCATCGCACCTGCCCGGAGTCCGTCGCCAGGGCGCGCACGGCCCCGTCGGGCGCCACCAGGAACACCGAGCGGTGCGCGTCATCCACCACCGGCGGTGTGAGCACGGGGGGCTCGCCGCCCAGGCGCCAGCGCTCCTTCCCATCCTCCAGGGCCAGGCAGACGACGTCGCCCACCACGGTCCCGGCGATGACCGCGCCTGCCGCTTCGACGGGCGCCACCGCCACCTCGCGGCCCAGGGACACCCGCCACACCGGGCGGCCCTCCCGGTCCAGGCGCAGCACCGTGCCTGCCTCGTTGCCCAGCACGACGCCGTCCGCCACGGCCGTGAGGCCCGTCCGGGACGACGCGTTGCTGGAGAACTGGAACGCGGTGTCCACTGGCGCGCGCTGGCAGGCCATGACGGCCAGCGTCAGCGTCAACGTCAGACGGGGCAACCAGGGCAGGCGTGGACAGGCGCGAGACGGCATGGTTTGGGGGAGGATGACGCAAGCAAGGAACTTCGACCATGCCCTCGATTCGTGAAGACGAAACCCCCAATGCCACCGGCATCCCGTCGTCCGCCCGGCGCTCGGACATCATCCCGCCCCCGACGCTCGCGGTGACGGAGGAGCTGCTCCACGCGCTCCCCAAGACGGACCTGCACTGCCACCTGGACGGGTCCATGCGGCTCAAGACCATCCTGGAGCTGGCGGAGCAGCAGAAGGTCAAGCTGCTCGCGGACACCGAGGACGGCCTGGCCAAGGCCATCCACATGGGCCAGGTGTGCAAGAGCCTGGAGGAGTACCTGGTCGCCTTCGACGTGACCCTCTCCGTGCTCCAGACGGCCGAGTCCCTCTACCGCGCCGCCTATGAGCTGGCCGTGGACGCCGCCGCGGAGAACGTCCGCTGGCTGGAGGTGCGCTACTCGCCCGCGCTGCACCTGCAGAAGGGCCTGAAGATGACCACGGTCATCGACTCCGTGCTGGAGGGCCTGAGAGCCGCCAAGCGGGAGACGGGCATCAAGTGCGCCGTCATCGTCTGCGGCATCCGCCACATCAACCCGCAGACGTCCATGCGGCTGGCGGAGCTGTCCGTCGCGTACAAGAACCGCGGCGTCGTCGGCTTCGACCTGGCGGGCGCGGAGGCCAGCTTCCCGGCCAAGGACCACCTGGACGCCTTCCGCCTCATCCTCAAGAACAACGTCAACTGCACCGCCCACGCGGGCGAGGCCTACGGCCCCGAGTCCGTCTCCCAGGCCATCCACTCCCTGGGTGCGCACCGCATCGGCCACGGCACCCGGCTGCGCGAGGACGGCGACCTGCTCAACTACGTCAACGACCACCGCATCCCCATGGAGGTCTGCCCGTCCTCCAACGTCCAGACGGGCGCGGTGCCGTCGCTGGAGTCCCACCCGCTCAAGTTCTATTTCGACTACGGCCTGCGGGTGACCATCAACACCGACAACCGCCTCATCACCGACACCACGGTGACCAAGGAGCTCTGGCTCGCCCACCGCGAGCTGGGCCTGTCGCTGGAGGACCTCACCACCATCATCGTCTCCGGCTTCAAGAGCGCCTTCCTGCCGTTCCGGGAGAAGCAGGACATGCTGCGGCAGGTGAACCAGGAGATCGCCACCACCCTGGCCGCCTTCGAGAAGCGCCCCATCCAGGCGCTGCGTCAGCCGGCCTGAGCGCGGGTGCCGCCCCGCGTCGCCCGGCCGTGAAGGCCCCGGGCGGCGCAGGGTCGTTTATCCTGGCGCGCGGAGCCCGCCCCCGAGTGGAATGCGCCCCGCATGGCGCGGGCACTTCCGCCGACGCGCGCGTGTCACGCCTCGCGTGGAGGGATGATGGACGAGACCTACGGCACACCCCCGACGCCGGAACCCGGCCCTTCGCGCGCGAAGGCGACCCAGGACCTGGCCGTCCCCTCCATCCTGATGCTGGTGATGGCGGGGCTCACGCTGCTGTACTCCCTGGTGAGCCTGGCCAGCCCCACCAACACGGAGCAGCTGGCGCCCTTCCTCGACAATCCGCAGATACCCCAGCAGTGGAAGGACATGATGCTGTGGGCGCTGTCGCCCCTGGGCCGCATCGTGCTCACCGTGCCCGGGCTGGTGCTCAACGGGGTGGTGGCCTTCGGCGCCTGGAAGATGAAGAACCTGCAGAGCTACGGCTGGGCCATGGCCGCCGCCATCATCTGTTGCATCCCGTGCTGCGGCCCGTGTTCGTGTCTGTCGCTCATCCCGGGCATCTGGTCGCTCATCGTGCTCAACCGCCCGGACGTGAAGGCGGCCTTCGTCTAGCGCGGTTCGCACCGCGGTGGATGCACATCGGGCGCCCCGGAATCACTTCCGGGACGCCCGTCGCGCTTCAAGGCCTGGGGCCCGTGGGGCCCGTCGTGGAGGTCAGGTGACCTTCATCCCCTTGGGGATGACGACGACGCCACCGGAGGTGACGTGGAAGCGGCGCTTGTCCTCGGCCGGGTCGTAGCCAATGGTCATCCCGGGAGGAATCTCCACGTTCTTGTCGATGATGGCCCGCCGGATGCGGCTGCGCCGGCCGATGGTGACGTTCTCGAAGAGGATGGAGTCCTCCACCTCCGAATACGAGTTCACCCGCACCTTGGGCGACAGCACCGAGCGGTGCACGCTGCCACCGGAGATGATGCACCCTTCGGCCACCAGCGAGTCCGTCGCCTTGCCCACGCGCTTGTTGTCCGCGTCCGCGAAGACGAACTTCGCCGGCGGATAGTTGTTGGGCTGCGTGTGGATGGGCCAGCGGTCGTTGTAGAGGTTGAAGATGGGGTCCACCTCCACCAGGTCCATGTTGGACTGGTAGTACACGTCGATGTTCCCCACGTCGCGCCAGTAGCCGCGCTCCTTGTCCTCCTGACCGGACAGCGTGTTCTGGGCGAAGTCGTACACGTACACGGGCTCGTGCTTGTACAGCTCGCTGATGATGGACTTGCCGAAGTCGTGCGCGCTCTTCTCGTCCGCGGCGTCCCGCACCACCTCCTTCACCAGCGTGTCGGTGCTGAAGAGGTAGTTGCCCATGGACGCCAGGCACATCTTCGGGTTGCCCGGCATGGGCGGCGGGTCCTTGGGCTTCTCCAGGAACTGGAGCATCCGCCCGTCCGGCCCCACGTCGATGATGCCGAACTCGCGCCCCTGTTCGATGGGCACGGGGATGGCCGCCACGGTGCACGCGGCCTTCCGCTCGATGTGGAAGTCCAGCATCTTGCGGACGTCCATCCGGTACACGTGGTCCGCGCCGAACACGAAGATGTGGTCCGGCTCCTCGTCCGTGATGATGTTGAGGTTCTGGTAGATGGCGTCCGCGCTGCCCTTGTACCAGTCCAGGCCGGTGCGCATCTGCGCGGGCACGGCCTCCACGTAGTGGCCCAGGAACGCCGTCATGCGCCACGCGCG
>SECN01000094.1 GCA_004173515.1 Myxococcaceae bacterium | reverse complement strand
CTCCAGGGCATAGGCCGCCGCGATGCCGCCCCAGTCCTGCTGGGCCTCCATGCGGGCGAGCGGCCCCAGGGGCATGGGCTCGGCGGGCACCGGGCAGCCGCCCGCGGGGGCGCGCGAGCGGTAGCGGTCCGCTTCCGGGTGCGTGAGGCGGGCCTCGATGCGGGCCGCCGTCCGGCGATCCGTCCAGAAGGTGTCAGGGAGGGACTGCGGCTGCGCCCGGGGCTTCAGGGCCGCGACGCCAGCAGCCAGGAGGGGGATGGCCAGTGCCAGCGCCCAGAGACTCTTCTTCGCCGGCTTCACCATGCGGTTCCCTCGGGCGTCTCCCCCCTGCCGCCCTTCCGGGACGTTCTACACCAACCTCCGACGAACGCCGACCCGGCCTCGCCCCCACCCGCCAGACGTCCCATGACGCGGTGGGCAGCAAGCCGCTGGAAATTCATGCACGTCGGATGTTTTTCGGTCCCCACGAATCAATAGACGGGCAGGTCCGCCGATCTTGAAAAAGAGCGCCCTTCGGCCCCACTTCCCGGGTCCGACGCGAGCAGCGGACAGAACGCAGGGCCGTCAGGCTGTCGGGGGGATGACGCTTGGGGGCTCGCCTGAACGCCTGCTCCGGGCAGAAGGTTTGAGCGCCCGCATCCTCCCGGAATCACGCGCTTCGGCATGCCTGGGGAAGTGACGTGCGGCAGGGCCCCGTGTCCCTGACACCCCGGCAGGCGTCCCGGGGAGCGCACGAACGACAGGGGGTTGGCAGGCGGGGACGCGCGGGAAGGAGTTTCGCGCGCCACGTGTCCCCTCCGCCCAACCCGGACCGAAAGGACCCCTGTTTGAAGCAACTCCTTCGACTCGTCGCCGCGGCCTCCCTCATGCCCGCCCTCGCATCCGCGGGCATTCTCTGGAAGGGCGACTTCGAGACCGGCAACACGTCCCAGTGGACCCGGAGCCAGACTGTTGCCTCCAGCCGTCTGCAGGTCGTGACGGACGTGGTGCGTGATGGGAAGTACGCCCTCAAGGCCGTCGTGAAGCAGGGCGATGATCCCATCAATCATCACCCAGTGGCACCAGGAGAGCTGCTGCGGCTCACCGCCGCTGGAGTTCTTCGTGCGCGGGGACAAGATCAACCTGCGCGTGGGCGGCAACACCACGCCCGTGCTCTGGCAGACGACGCTGGATCAGGGCAACTGGCACGACTTCGTGCTGCACGTGAAGTGGTCCGCGGACAAGAAGGTCGGCTTCGTGGAGCTGTACCACAACGGCAAGCTCGCCCTGCCGAAGACCTACGGGGCCAACCAGTTCGGCAAGGAGCTGAACTACCTGAAGATGGGCCTGTACCGCGACGACGCCATCAAGCCCGAAGGGGCCATCTACCACGACGGCTTCACGATGGCCTCCACCCTGGAGGACGTGATGCCCCCCGCGCCCGCTCCGGTGCCCGTGGAGCCCGCGCCCGCGCCCACGCCCGTGCCGGACGACACCACCATCCCGGCCGAAGACCCCACCACGCCTCCGGTGGCGGAAGCCCCGGTGACGGCGCCCGAGACGCCCGTCACGCTGCCCACCATCGGTGGTCAGGCGCCCACCACGGGCACCACCACGCCCATCTCCAACAACCCCAATGGCCTGCCCGGGGACTCGTCCCTGGGTGAGCCCATGGCGGGCGGCTGCAGCGCGTCCGGCACCTCCGGCACCCTGCCCTTCGCCGCCGCCCTGCTGCTGCTGGGCGCCGCCACGCTGCGCCGTCGCCGGGCCCCCGCCCGCGTGCGGAGCAACGCGTCGAAGCGCTGACTTTCCCCTGACATCGAAGCAAGTCGCAGGCCCGGTGCGCCCTCATGGCGCGCCGGGCCATTTTCGTTTCTCCTACTTTCTTCGACGACACAAATATGTCAGAGATTTTTACTAATCCTTGAATTGATTGACCTTCGGGGCTCAATCGGGTTTGCCTTCGCGCTTCCCCCGCAGCACGAAAGGCAGGACCCGATGAAGCGGAGCTTCGGTCTGTTCTCCACCGCGACGGCGCTGTTCGCAGGCGCGACCCTGGGTGTGATTCCGTCGGTGGCGCTGGCGGCTTCGTCCCAGCAGGACGCGGCGTTCGCGCTGGACGCGTCGCCGGAGCTGCTCTCCGCGATGCAGCGGGACCTGGGCCTCACGGCGGAGGGCGCGCGCCAGCGGCTGGCGGCGGAGGCGATGGCGGTGCGCGTGGAAGGGTCGCTGCGCGCGGAGCTGGGCGAGCGCTTTGGCGGCGCGTGGATGAACGCGGACGGCAGCCAGCTGGTGGTGGGCGTCACCACGGACGCGGACGCGGCCCGGGTGCGGCGCGCGGGCGCGGTGGCCCAGAAGGTCAAGCACACGCAGGCGGCGCTGGAAGAGGTAAAGGCGCGGTTGGATCGCTCGGGCGGCTCGGCCGGCCGCACGGTGCATGCGTGGTACGTGGACGTCATCACCAACAGCGTGGTGGTGCTGGCGCAGGACTCCGCGCTGACGGGCGGCACGGACTTCCTGGCGAAGGCGGGCGTGAAGAGCGACGCGGTGCGCGTGGTGCCTTCGCGCGAGGAGTTCAAGCCCCTGTACGACACGCGCGGCGGTGACGCGTACTACCCGGGCAACGCGCGCTGCTCCATCGGCTTCCCGGTGGCGGGCGGCTTCGTGACGGCCGGTCACTGCGGCGGCGTGAACACGGGAACGAGCGGCTTCAACGGCGTGGCCCAGGGCACGGTGGCCGGCTCCACCTTCCCCGGCAACGACTTCGCCTGGGTGCGCACCAACGGCTCCTGGGGTTCGCAGCCGTGGGTGAACAACTACGCGGGCGGCAACGTGCTGGTGTACGGCGCGCAGGAGGCGGGCCTCAACGCGTCCATCTGTCGCTCGGGCTCCACCACCGGCTGGCGCTGTGGCGTCATCCAGGCGAAGAACGCCACGGTCAGCTACCCGCAGGGCCTGGTGTACGGCCTGACGCAGACGAACGCGTGCGCGGAGGGCGGTGACTCCGGCGGCTCGTGGCTCTCCGGCAACCAGGCGCAGGGCGTGACGTCCGGCGGCTCCGGCAACTGCTCCACCGGCGGCACCACCTTCTTCCAGCCGCTCAACCCCATCCTGGGCGCGTACGGCCTGTCGCTCACCACCACGGGCAGCGGCGGCGGCACGGGCGGCCCCCTCATCGGCCTGGCGAACAAGTGCATCGACGTGCCGAACTCCAACACGACCGACGGCACCCGCCTGCAGCTGTGGGACTGCAACGGCACCAACGCGCAGAAGTGGACCTTCATGTCGGACGGCACCGTGCGCGCCTTCGGCAAGTGCATGGACGTGGCCTGGGGCTCGCGCGACAACGGCGCGGCCATCCAGTTGGTGACGTGCTCCGGCAACCCGGCGCAGCAGTTCGTCCTCTCCGGCGCCGGTGACCTGGTCAACCCCCAGGCCAACAAGTGCGTGGACGTGTCGGGCGGCAACTCCGCCAGCGGCACCCCGCTGCAGCTCTGGGAGTGCAACGGCTCCAGCGCGCAGAAGTGGCGCCGGTAGTCGTCCCGCGCATCCCCTGACGTGAAGACGCGCGGACCCGAAAGCACCCGGGTCCGCGCGTCGTCATTTCCAGCCGTCCGCCAGCGCCGTCAGTGCGCGCCTTCCACCTTCACCGTGGGGTCCGGCTTCTGGAGCATGCCGACCAGCACCAGCGCGCAGGCGAAGATGACGGCGAGGATGAGGAAGTTCGCGTTGAAGGCCCGCACCAGCGCCTGCGCGTTGACCCTCTGTCCGAGCAGCCCCATCGCCGCGCCCGTCGGGTCCAGCACGCCCCTCGCCGCCATGGCGCCCTTCAACTGGGCGAACTGCTCCTGGGCCACCTGTCCGTAGGCGTCCACGTGCGACGTGATGGCGGTGAAGTTGGCCTTGGTGGAGCGGCTGAGCGCGCTGCTCATCCACGCGGTGCCAATGGAGCCGCCCAGCTCGCGCGTCAGGTTGAAGAGACCCGCTGCGTTGCCTCGCTGCTCCGGACGCAGGTTGCTGAGCGCCATCACCGACAGCGGCACGAAGATGAAGCCCATGGAGCAGGCGCGGATGAACACCGGCGTGATCAGCGTGATTTCGTCCACCCGGGTGGTCAGGTGCCCGTTGGTCCACAGCGACGCGCTCATGCCGATGACGCCCAGGGCCACCAGGAAGCGCCCGTCGATCTTCCCGCCGAACTTGCCGATGAGCGGCATCAGCAGGATCTGGATGGCGCTGCCCTTGAGGAAGATGAGGCCGATGTCCAACGCCTCGTAGCGCATCACCGAACCGCAGAAGAGGCTGAACAGGAACGAGCCGGAGAACAGCGCGGTGCCCACGAGGAAGTTCACCCCCGTGGCCGCCGTATACGAGCGGTTGGTGAACACCCTCAAATCCACCACCGGACTGGGTGTCTCCAGTTCGTGGATGACGAAGGTGACGAGCGCGATGCCGGCGATGACCGCCAGCAGCGTGATGAGCCGGCTGTCGAACCAGTCCTCGCGGTTGCCCTCCTCCAGCACGTACTGGAGGCAGGCCATGCCCACCGCCAGGAGCGCGATGCCGTTCTTGTCCACCTTCTCCGAGGAGCGCTCGAAGTAGGGCTGATCGATGAAGCGCCAGGCCATGTACGCGGCGAAGAGGCCCACCGGCACGTTGATGAGGAAGATCCAGTGCCAGCTCGCGGCGTTGATGAGCAGCCCGCCCACGGTGGGCCCCAACAGCGGCCCCGTCACGGCGCCCAGGCCGAAGAGCGCGCCCGCCATGCCGTGCTCCTCGCGCGGGTAGCGGGCGAAGAGGATGGCCTGGGACGTGGGGATGATGGCGCCGCCGCCCATGCCCTGGAGGATGCGGAAGGCGACGAGCGACGTGTGGACACCCAGGCGATCTGATCCAACGGCGTGCCGAAGCTCGCGCGGATGTCGCTCAGCGCCACGTTGACGATGGAGATGTCCAGCACGGACATCAGCGCCGCGGCCATGGCCGCGATGGTGATGCCCGCCTTGGAGCCCTGGATGACGTCGCGACGCGCGTCCACGGCTACTCCGCCTTCCGGACGTCCACCGCCGCCGTCTTCTGGGGCTCGGGCTCCGCGCCGGTGTCCACCGTCACGTAGGCGCTCATGCCCGGCTTGATGGGCAGCGCCTTCAGGTCCCCGTCGAAGCGGATGAGCACCGGGATGCGCTGCACCACCTTCACGAAGTTGCCGGACGCGTTGTCCGGGGGCAGCAGCGCGAAGCGCGCACCGCTGGCGCCCGCGAGGCTGTCCACGTGGCCTCGGAAGGCGTGGCCCCCGAAGGCGTCCACCTTCACGTCCACCGGCTGGCCCGGGCGCATCTCACCGACCTGGTCCTCCTTGAAGTTGGCCACCACCCAGAGGTCGTTCTGCGGCACGACGGCCATCAGCGGACGCTCCGGGCCCACCATCTGCCCCACCTCCACCGTGCGGCGGCTCACCACGCCGTCCACCGGGGCGCGCACCTGGGCGTAGGACACGTTCAACTCCGCCAGCGTCAGCGCGGCGCGCGTCTGCTTCAGGCGGGCCTCCGCGAGCTTGAGCGCGGCGTTCGCGGACTGCACCTGCACGGGGCCCGTCTCCGCGGCGTTGAGCTTGCCCTGCGCGGCCTCCAGGCCACCGGACGAGCTGGTGATGCCGGCCTCCGTGGAGACGAGCCGCGCGCGCGACTGGTCCAACGCGGCCTTGGCCTGGTCGTACGCGGACTGACGCAAGTCCAGGTCGGACTGCGACAGCGCGCCCTGCTCGCGAAGCTGCTTCACGCGGCCCAGGTCCGTCTCCGCCAGCTTGAAGCGCGCTTCGGACGCGGCCACGTCCGCGCGGGACTGGTCGAGCGCCGCCTTGGAGGAGCTGATGCCGCTGGAGGCCTGGGTGACGCCCGCGCGGGCCTGCCGCAGGTTGGCGCCCGCGTTGGCTTCGGTGAGGGTGAGCTGGGCCTGGGCGTTGGTGAGCTGGGCCTCGGCGCTCATCACGTCCGCGCGGGCCACCTCCAGCCGGGCGTCCAGGTCCGCGTGGTCCAGCTCCACCACCACGTCGCCGGCCTTCACCGCCTGGTTGTCATTCACCAGCACGCGGGCCACCTGCCCCGACACGCGCGGCGACACGTTGGCGATGCGGCCCTCCACCTGCGCGTCGTCGGTGGACTCATGGCCATGGGTGAAGAGGTAGCGCGCGCCCGCGCCCAGCACCGCCACGCCCACGAGGATGGGCAGCACCTGCTTCGCGCGGGAGCGCTTCGCGGGCATCGGGGTGGCGGGGGCTTCGGCGGGAACGGCGTCCAGGGAGGCGGTGCGGGTCGTCATGGTTGTTGCTCGCGTCGGATGATGAAGAAGGGGGCGGAAGGCGGATCAGGGATCGCGCAGGGCGGGGACGCCGGTGGACACCTTGGCCAGCAGGGCGCGCAGGGTCTCGCGCTCGTCCTGGCTCAGGTGGGCCATGAGCGCGGCGGTTCGGCGGTAGTGGTCGGGCAACATGCCCTGCATGAGTTCGCGGCCGCGCTCGGTGAGGTGCACCGAGTACATGCGCCGGTCCTCGGGGTGGTCCACGCGGGAGACGAGGCCGTCCTTCTCCAGCGTGTCGAGCAGCCCCGTCATCGTGGCGCGGCTGCATGACGCCAGCTCCGCGATCTCCGCGGGGCTCAGCGTTCCACCCGCGTCCTCCGCGAGGAACAGCTGGACCAGCACCACGAAGCGCCCCTGCGACAATCCATGCCGCGAGAAGTGCGCCTCGTAGGCCCCCGTCAGCTCATTGGACAGACGCAGCATCGCGATGCACGTCTCGATGGCGCTCGGGTCCAACGTGGGGAAGCGGTGGACCTGAAGTTGGAGCCGCTCGTACCGGGGCACGAGCTTCATCGGGGTCGCGTTCTTGGGAGGAGAGGGGGCCAAGGCGCGGCATCTAGTAAGGCCCCTAACAATTTTGCGCAAGGTGATTCGGGCCCTGACTACTTTCTCGATACCTGAGGGAGGACGGGGGCTCCCCTACTCGGAAGCCGCCTTCAGGTCCGACCCGGTTGGTAGGTGCTCCAAGAGGTACACCGTGCGCAGCCC
Source organism: Myxococcaceae bacterium (assembly GCA_004173515.1). GTDB lineage: Bacteria > Myxococcota > Myxococcia > Myxococcales > Myxococcaceae > Corallococcus. Next base: position 16,258 of record SECN01000094.1, on the reverse strand, counting down.
GGGGTGGCGAGCCTGTACGGAGCGCAGGGCGCCCCCGTCGAAGGACTGCACGTCCGCACGGTCGGTGAGCCTGGCGGATTGGAGGACCTGGGCGACCGCGTCCCCGTGCGCCGGGGGGACGGCTGTCTTCGCGGACGTCCGTTTGAGTTCCACGTTGAAGCGCACCCGCTTCGCGTTCCGGGCTCGGAGCGGGTCGCGGGCGGTGTGCTCGGCGTCTGACTGTGTTTCAGCGAAGGCGAGCACCTGCCGCAGCGTGGGCACGGTGTAGGGGTCCGGGAGGCCCGTGTGGGCGGCGAACGCGACGGCCTCCGGTGACAGGGCGCGGTCGTTCTCCTGTTCGGGGCGGTCCTCCAGGAGCCGGTCGCAGACGAAGGTGGATTGGAGTCGGGCGACAGTGAGGGACGCGATGGACACGGGAGCGGGCAGCGGAGTGCCGTCCGCGTGGCGGCACTTCCTCGGAGACAGCTCCGGGTCGTGGGAGAGCACGGGCACGCCGTCAGAGGTGAGGACGGTGTCCAGCTCCAACGTCGTCATGCGGTGGTCGAGCGCGGCCTCGAAGGCGGGCAGCGTGTTCTCCGGACGCAGGTTGCGGGCGCCCCGGTGGCCCTGCGCATCGAAGCGCTTCGGGTCGATGAGACCGTCCGCGTCCAACAGGTCGCCTGGGGTGCCATCCCCGTTCGCATCGAAGTCGCGCACCGCCTGGGCGAGCAGGTCCGGCCGGTCGCTGATGATTCCATCCACGCCGCGCCGGAGCAGCTCCCGCATCGTGGGCAGGTCGTTCACCGTCCAGACGATGACCGGGTGCCCGGCGTCGTGCAGGCGCTTCACATCAATGCCGGGCCGTGACGACAGCAACCCGAAGGCGGGAGAGCAGACAGGCGCCTTCGTGGAGCCTTGGGCCTTCGCGTGGGCCCGCGCGGTGTCCATCAGGCGCAGCATGGGGTCGTCCCCTGGCGCGGGGGCGGAGCGGCCGGACCCGGTGCACGCGGTGGCGAGTCCCATGAAGAGCAGCGCGGAGGCGGTCAGGCGCGGAGAGGACACGGAGACTTCCTGCCGACGGGCGGCCTGGAGGAGGACGGGTTAGGAAGCAGGGACGATGGACGTGAAGGATGCCACCGTGCAGGCCGCGCTGCGCCAGGCCTGCGAGGACGCGGGACTGCCGGAGTCGCTGCGCGGCTGCGTGTACCCGCTGCTGCGCGACCCGGAGGGCGAATGGGCCTCCTGCTGTGGAGGAGGCTGCATGCCGTGCTCCTCCACGCTGGCGGACGTGGCGGTGCGCACGCTGGAGCTGTTGGGCACGCCGCGACGTTCGCCCCTGCCGCCCTGACGACTACCGATACCGGTGGTCCACGAGCACCTCCGTGCGCGGCAGCGACCAGTGCATCTGGACCATCCGCCACTCCGTGCCCCGGCGCTCGAAGGCGCAGGTCACGCGGATGCCCTCGAAGGTGGCGGGGCGGCCGCTCGCGACCACGGCGATGTCCATGGCGGGCAGCGTGAGACACGCCATCGTGGAGGGCGGCGCACCTCCGTGCCAGAGCGGTTCGGAGCGCGGCGTCACGCGGATGTCGCTCAGGCTTCCGAACTGGGTGCGGAAGGAGTGCTCCACCTGGGCCCAGCCGACGAAGTGCAGGTTGGAGTGGGTGCCCACGACCACGATGTCGTCGTCGTGCCAGAACAGCTCCCGCAGCGCATCCAGGCTGCCGCGTTCGTAGGCGTCCACGAACGCGGTGAAGCGCTGCCCCAGCTCGGCCTTCCAGTCCCCTGACTCCTTCGGACGCTCAACCCAAGTCGTGGTCATTTCCCCGCTCCTCCTTCCCCGCCGTCAGGCAGTCCTCGATGAGCCGGGCCACCTGTCTCACGAAGGGGGCCTCCATGACGCTGAAGTGGTTGCCGGGCACCGCGTGGAACTGGAAGCGCGCCGTCGTCAGCGCGCTCCACCATTGCTCCGCGTGGCCGTCCAGGACCGTGTCCCGCTCCAGGGCCCGCAGGTACACCAGGGGGACGGGATGCCGGCCCGGTGTGTACGCGGCGATGGCCTCGTTGGTGGCGAGCACCACGTCGCGCAACCGGAAGTCGAGCTCCATGGCCGTCTTCAGGCCTTCCGCCGCGCGCGGCGAGATTTCGCGGAACGCGTCGATCAACTCGAGCACGTCCCCCACGCTCCGGATCCCCAGCCGGCGCGAGTCGTCCACGGTCACCGTGTCGATCTGGATGACGCCCGACACCTCGTGCCCCCGCTCCAGCAGGACGGCCGCCATCTCATAGGCAATCACACCGCCCGACGAATGGCCTCCCAGCCAGTAGGGCCCCTTCGGGTGCGACGCCAACAGCTCGTCCACATACCTGCGCGCCATCGCCGGCACGTCCCGGAAGAGCACCTCGCCGGGCTCCAGCCCCGAGGCGCGGAACGCATACACCGGCCGGGCGGGTCCCAACCGTCGCGTCAGCGGCATGTATGTGAAGACCGTGCCTCCAATGGGCTGCACGAAGAAGAGCGGCGCCTGTCCGGGCCGGCCCTCCTGGAGCCGCATCAACAACGCGGCCTCCTTGCGGAACGGTCGCCCCGTCTTCTCCAGCTCACTCAGGAGGGCCTGGGTCAAACCGCCCAGCGTCGGGTGCTCCAGCACCGCATGCAGCGACAGGCCCACCGACAGCTTCGACTTGAGCTCGCGGGTGAGCTGCACGACCAGGAGGGAGGTTCCCCCCAGCTCGAAGAAGTGGCTGTCGGGCGTCAGCGACTCCTCGCCCAGCAGGTCCTTCCAGATGGCTTCCACCGTCGCCCGCACGCCTTCCCGGTGGAGCACCTTTCGCTCCGTGACGGGCGCGGGTGCCAGCACCTCCGAGGGACGCGGTTGCATCGCCGCCAGGGAGTAGCGCTTGCGCTCGAAGGGATACGTCGGCAGCGACACGCGCCTTCGGGGCACACCGCCCCGCATCGCGCTCCAGTCCACCGGAACGCCCGCGGTCCACAGGTGGCCCACCGCGCCCAGCAGCGACTGTTCATCGGATTCGGGGGCGGTGCGCCGTCCCACGGGCACGCCGAGCGTGGGCAGGATCAACCGGTGCGAGCCCGCCTGCGGATGCAGCAGCGCCAGCGTGGAGAGGATGCGACCGGGCCCCACCTCCACGAGGATCCGCTCGCGGCCTTCCAGCAACAGGTCCAGGCCCCGATAGAAGCGGACCGTGTGTCGCAGGTGACGGGCCCAGTACGAGGGGTCGCGCGCGGTGGCCGCGTCCATCCAGGTGCCCGTGACGTTGGAGACCAGGGGGATGCCCGGGACCTTCGGATCCATGGACGACGCCAGGGCCGTGAGCGGCTGCATCGCCGGCTCCACGAGCGCGGAGTGGAAACCGCTCGCGCGCGGCAATCGCTTCGTGCGCACACCCTTCGACAGCAACCGCGTCGCGAAGGCGTCCAGTGCCTCCACCGTCCCGGACAACACGCACTGTCCGGGCCCGTTGACCGCGGCCAGGGACAGGTCGGCGGGAAGCTCCTGCACCAGCACGCTCTCCGACAGCGGCACGGCCAGCATCCCGGAGGGCGGCAGGGCATCACAGAGCCGGCCGCGCAGTTCGACCAGGGCGACGGCTTCTTCCAGCGACAGGACGCCGGACAGACAGGCCGCGGTGTATTCGCCCAGGCTGTGGCCCATGAGCGCCGTGGGCTGGACGTTCCAGGCGAGCAGCATCCGCGCCAGCGCGTACTCGGTGGAGAAGATGGCCGCCATGCCCACCGACGGTGCGCTCACGGCCTCCTCGGCGCGGGCCCGGTCCGCGTCCTCCGCGAACAACACGGCGCGCAGCTCGCGCTCCAGGTCGCGACCGAAAAACCCGAGGGATTGATCCAGGGCCTCGCGGTACACCGGCGAGCGCCGGTACCACGCCGCGCCCATGCCCACCTCCTGCGTCCCCGTGCCGGGAAACAGGAAGACCACTTCGGGCACGTGGCGGGGTGCGCGCCGCGAGGGGCCGTTGCTCCGGAGCTTCGCGATGGCCTCCGCCGGATTCCGACACACGAGGGAGCGCCGGTATTCGAAGGCGGTCCGACCTTCGCGCGACGTGTACGCGACGTCCGCGAGCGCTTGCGTCGGGTGCTGCTCCAGGTGGTTCGCGAGCCGCCGCGACGCCGCGTCCAGGGCCTCCTCGCTCCGGGCCGACAGCACCAGCACGGTCTCGCCCTCGGGCGCGTCGGTCTTCGCTCGCGCGGGCGGTGCCTCTTCGAGCACCACATGCGCATTCGTCCCGCCAATGCCGAACGCGCTCACGGCCGCGAGGCGCGGGAGCCCTTCGGGGAGCATCCACGCATGTCCCTCCCGGCTCACCACGAAGGGGCTCTGCTCCAGCTCCATGTCCGGAGGGCTGTGTTCGAAGTGGACGGTTCCGGGGATGAAGCGGTGCTCCAGCGCCAACGTCGCCTTGAGGAGTCCGGCCACGCCGGCCGCCGAGTCCAGGTGCCCCACGTTGCTCTTGAGCGAACCCAACGCACAGGCGGGCGCTCCGTCCTCGCGGTCTCCGAAGGCCAGCCGCAGCGCCTGGACCTCCAGCGGGTCTCCCAGCGGCGTCGCCGTCCCGTGGGCTTCGACATAGGTGATGTGACGCGGATCCACTCCGGCGGCTTCGTGCGCACGCGTGATGACGTCGCGCTGGCCCTCCACGCCGGGCGCGGTGAAGCCGACCTTGCCGTTGCCATCGTTGTTGATGGCCGAGCCCCGGATGACGGCGTGGACGGTGTCGCCATCACGCAGCGCATCCTCCAGGCGCTTCAACACCACCAGGCCTACGCCACTGGAGGGAACGGTGCCGCGCGCGCGCACATCGAAGGGGCGGCAGTGCCCGTCCGGCGAGGTGATGCTCCCCTCCTCGTGGAGATAGCCGGTAGGACCCGAGCCGAAGAGGGAGACCCCTCCCGCCAGCGCCAGCTCGCACTCGCCCGCTCGCAGGCTCTGACAGGCCAGGTGGATGGACACCAGGGACGTGGAGCAGGCGGTCTGCACCGTGAGCGCGGGCCCGCGCAGGCCCAGTTGATACGCCGTCGTCGTGGCGAGGAACTGCCACGGATTGCCCAGGATGGAGCGGTACGACTCGGAGGCCACAGACAGGCTGCCGTAGCGCGACGCGACCTGCTCCAACCAGTAACGCGGCACGCCCGCGCCCGCGAAGACGCCTGCCTTTTCGGACAATCGCCTCGGGTCGTAGCCCGCGCCCTCCAGTGCTTCCCACGCGCACTCCAGGAACAGGCGCAGTTGCGGATCCATCAGCCGGGCGTCCTGCGGGCTGTAGCCGAAGAAGGGGGCGTCGAAGAACTCGGCGTCCTCCAGGACTCCCGAGGCGCGCACGTAGGCGGGGTCCTCCATGAGCTTCGGATCCACTCCCGCCGCCACCAGCTCTTCCTTGCTGAAGCGGGAGAGGCCCTCGCGCCCCTCCACCAGCAACGACCACAGCGATTCGAGATCCGGCGCGCCCGGGAAGCGGCCCGCCAGACCGATGATGGCGATGCGGCCCGAACGCTCCGGAGTCACGGTGCGTTCCCGTCGAGGTGTTCGCGCGAGCTGCTCCACCGGCGCGTCGTCCAGATGCCGCGCCAGGGATTCGAGGGTCGGGAACTGGAACAGCGTGGCCATGCTCACCCGCAGCCCCAGCTCCACTTCGAGCGCCGACTGCATCCGCGCGAGCAGCAGGGAGTTGCCTCCCGCGTCGAAGAAACCCTCCTGCCTGCCGACCCGCGCCACCCCGAGCAGCCGGCACCAGATGCGCTCCAGGGCCTTCTCACGTTCCGTGGACGCGGCGGCTCCGGACGCCACGTCACGATCGCGGGTTCGCGCGGGAGGTGGCGGCAGCGCACTCCGGTCGATCTTCCCGGTGACGCCCAGCGGGAATGACTCCATCACCACCAGCTCACGGGGAATCATGTGGGGCGGCAGCGTCTGGCCCAGCGCGTCCTTGAAGCCTCGCGATGGGAGGCGCACCGCCGCGTCGGCATCCCGGGGGACGACGTAGCCCACGAGGTGCTGCTCTCCCGCGAGCCGTCGGAGTTCGACCACGGCGTCCCGCACATCCGGATGTTCCCGCAGCGCGGCCTCGATCTCTCCCAGCTCGATGCGGAAGCCGCGCAGTTTGATCTGCCGGTCCGACCGTCCGTGGAACTCGATGCTGCCGTCCGGACGATGGCTGGCGACGTCGCCGCTCTTGTAGAGCCGGGCACCCGGCTCCGCGCTGAACGGATGGGGAACGAACCGTTCCGCATCGAGTTCGGGACGGTGCAGGTAGCCCCGCGCCAGCCCCACCCCGCCAATGTAGAGCGAACCCCGGACGCCCACGGGCACCGGCGTCAGGGCGTCATCGAGCAGGTAGACCTCGTATCCCGGGAGCGGCTTTCCAATGGGCGAGCGTCCCGCGCCCGCCACGCAGTCGCCAGCGGTCGTGAAGACGGTGGTCTCCGTGGGCCCGTACACCTGGATGAACCGACGCCCCGGAGCCCAGGCGTCCACGAGCTGCTCCGGCACCTCCTCGCCGCCGACCGCCAGCACCTTCAGGTCCGGAAGCTCCCGCCTGGCCATGGGGCTCAGCGCCGCGGGCGTGAACATCGCGAGCTGGATGCGCTGGGACTCCAGGAAGTCCGCCAGCTCCTCGCCGGGCATCACCTCCGCCTGCGCGAGCAGGTACAGCGTCGCGCCGGAGAAGAGCGTGGGGAAGATCTCCGCGACGGAGAAGTCGAACCCGAAGCGCGTGAACTGCAACGCGCGAACCCCGGGCCCGAAGCCGAAGCGTGAGGCCACGGTCTGGCAGAGATGGACCGCCCCCCGGTGCGCGAGCAGCACGCCCTTGGGCTGTCCCGTCGAACCCGAGGTGTAGATGACATACGCCAGGTCCTCGCCCGTGACGGACACGCGGGGATTCTCCACGGAGGCGCTGGCGAGCACTTCGCGCAGTTGCTCCAGGCAGAGGACCCGGGCCTCCGTGTCGGCCACGAGCGACCGCGTCGCCTCCTGCGCGAGGATGAGCTTCAACCCCGCGTCCCGCGCCGTGAACTCCAGCCGGGCTTTGGGGTAGCTGGGATCCAGGGGCACATAGGCCGCGCCCGCCTTCAACGTCCCGAGCACGCCGATGATCATCTCGAAGGAGCGCTGGAGGCACAGACCCACCAATGCCCCGGGTCCGACCCCGAGCGAACGCAGGTGGTGGGCCAGCCGGTTCGCCTCCGCGTTCAGCGTCCGGTAGCTCATCACGCGGCCCTGGAAGACCAGGGCGGGCGCATCCGGAGTGCGTTCGACCTGGGCCTCGAAGGGGTGGTGCAGACAGTCGGCGGTGGACACGTCCTCCAGCGGGCCCTGTGCCCACCCGAGCAGCCGCGCCTTCTCCGGCTCCGACAACAGCGGCAGCGCGGAGACGGGGGCCTCTGGAGTGCGGACGGCTTCGCGGAGCAGCGTCACGAAGTGTTCGCCCAGTTGGGTGATCATCCACGGGTCGAACAGGTCCAGCGCGTACTCCATCCGCACGGACATGCCGTCCGGTCGCTCATCCAGTTCGATGGAGAGGTCCAGCTTCGACGTGCCCGTGTCGGTGTCGTGCGGCTCCACGCGCCACTCCGAGCCCGGCACCGAGATGCGCGGCTCCAGCGTGCACGACACCTGGAGGAGCGGGTTGGCCCCGGGGATGCGCTCCGGCTTCACCGCCTCCACGATGCGCACGAGCGGCGCCTCCTGATGTTCGAGCGCCTCCAGACACACCTGCCGCACACGTCCCACGAGTGCCCGGAAGCTCAACCCTTCGGAGAACCGCAGCCGCAGGGGCAACAGGTTCACGAAGTGTCCGGAGATGGAGCGCAGTTCCTCCCGGCCGCGTCCCGAGAAGGCGCCACCGAGCACGAAGTCGTCGCTGCCGGAGTAGCGGTGCAGCAGCGCGCCGAACGCCGACAGCAGCGTCATGAAGAGCGTGGCGTCCTCACGGCGCCCCAAGGCCTTCACGGACTCCAGCAGGTCCGGGGGAATGCGCACGAAGTGCTTCGCGCCCCGGAAGCCCTGCACCGGAGGACGGGGGCGTTGGGTGGGAAGCTCCAGATGTGAGGCCCCCGCGAGCGTCCGCGTCCACCAGGCGAGGTGCGGCGCGATGGCCTCCTGGTAGCGCGCGCCCTGCTGCCACACGGCGGCATCGCCGTACTGGAGCGGCAGGGGCTCCAGCTCCGCGGGCCGCCCGTCGAGGGTCGCCTGATAGAACCGGTGCAGTTCCTGGAGGAAGACCGCCATCGTGAAGCCATCCACGACGAGGTGGTGCATGACCAGCGCGAGTCGGGACTCCGAAGCACCCAGTCGCATCAGCGTCGCCCGCAGCAACGGGCCCCGCTCCAGATCGAAGGGTTCGCGCGCCTCCTGCGTGGTCAGTTGCGCGGCCTTCGCGCCGCGAAGTCCTTCGGGAACCGCGCGGAGGTCCACGCTCCGCAACCGGAACGGTGTCCCGGACTCCACCCGCTGGAAGGGACCTTCCGGCGTGGAGCCAAAGGTCGTGCGCAGGATTTCATGCCGGGCGATGAGCGACTGGAACGCCTGCTCCAGCGCGGCGGGTTCGATGTCGCCCGGCAGGTAGAGCGTGAAGGGCTCGTTGTAGAAGGCGCTCCTGGGCGCCACCTGGTGCAGCAGCCAGAGCTGGCGCTGCGCATCGGACAGCGGCAGGGGCCCGCTCCGGTCCACGGGAACGACCGGGGGCAGGTCCACGCCCCGGGCTTCTCCCTTCGCGGACTCCACGCGCCGCGCCAGGGCTTGGAGCGTCGGGTTCTCGAACAGCGCCCGCACCGGCAGGCGGACCGCCACCGCTTGATCCAACCGCTCGATGAAGCGGACCGCGAGCAGCGAATCCCCTCCCGAATCCAGGAAGCGGTCCTGCGTGCCGGCCTGCTCCGTGCCCAGCACCTCCGCCCAGACGCGCGCCACCTCGCGCTCAAGGCCCTCGCGCGGGGCCTCGCCGTCCCCCGCGCCGAAGTGCGGCGCCGGGAGCTGATGCAGGTCCACCTTCCCACTGGGATTGAGCGGGAGCCGGTCCAGGACGCTCACCGCGTGGGGCACCATGAAGGCGGGCAGTCGGGAGCGCAGGTGCGCCAGGAGCCCTGTCGCATCCAGCGATGCATCGTCGCGCGGTGAGACATAGGCGACCAGCCGCTTGTCCCCGGGGGATGCCTCCAGCACCCGGACCACCGCGTCACCGACCTGCGCATGGGCCCGCAGCGCGCTTTCAATCTCCGCCAGCTCGACGCGGGCGCCCCGGATCTTCACCTGATGATCCACGCGCCCCAGGAACTCCAGCGTGCCGTCCTCCAGCCACCGCGCGCGGTCCCCCGTCCGGTACAGCCGCGCCTCGGGAGCGTCGCGGAACGGGTCGGGCAGGAACCGCTCCCGCGTCAGGTCGGGACGGTTCAGATAGCCGCGCGCGAGCCCTTCTCCACCGATGTACAGCTCCCCCACGTCACCGATGGGCAGGGGCGCCAGCGCGTCGTCCAGCACGTACACCTGGAGGTTCGCGAGCGGCCCCCCGATGGGGATGGACTCCCCCGGTGCGGGCCGCGAACGGATTTCATACGCCGTCGCGGAGGTGGTGCACTCCGTCGGGCCATAGCTGTTGAGCAGGCGCTGGGGCTTTCCGTGCGTCATCACGTGCGCCACCCACTTGGGGTCCAGCACGTCGCCACCGACCATCAACACGCGCAGCGCGCCGAACGCCGCCGGGATGGCCGCGGCCAACTGATGGAACAGCGACGTGCTCAGGACCGCGACCGACACCGCGTCACGCCGGAGCCGGTCCGCGAGCAGCGGAGGCGACAGCAGCGTCTCCTGTGAGATGAGACACAGCGTGGCGCCGTTCAGCAGCGCGCCCCAGACCTCCAGCGTCGAAGCATCGAACGAGAACGAAGCCGCCTGGAGGACGCGGTCGTCGGAGCGGAACCCGATGAAGCCCTCGTCCAGCACCAGCCGGGCCACGCCCCGGTGCGGGATGCACACGCCCTTTGGCCTCCCCGTGGAGCCCGACGTGAACAACACATAGGCCAGCGAGTCGGGACCCGCGCCACCCCGCACGTTCCGGCCGTCACGCTCCTCGTCGGGTTCGTCCGGAGAGGAGGGCTCGACGACGTGGCCGTCGAAGCGCAGCCCCCGCACCTCCTCGCGCCGGCCCACCAGCACCCGCAGGCCCGCGTCCTCGATCATCACGTTGAGACGCTCCACCGGATGACTTGAATCCAACGGCAGATAGGCACCGCCCGCTTTCAGGATTCCCAGCAACCCGATGATTGTCTCCGGCGTGCGGTCCACGCGGATCCCCACGGGTTGCTCCAAACCCACACCGTGCGCCTGAAGCCGCCGCGCCAACCGGTTCGCGCGCCGGTTGAGGGCGTCATAGCTGATCACCCCACCTTCGAAGCGCAACGCCACGGCGTCGGGTGTCTCGCGTGCGTGGGCTTCGAACAGCGTGGCGATGTCCTGCCTGGAAAACTCCGTCTGGCGTCCCTGTGAAAAAGCCCGGAGTCTGTCTGGGTGCGCGGAGATGGTATTCATGATGAGTCATTGCCCCCCTTTCTCAACGCACGGCGCTGGAAACCTTCGGCAATGGCATGGAACTCCGGGGCTGGGATGACGTCCGGACGTGAACCACCGTACGCTTCCGCACATCCATGAATCCCATCGTCCACGCCGAACTGTCCTGGCTGCTGGCGCAGGGCCTGCGCGAGCGACGCGACCGCATCCTCGTCACCTGCGCGGGGCTCGCGCCGGACCTGGATGGGCTGTCATTGCTCGCGGGTGAAGAATTCTACGCGCGCTATCACCACGTGATTTTTCACGGCTACGTGGGGGCGCTCGTCACGATGGCGGTCTGCGCGGCGCTGGCCCGGCGGCGCGCGGCCGTGGCGCTGCTGTCGGCGGCGGCATTCCATGGCCATCTGCTGTGCGACCTCGCGGGCAGCGGCCCCGGTTGGCCCATCCATTACCTCTGGCCGCAGAGCCTGCGGGAGTGGTCCTGGTCCGGGCAGTGGAACCTGGCCTCGTGGCAGAACACGCTGGTGGGACTGGCCGCGACGCTGGCGTGTCTGGCGTGCGCCCTGCCCTTCCAACGCACCATGGTGGAGGTGTTCTCATCCCGCTGGGATGCGGAGGTCACCCGGACGGTGCGGCGGCGCTTCTTGAGGCAGGGGAGCACCGGAGCGCCTTGAGGCCGGGCGCTACGGCGTGGCGGCGGGCTCCAGCTTCACCTCGAAGAGGTCGGGCCACAGCTTGCCGGTGAAGAACAGGCGGCCGGTGCCCGGCTCCAGCGCGATGCCGTTGAGCACGGCCTCATAGCCGTGCGCCCGTCCGCGCTCCGCCTGCGCCAGCGCCGATGCGTCGATGACCGCCAGCACGCGGCCCGTGGCGTAGTCGATCTTCAACACGTGGTTGGTGTGCCAGACGTTCGCGTAGACGCCGTCCTCCGCGCACTCCAACTCGTTGAGCATGTCCTGCGGCGCGCCCTGCAACGTCACCTTCACCTGGGACTTCACGTGGAAGTCCTTCGGGTCGTGGAAGCGCAGCGTGGACGTGCCGTCGCTGCGCACGAGCTGGCCCTGGTGGAAGCACAGGCCCCAGCCATCGCCCGTGTACGCCACCTGCTTCTCCTGAGCAGGTGGCGCGCCGTTCCACACGAACAGCGTCCCGTCCTGCCAGGTGAGCTGGTACAGGCGCTCGCCATCGCTGGCCAGCCCTTCAGGGAACACGTCCGGCAGGGGCTGCTTCCACAGCGGCGCGGTCTGCTCCAGCGAGATGCGCCGCAGGTCGCCGTCCTCACCGGTGCTCTCGTAGAGCTGGCCCTGGTGGAACTGGAGGCCCTGCGTGAAGGCCGTCGGGTCATGCGGGTACGTGTGGACGATGCGCGCCACCAGCCGCTGGGGCACGACTTCAGCGGGTCCCGCGTCCGGCGTCTGACGCTGCGCGGGCGCGCACCCCAGGCACAGCAGCGACAACGACAGGGACCAGGACATGCGGCGCATGGGCTTCCTTGCGAGGGTGCGGCTTCGCGAGCGGCCCGAGCCTAGCGCGCCGCGCCCGACACCGCTTCAGCCGCGTGCCACCGCGAGCGCCGCCTCCACCGCGTTTCGCAGCTCGTCCAGTTCGAACGGCTTGTCGAGCACGTACGCGGCCCCCAGGCGCTGGGCCTCGCTGTGCAGCTTCGCGTCACCGAACGCGGTGATGAGGATGACGGGCGTGTCCCACTGCTCGCGGCGCAGGCGGGCGAGCACCTCCAGGCCGGTGAAGCCCGGCATGCGCACGTCGGTGATGATGAGGTCGGGCGCGCGGGACTCGTCCGCCGTCAGCCCATCGATGAGGACGCGCACCAGGTCCGGTCCATCCGACGCCTCCACCACCTCATAGCCGCGCCGCACCAGCATCTTGCGGATGAGGGTGCGCATCTCCGATTGATCATCCGCGACGAGGATGCGGGTGGCCCGCGTCGGCGTGCTCGCGGGCTCTTCCCAGGCCGCGACACGCGCGGCCCCTTCCGTCTGCTCGTGCACCATGGGAGAGGTCTCCTGGAGGGGTGAAGGGTGGGACGTTCCTGACCTGGAGCATCCGCCGTGCCACGTCCTCGGCCCCCGGGCCCTGGCGAAGCCTGGAGGTGGGGCGTGGGGCACGCCGCCCCCGGGCGAAATGCCCCGGCTGGGGCACTTTGCCCCGCGAGCGCGGAGCCTTCGGGGCGCTGCCTCCCTCTGAAGGAGGTTTTCGGGGTGTTGGCCCACGGGCTGCAATGAGGTCCGGGCGTCGGACCGGATGCGGGGCTTCCTCCAAGAGCTCCCTTCAGGCAGCTGGGCCACTGGTGGCTCCCGGTGTCGCTGGTGGAACGGGACCGCTGCCTCCTTCCCAGGGTGCCCACCGCATCCGGTTCGACTCTTTTTTCCCGCCCGGAAGGTCGCTTCCGGAGCCTGCCCAAGGAGAAAGCACGATGGTTCGCACCCTTCCGTCCCGCCGCCGCCTTGCCCGCGCGCTCGCGCTCACGCCCCTGGTCGCACTGGGCGCCTGCAAGCCAGCCCCGGACACGGCCCCGCCCGAGCGCCCCACGCTGTCCTTGAAGACGGCCACCACGCCCTCGGGCGCGAAGGTGGAGCCCGCCGTCTATTCACCTGCGCTGTCCGTGCCCGGCACGCCCGGCGCGCTCGTGTCACTGGCGCCGCTGGTGGACACGGTGAAGGGCGCGGTGGTGAACGTGGAGGTGCAGGCCCGCGCCCGTCCCGCGATGGGCGGCATGCAGGGGCTGCCTCCCGGGCTCGCCGAGCGCTTCGGCATGCAGGGCGGACAGAATCCCTTCGGTGAGGGCGGCGGCGCGCCGTCGAAGCAGGGCCTGGGTTCCGGCTTCGTCATCGACCCTTCGGGCCTGGTGCTCACCAACAACCACGTGGTGGAGGGCGCGGACACCGTCCGGGTGAAGCTGGAGGACGGGCGCTCGTTCGAGGCGGAGGTGCTGGGCCGCGACGCGCTCACGGACGTGGCGCTGATCCAATTGAAGGGTGTGTCCGGCAAGCTGCCCTTCGTGAAGCTGGGCGACTCGGACGGCCTGCGCGTGGGCGACCCGGTGATGGCCATCGGCAATCCGTTCGGGCTCGCGTCGAGCGTGAGCGCGGGCATCCTCTCCGCGAGGGCGCGCGACATCCACGCGGGCCCCTATGACGACTTCCTGCAGACGGACGCGGCCATCAACCCCGGCAACTCCGGCGGCCCGCTCTTCAACATGCGGGGCGAGGTGGTGGGCATGAACACGGCCATCATCGGCGGCGCGACGGGCATCGGCTTCGCGGTGCCCGCGAACCTCATCCAGGCGCTCCTGCCGCAGCTCCAGGAGACCGGCGTGGTGCGCCGGGGCTGGGTGGGGCTGGCGGTGCAGGACCTCACGCCGGAGCTGGCGCGGGCGCTGCGCGTGGAGGCCGCGAAGGGCGCGGTGGTGGCGGGCGTCAGCGCGGGAGGCCCCGGAGCGAAGGCGGGCCTGCGCGAGGAGGACGTCATCACGTCGGTGGGCGAGCGCGCGGTGGACTCCGCCGGCTCGCTGACGCGCGCGGTGGCGCTGCTCAAGCCGGGCAGCGAGGTGCAGGTGAGCCTGGTGCGCGGAGGAAAGGCGATGGCGGTGCCGGTGAAGCTGGGCACGCGTCCGACGCAGCGGGGCGAAGAGGAGATGACGCCCCGGGATGCGACGCCCGCGCCGCTGTCGAAGCGGCTGGGCCTGCGGTTGTCGGAGGCGCAGGACGGCAGCGGCGGCGCGCAGGTGGTCGCGGTGGAGTCCGGCAGCGCGGCGGAGCGCGCGGGGCTGGTGCCCGGCATGGTGCTCACGCAGGTGGGCGACCAGAAGGTGTCCGGCGTCGCGGAGGCCGCCCAGGCGCTGACGTCCGCTGAACCCGGTGGCGCGCTGCTCTTGCGTGCGCGGGTGCCCGGACAGGACGGCGCGCTCTTGCGTGCGATTGAAGTGCCGGCGCGGTAGGCCGCGCGCTGCCTCCGGGCGGACTCAGGAGGAGAGCGCGCCCGGGTGTGGCAGGTCGGGCACGCGGCGGGGCATGGTGCGTGCCACCGGGTCGTAGAAGCACTCAGGCCCGAGGACTTCGCGGAGCTGTTGCTCCGCGGCCTCCGCGGCGGGAGTCATCGCGTCGGTGGGCAGGGCATAGGGCTCCACGAGCACGATGCCGTCCGCGACCGAGCGCCGCTGGGTTTCGGGGACCGCATTCAGCCGGTCTCCGAACATCTCGATGAACGGCGGACCGTAGAAGTTGCGCCAGAAGACCCCGGCAAGGCCTTCACTGGGGTCGCGAACCGTCCACGTCAAGCGTTGCCCGATCCCCGAGGGTGAGGGAATGAGCTGGTCGCACTTCCGATCGACATCCATGGAGGTCGCGGAGATGGCCAGCGGTGAATTGAACAGCTTCATCAGTGCCGTGACCTGATGAACGTGGGAGTCACGCCACGTCGCGTTCTTCGCGCGGGAAAGCGCGGCTTCCCAGGTGAGACTGCCCACATGCGGCGGGCCGTCTGCTTTCCTCGCTGAGAACAGGAAGAAATCACGGTCCGTCTTCGCCAGTACCATGAGTCTGCGGACATCCAGGAACCGAGCGACCAACGCGTCGTAGTCGATCCGCTTCGGGTCGAGCTGCTCGTTGAGAAAGCGTGCGGGTTCGAACCACCTGTACTCCTCGAAGGCAGACTTGAGGAACGTACGCACCACGGCTTCCGATGGGACTCCGGGCGGCAGGCTGATCTGGGTGAGCAGGTATCTCAGTGCCACGCACGTGCCTCATGGAAAGTCATCGGATAGGGCTTTGCCATCCCTGGAGAGGTCCCGCAAGAAGCGACGAAGTGGATCGGTCAAGTGCGTCTGCCCCGCAGGATGCTTCGCGGAGCGGAAGTACACCTCGATGTGACCTCCATACGTGTCGACGTATTCGAGCATCGCCTTCAGATTGCCCGTGAGCGCCATCTCCGCGCGGCCCTTGGCCTCCACGAAGTGGTAGGGCTGGCCCCACACCAGTTCCCCCGGGTTGTCCTTCACCGCATCCGGAACGAAGCCCTGGGCCTTGCTCCCCGGAGGCGGCAGCATCAACGCCGTGTTCTTCTGCTGGCCCTTGGCCTTGAGCACGGCCTGCTCGAACTCGCTGCCTGCACCCTTGTTCTTGATGACGGTCTGGTAGAGCCGCTCCCACTCCGGATCCACCGCGTACTGGATGCGGGGGTACTTCGATGGGTGGCGGAACTGATAGTCCACCCACGCCTGCGCCAGGTGCTCCGCGCTGCCCGGCACCAATCGCGTGCCTTCCGCCGTCACCCGAGAGCCCACCCATGGCACGCGCTTGCCCTGTGCCAGCACCCGGCCCGCCTCCGCCAGCGGGGACTCCAGTCGCTTCGCCACGGCTTGCAGCTTCGCCACGTCCTCCGCGGACACCGCATCACCGCGCGCCGCCGCTCGCAGCACCCTGCGAATTTCCTGCGCGTCCTGGGGTGACAGGTGTTGCACCACCCGCTGCAACACCTGCACCTCGTGCAGACTGCGCCCCGTCAACAGTGCCACCTGCGCCACGCCCTGCGCGCCCTCCGACAGCAGGCGCCCCGACACCACCGGCAGCGCCACGCTCACCGCGCACAGCAACCGCTCTCCGCCCGTCAGCGGGTAGCCCAGGAGGCTCTCCCCGAGCACCACGCCCTTCAAATCCACCGCTTCTCCGGCGATGGGCAGCAGGCCCACCGCCATCTCCAGCACGACCTCCTCGGGTGGA
>SECN01000532.1 GCA_004173515.1 Myxococcaceae bacterium | reverse complement strand
CCGTCCATCACCGGCATGTACAGGTCCAGCATCACCAGGCTGAAGCGGTCCTCGCGCAGCCGCAAGAGGGCGTGGTGCCCATCCGGCGCGAAGTGGACCTCCAAGGGGACCTTGCCGTGCAGATCGTTGCTCGCGAGCTTCTTGAGCACGTAGCTGTACATCTCGATGATGTGGGGGTTGTCCTCGACGATGAGCACGCGGTACCCGTCCTGTTCGGAAGGGTTCGTCGCGCTGTCGTCAGGTCCCGCCGCACTCAAGATGTCACCCAGTCGCCGCCGATCCTGCTCGCTCTCCACACGGATGCCGACACCCCCGGGCTGATCCGGGGCCGCCAGCCGCACCCAGGCCACGGTGCCGCCGACTTCTACCGGATCCAGCAGTCCCGGGAAAGAAAGTGCAAGCCGAAGCTCGTCGCCCACGACGAAGAGCTGCTCCGTCTGGACGAAGAAACCTCCGGCGGACAGGTTCTCCGTCACGTCCCGGAGCGGACGCCCATGCGGGTAGTCCACCCGGAGGATGTTGACAACGAAGCCATTGCGGCAATACGTACGGCCCGCCATGGCGGAGCCCCTGTTCACTCCTGAAGAGCAGAAGAAGTTCGACGCGGGGATCGCGGAAATCCTCTCGCACTACCCCTCTGATCGCAAAAGCGCCGGGATGTTGCCCGCGCTTCGCCTGCTTCAGGACCTCAAGGGCTGGTTGCCGCCCGAAGGCCTGCGGTTGGTGGCGAAGAATCTGGAAGTCACGCCGGAGCGCGCCTACGAGGTCGCCAGCTTCTACGTGATGTACCACCTGAAGAAACCGGGCAAATACGTCATCGACGTGTGCACGAACCTGTCCTGTTCGCTGTGGGGGGCGGAGAAGATGCTCGCCTACCTGGAGCAGAAGCTGGGCATGACGGCGGGGGAGACGAACGACAAGTTCACCCTGCGCGAGACCGAGTGCCTGGCGTCCTGCGGAACGGCGCCCTGCCTGCAGATCAACGAGGACCACCACGAGAGCCTGACCCAGGCCAAGCTGGACGCCATCCTGGCCCGGCTGTCGTGAGTCGCCCCTCCTCCCCCTCGCTTTCCTAGGACATCCATCCATGGCCTCTACGGCAAAGGCGGTTGAACCCGTCATCTCGGCGGCCTGGGGCAAGCCCCAGTCCTGGACCCTGGACAGCTACCGCTCGCGCGGCGGCTACGACGGGCTCAAGCGGGCGCTCACGATGGAGCCCGCGGCCATCATCGACGAGGTGAAGAAGTCCAACCTCCGCGGCCGCGGCGGCGCCGGCTTCCCCACGGGCATGAAGTGGAGCTTCGTCCCCAAGGACAGCCCCAAGCCCAAGTACCTCGCCGTGAACGGCGACGAGTCCGAGCCGGGCACCTTCAAGGACCGCTACATCCTGGAGAACGACCCGCACATGATGCTGGAGGGCATCGCCATCGCGTCGTACGCGCTGGGCGTGCACACCTGCTACGTGTACCTGCGCGGCGAGTTCAAATTCCAGGCGGAGCGCACCCAGGCGGCCATCGACGAGGCCTACAAGGCCGGCATCTTCGGCAAGTCCATGCTGGGCAAGGACTTCCAACTGGACTGCTACGTGGTCCGCGGCGCGGGCGCGTACATCTGCGGCGAGGAGACGGCGCTGCTGGAGAGCCTGGAGGGCAAGAAGGGCTGGCCGCGCCTGAAGCCGCCCTTCCCCGCCGTGGTGGGCCTGTTCGGCAGCCCCACCGTGGTGAACAACGTGGAGACGCTCGCCAGCGTGCCCCCCATCCTCGCCAAGGGCGCGGAGTGGTACGCCAGGCTGGGCACCGACAAGTCGGGCGGCACGCACCTGGTCTGCCTGTCGGGTTCGGTGAACCGCCCGGGCGTCTACGAGGTGGGGATGCACACCACCATCCTGGAGCTGATCCACGACGACCAGTACGGCCAGGGCATGCCCAAGGGCCGCAAGGTGAAGGCGGTCATCCCGGGCGGCTCCTCCGCGCCGGTGCTGGGCGCGGACGAGCTGGACGTGGCGCTGGAGTTCGAGGCGCTGAAGATGAAGCAGACGATGGCCGGCTCCGGCGGCGTCATCGTGATGGACGACGCCACCTGCATGGTGCGCAGCCTGTGGCGCGTGGCCCGCTTCTACGCGGAAGAGTCCTGCGGCCAGTGCACGCCGTGCCGCGAGGGCACGCCCTGGCAGACGCGCCTCCTGCGCAAGATCGAAGAAGGCCGGGGCGAGCCGGGCGACATCGACATGCTGTCGAACGTGGCCTCCTCCATCGCGCCCTACCCGCCCATCGGCCTGGGCAACACCATCTGCGCGCTGGGCGACGCGGCGGCGCTGCCCACGCACTCCTTCCTCATGCGGTTCCGGGACGAGTTCGAGGCGCACCTGCGGGAGAAGCGCTGCCCGTTCGGTGAGCACCCCTGGGGTTCCTACGGAGACTGGTCTTGAACACTGAGTTCGTTCTCTTCGGCGTCTTCGCCGTCATGACGCTGGTGTCGGCGGGGCTGGTCATCACCGCGCGGAGCCCCATCAACTCCGCCATGGCCCTGGTGTCGACGTTCTTCTTCCTGGCCGGCATCTATGTGCTCCTGTGGGCGCACACGGTGGCCGTCATGCAGGTGCTCGTGTACGCGGGCGCCATCATGGTGCTCTTCCTGTTCGTCATCATGCTGCTGAACCTGGGGGACGCGGCCCACCGCGGCCGCCCCACGGTGACGCGCATCCTGGGCGGCGCCTCCGCGTTCGGCCTGCTGGCCGTGCTGGCCGTGACGCTTGGCCGCACGAACGCCATGCCCGCCAACCTGGGCCCCCAGGAGCAGGCGACGTTCGGCACCATGGCCGCCATCGGCCAGTCCATCTTCACCGCCTGGCTGCTCCCGTTCGAAGCCGTCAGCCTGCTGCTCCTGGTGGCGATGGTGGGCGCGGTGGTGGTGGCCAAGTCCCGGATCTGATCCCCGCCTTCGGACAACTTCTGCTAGATGGCGCGGGCGGGCTCCTTGAGCCGTCCGCCTGAAAGCCAAGAGCTTCCGCACATGGTTCCCATCACCTACTACCTCCTGCTGGCCGCCGCGCTCTTCTGCATGGGCATGTTCGGCGTGCTGGTGCGCACCAACGCGCTGGTCGTCTTCATGTGCGTGGAGCTGATGCTCAACGCGGTCAACCTCACGTTCCTGGCGTTCGCGCGGATGCACGGCGACGGCATCGGGCACGTGTCCGCCTTTTTCGTCATCGCCGTGGCGGCCGCGGAAGCGGCCATCGGTCTGGCCATCGTCATCGCGGTCTTCCGCAGTCGCGGCTCCGTGAACGTGGACGACATCCGGACGATGAAGCACTGAATCCCGTCACTCCCCGAGCCCATCCATGGACGGAATCGTCGAATTCTTCAGAACGGCACCCATCCCCCCCGAGGTGTTCGCACCCTCGCTGGGATTGATCATCCTGCTGCCGCTCCTGGGCGCGTTCGTGTGCGGCGTGTTCGGCAAGTGGCTGGGCCGGGCCAACGTGCACCTGGTGGCGTGCTCCGCCATCGCCGGCGCCTTCGTGCTGAGCCTGATGGCCTTCTGGGCCACCAGCGACGCGGCGGGCGGGCGCGTGGTGACCATGCCCAACGCGTTCGGCCTGGAGCGCGACGTGGTGCGCTACGCCATCTCGCATGACTACGGCACCTGGTTCGCCGCGGGCAACTTCCGCGTGAACTTCGGGCTGCTGGTGGACCACCTGTCGGGCATCCTGCTGCTGGTCATCACCGGCGTGGGCTTCCTCATCCACCTGTACTCCACCAGCTACATGGAGCACGACGACGGGTACTGGCGCTTCTTCGCGTACCTGAACCTCTTCGTCGCCGCGATGCTGACGCTGGTGATGGCCGACAACCTGGTCCTGCTCTTCGTGGGCTGGGAGGGCGTCGGCATGGCCAGCTACCTGCTCATCGGCTTCTGGTACACGGACAGCGCGAAGGCGTGGGCGGGCCGCAAGGCGTTCGTCACCAACCGCATCGGTGACTTCGCGTTCCTCATCGGAACGTTCCTGCTCATCCTGACGGTGAACGCGTTCACCCAGCAGGCGGACCCCCGCGACTTCAACTCCGCGGGCAGCTCCCGGGCGCGCTACACGCAGGCCCTGCTGGACAAGGGCCCCGTCACCTTCAAGGGCCTGGAGAAGATGGCCCTGGCCCTCCCGGAAGGCACGGGCGGCGCGGTGTCGCTCGCCACGCCCATCGAGGCGGGGCCGCTGGCCGGCTACACCTTCGGCGGCGTGATGACCGCCACCATGCTGCTGTTCCTGCTGGGCGCGGCGGGCAAGAGCGCGCAGCTCCCCCTGTACGTCTGGCTGCCGGACGCGATGGCCGGCCCGACGCCGGTGTCCGCCCTCATCCACGCCGCCACGATGGTCACGGCGGGCGTGTACCTGTTCTGCCGCATGAGCTCGCTGCTGGTGCTCAGCCCCACCGCCATGGCGACCATCGCCATCGTGGGCGCGCTGACGTCGCTGCTGGCGGCGCTGATCGCCTTCGCGCAGGACGACATCAAGAAGGTGCTCGCCTACTCCACGGTGTCGCAGCTGGGCATCATGTTCATGGGCGTGGGCATGGGCGTCTTCTGGGCGGCCGCGCTGCACCTGCTGACGCACGCGTGCTTCAAGGCCTGCCTCTTCCTGGGCGCCGGCAGCGTGATGCACTGCATGACCTGCACTGGGTGTCCGGCTTCGTCTACGCGATGGGCCTGCTCATCACCGCGTGCACCGCGTTCTACATGTCGCGCGTGTACCTGCTGACCTTCACGGGCAAGCGCTCCCCGCAGGCCAAGGTGGCGCACGCGCACGAGAGTTCCTGGTTCATGACGCTGCCCCTGGTGGTGCTGGCGTTCCTGAGCATCGTGACGCTGGTGTACGCGCTGCCGCTAATGCCCCGCTCGGGTGGCGGCATGCAGCCGGTGTTCGAGAACTTCCTCTCCCCGGTGCTGCGCCCGGCCGAAGCGGTGGCTCGCGTGGCCCAGACGGTGGCGCTGGACAACAGCACGCCGGCCTTCCTGGACTACCTCACCGCGTGGCTGGTGGCCCTGTCCGGCGGCGCCGCGGCGGCGTTCCTCTACCTGAAGTACTTCCCCGCGCAGGTGGGCAAGCCGGTGCCGGCGTTCGCCCGCGCGGTGCGCCGCACGGCCCACAACAAGTTCTACGTGGACGAGCTGTACGAGTTCATCCTCATCCGTCCGGTGAAGTTCGTGGCCTTCATCCTCTTCCGCGTGGTGGACGCGCTCGTCATCGACACGGTGCTGGTGCGCGGCACCGCCTACGTGACGGAGAAGGTGGGCCTCGGGCTGCGCCGACTCCAGACGGGTGATGCCCAGGCCTACGCCGCCATCATGGCGCTCGCCATCCTGGGCGGCGCGGTCTACGCCCTCCTGCAGGTGCTTTCATGAGCTTCTTCGACACCCACCTGTTGAACGTCGTCATCTACCTGCCG
>SECN01000531.1 GCA_004173515.1 Myxococcaceae bacterium | reverse complement strand
TCATCCAGCAGTACGGCGCGGAGGTGTTGCGGCTGTGGGTGGCGGCCAGCGACTACCGCAACGACGTGCGCCTGTCGGACGCCATCCTCAAGGGCCTGTCGGAGGGCTACCGGAAGATCCGCAACACGCTGCGCTACGCGCTGGGCAACCTGCACGACTTCCATCCGGCGAAGGACGCGGTGCCCGCGGAGGCGTTGTCGCCGTTGGACCAGTGGGCGCGCGGGCGGCTGTCACAGGTGGTGGCCCGGGTGCGGCAGGCGTACGAGGACTACGAGTTCCACCTCGTCTACGCGACGGTGGTGGACTTCTGCGCCAACGACCTGTCGGCCGTGTACTTCGACATCCTGAAGGACCGGCTCTACACGGCGAAGGCGGACGGGCCCGCGCGCCGGGGGGCACAGACGGTGCTGCACGAGGTCGTCACCGTGCTGCTGCCCCTGCTCGCGCCGGTGATGAGCTTCACGGCGGAGGAGGCATGGCAGCACCTGCCGGGCGAGCACACGGAGAGCGTGTTCCTGGCGGGCTTCCCGGAGCCGAAGGGTGCGATGGCGCCCGGACTGGCGGAGCGCTACGCGAAGCTCTTCGCGGTGCGCAGCGCGGTGCAGGGAGTGTTGGAGGTGGCGCGGCGGGACAAGCGCATCGGCGCGTCCCTGGAGGCTCGCGTGGTGTTGTCGGCCAGCGGTCCTGTCGCGGAACTGCTCCAGGCGCACCTTTCGGAGCTGCCCGGGCTGTTCATCGTGAGCCAGGTGGACTGGACGGACACGGCTTCCGACGTGGCGACGGTGCTGGACGTGTCACAGGCGTTCGGTGACGGCGCGTCCCTGTCCGTGGAGGTGCTGCCGGCGAAGGGGACGAAGTGCCCCCGTTGCTGGGTGTATTCGGAGGCGGTGGGGCAGGGCGATGAGCTGTGCCTCAAGTGCCGGGAGGCGCTGGCCTGAAGCGGCGTCCGGCGTCTTGCAGGGCCTGGGCTTCAATGCCTTGCAAGACGTCTGGGTTTGATTTCAGGCGGTCTGCTCCAGCCCGCGCAGCGTGTCCACCAGGGCCTGCATGCGGTCGTGGTGGGTGCCGGGCCAGAAGACGCGCTGGCAGCCGGGACACTGGCGGAAGTGCGAGTGGCGTCCGGCCACGCCTTCGGGAACGCGGCCCTGCACTTCGTCCGGCGTGGCGTTGGACAGCGGCGCGTTGCAGGCCATGCAGCGGCTGAAGGGCCGCATGCGCGACGTCAGGGCATAGCGGCGCACCACCTCCACCAACTGGTGTGCGGGGTCGGTGGCGCGCGGGAAGTAGCCGTGCACCACTTCCGAGCGCTTGAGCACGCCCAGGTCCCGCGTGAGCAACACGCGCGACTCCTGGCGGGACAGACGCGCCAGGTGATCATCCGCGAAGTCGTTGCGCCACAGGGTGTCGAAGCCGAGCATCCGCAGGAAGCCCGACAGCCGCCCCAACCCCACGTCCAACACGAAGCGTGGCATGTCCGGCAGCGGCGGTCCCACGCGTGACTCCGGGGGCAGCCTGGGCGCCAGGTGCACGGGGTAGACGGCAAGGCTCGTGTCCGCTTCCGCGCGGTGCTCGAAGCCCACGGGTTCATCGTCCACCAGCACCACGTCCACCTCCGGGTGCGGCGGCCCCAAGGACTCGATGAGGTCCTTCACGGAAGGGCTGCCCTGCAGGACATGGGTGAACGCCACGCCCCGGCGCTCCGGCGCGAGGAAGTCGTTCAGTGCGCCGTGAAAACGCACCGTGAGCTGCCGTGATGACATCGTGGACTCCTCACGTCCTGCTGCGTCGTCTGGCTGCGTTGGCGCCAGTTCTGGTGATGCCTTCCTTTGAATTCAAGTCTTCCGCAGATACGGGCGCGTGGGGGCTCTCGGATTCTGCGAAAGGAGAGAGAAAAACCTCACGGGCGGTCAGGGGACAGCCAACCTGCAAACTTCTATAATCACGTACGAGTCGGCGCGCCGAAGCCGACGGATCAGCCTCTCGTCACCCTCGGAAGCAAGGAATCAGGTCCCCGCATGTCCATGAAGCTCCCTCCGTTTGTTCGCGCACTCGTGGCGCTGGGGGCCCTGGCAACCGCCTGCGGCCCGGGCAATGAGCCCAACACGCCTCCGGACTCTGGGACCTCGACGGATGCTGGATCCCGGACCGATGCGGGCACGGATGCCGGCAGCAGCACGGTCGACGCGGGTGGCGAGGAGGATGCCGGTCGGTCGATCGACGCGGGCCCCGATGTCGATGCGGGCTCTGAAGTCGACGCGGGCACGACGGTTGATGCGGGCACCACGGTCGACGCAGGCACCACGGTCGATGCGGGCACGACGGTTGATGCGGGCACCACGGTCGATGCGGGCACCACGGTCGACGCCGGGACGACGGTCGACGCGGGTACCACGGTCGACGCCGGGACAACGGTTGACGCGGGCACCACGGTCGACGCAGGCACCACGGTCGACGCGGGCACCGGCGACGCGGGCTCCGGCGACGCGGGCACCACGGACGGTGGTTCGGACTCCGACGGTGGCTACACGAAGATCCGCATCATGGCGGCCAACATCACCAGCGGTAACGGCCAGGACTACGACCAGGGTCACGGCATCCGGCTGATGCAGGGCGTGAAGCCCGACGTCGTGCTCATCCAGGAGTTCAACTACAAGGCGAACTCCGCGGCGGAGATCCGCGAGATGGTCGACCTGACCTTCGGCCCGGGCTTCTCGTACTACCGCGAGACCGGCGCGCAGATCCCCAACGGCATCATCAGCCGCTACCCCATCCTCGAGTCCGGCGAGTGGAAGGACACGCAGGTGTCCAACCGCGACTTCGCCTGGGCGCGCATCGACATCCCGGGGCCGCACGACCTCTGGGCGGTCAGCGTGCACCTGCTCACCAGCGGCGGCGGCGTCCGC
The DNA here is from genome assembly GCA_004173515.1 of Myxococcaceae bacterium. Lineage (GTDB taxonomy): Bacteria > Myxococcota > Myxococcia > Myxococcales > Myxococcaceae > Corallococcus. Next base: position 4,832 of record SECN01000531.1, on the reverse strand, counting down.
AACACGGAGGCCACCAACCTGGTGAAGTTCATCAAGGACAATGTCCGGGAGTCCGACTACCTGACCATCGGCGGCGACTTCAACACCGACAGCCGCTCCGAGGCCTGCCTCACCACCTTCAAGCAGGTGGTGGTGACCGCCGGGCCGCACCCGGTGGACAAGAACAACAAGGACGGCACCAACGCGAGCCGCAGCAAGCCGTACGACCACGTGCTCGTGGACAACGACCTGTACCAGTACCGCGTGCCCACCGTGATTGGCGCCAGCTCCTTCGCCAACGGGCTCGTCCTGGACAGCCGCGTCTACACGCCGCTGTCGGAGATCTACCCGGCGCTGTCCAGCGACAGCGGCGCCTCCAACATGCAGCACATGGGCGTCCTGAAGGACTTCCTCACGCCCAACTTCTAGTCGGCGGACGCGACACGGCCGGGCACCGGAAGTCCTTCGGTGTCCGGCCGGAGTCCACGCCTCTAGAAGCGCTTCAGAAGCTCCACTTGTGCTTGTTCTTCGCCAGGAAGCGCGACACCGGCGGGATGCGCGCGATGAGCGGCGTGAGCACGAACACCGCCGCCAGCCGCAACGGCTTCACCGCCTGCGACGCGATGTAGGCCGCGCCCCACACGCCCGCCTGCGCCCCGGTGCTCTCCGGCCGGAAGCCCGCGCGGATGGCCGCCCAGAAGCCCACGATGACCAGGCCGAAGATGACGTAGTTCACCGCGATGGCCAGCGGCCCGTAGTCCACCAGCAGCGCCTTGAAGCGCGCCATCAGCGACGGCTTCGCCGCCGGGGTCGTGGTGGTTCCGGGTGGGGCAATGTCGGGAGCGGAAGGTTTCACGTCGGGCTCAACAGGCGCCATGGGCGCACCATGCCCGAAAGACGCGGCGTCCGGGAGTGCGGAGGCAGGCGGCCCGGCGTGCGCCGGAAGGGCCCCGGGTTGTCAGGGCTCCCGGGGGCGCGATAGAGGTCGGACACCGCATGAAAGCCTCCCTCCGCCTCCTCCTCGTCGTGGTCCTCGCCGTGCTCGCGGCGGATCAGGTGACCAAGTACCTGGCCGTGTCCCGGCTGACGGAAGCCCTGGACGGCCGCGAAGGCATGGCGCGCGTGTCCGGCTTCCTGAGCGAGCAGAACCTGGACAACGACCCTCCGAAGGAGGGCGAGTTCCGGCGCAACACCCGGCCGTACCGCTTCATCGAGGACTACTCATCGACTTCATCGACTGGCACTGGCGCAACCAGCCGGGCATGCGCTGGCCCACCTTCAACGTGGCGGACGCGGCCATCGTGGTGGGCGTGGCGCTGATGCTGCTGGACTCCGTGTGGGCGCGCCGGCCTGAGCCCGTCGCCACCCCGCCGCTGACCCCCCAGAGCCCTCAACCGTGACGGGCCGGGGTGGGCTGGTATAAGCCGTCCCCGTGCCGCGCAAATACGCCATCCTCCTCGCCCTCACGCTGGGCGTCATCGTGCTGGACCAGTGGACGAAGTACCTGGTCGTGCGGGACCTGACCACCCGCTTCGACGGGGCCACCTCGCTGGGACAGCGCCTGGGCGCGATGTACTCGCCCGCGGAGGCGGCCGGCCGCTACGGCCTGCACTTCCAGCCGCGCACGCACGTGGAGGTGGTGGATGACTTCTTCCGCCTGCGCTACGCGGAGAACCCGGGCGCCGCGTGGGGCATGTTCCGCGACCTGCCGCCCCACGTGCGCGGCCCGCTCTTCCACCTGGTGAGCCTGGGCGCGGTGCTGCTCATCGTCTTCTACTTCCGGAAGCTCTCCGGGACGGACCCCGCGGAGAAGTGGGCGCTGTGGGGCCTGCCGCTGGTGCTGGGCGGCGCGCTGGGCAACTACATCGACCGGGTGGCCCGGGCCTTCGTCATCGATTTCCTGGAAGCCCATTGGTACGACAAGGCTGCCTGGCCTTCGTTCAACGTCGCGGACGCGGCCATCTGCATCGGCGTGGGCATGCTCGTGGTGGACGCCTTCGTCCGCAAGGAGAAGCCCGCCTCCGAGCCCGCCAAGGCCTGACGCCCGCCGTCGTGCGAGGCCGGGCCGGGAATGTCCCGCCCGGCCGCTCCAGTTGTCCCCGCCGTTTCCGGGTGCGGTCCGTCGTCGCGTTCCGCCTTCTTTCCGCCCGGCCGAGGTCCCCATGCTCCCCGTCCTCTTGCGCCTGTCCTTCACCAGCCTCTGGATGCAGCTGCTGCTGTACGCCGTCGCGGTGGGGGTGGTGTCCTCCATCGCCTTCAATGGCTGGCAGGGCGCGGAGGGGTCGGTGGATGCGAAGACGGGCAAGGCGGCTCCCGCCTCGCTCCAGGACAAGCTGCTGCGCGCCCTGGGCTTCGCGGCCATTGGCGGGGCGCTGGCGTACTTCGGCCTGATGTACGCGCTGCCCGCGGACGCCTTCCCGGGCGGCAAGGGCGAGGGCATCCCGCTGCACACCTACGGCGTGCTCCTGGCCTCCGGGTTCATCTGCGCGGTGTCGGTGGCGGGGCGGCTGGCGCAGGACGAGTGGCGCCGGGTGACGTTCGTGGAGGGCCGGGGCTTCGTGGACACGGAGGGGCCCAAGAAGCGCGAGCAGGTGATGGACATGGCGTTCTGGGTGCTCGTCGGCGGGCTCGTGGGCAGCCGCGTGCTGTTCGTGATGGTGAACTGGCAGGACTACGCGCAGGACTGGACGAAGGCGTTCTCGCTGGGCGGCGGGCTGGTGTTCTACGGCGGCCTCATCGGCGCGGGGCTGGCGGCGTACCTGTTCGCCCGCAAGTACGACCTGGACTTCCTGCGGCTGGCGGATGTGTGCATCCCCACCGTGTCGCTGGGCCAGTGCCTGGGGCGCCTGGGGTGCTTCTCCGCCGGCTGCTGCTGGGGGGACATGGCGGGCAGCCACTCCCACACCGGGGTGACCTTCCCCGGTTCCGGGGTGGCCCAGGACCTGTTCGGCCGGCTGGGACACGCGTCCAGCCTGGCGTATGGCTCCCAGGCGGGGGATGACCGCTTCGTCGTGGAGGCCACCGGGCAGGTGCTCCACCACGCGGCGCCGGGCGCGGTGCGCATCTCCGACTGGGTGGCCCAGCACGGCACCACGCTGCCGGTGTACCCCACGCAGCTCTTCGAGTCGGTGGGGCAGTTGGGGCTCTTCGTGGCGCTGCTGTACGCGCGCCGCTTCCGCCGCTTCCACGGGCACATCTTCGCCCTCTGGCTGATGGCCTACGCCGTGCTGCGCACCACGGTGGAGCTGTTCCGGGGCGACGTGGAGCGCGGCACCCTGCACGGCCTGCTGGAGTCGCTGGGGGCCCAGGGGCTGGCGGCATCCGTGCCCCTGGAGGCCTGGTACAACGTGTCCACCAGCCAGTTCATCTCCCTGTGCATGTTCACCTTTGGCGCCCTCCTCCTGGGGCGCCACCGACCGGCGGGTCGCCACACCTACGAGCAGTACTTCCTGGGCATGGAGCGGCAGGCGCCCATCCGCGCGCACGAGGACTTGAAGAAGCGGATGATCCGCCTCAAGGGCGCCTTCGTGCGCAGCACGTCGGTGAAGTTCCGCGTGCAGACCATCCACAACAAGTTCCTCACCTATGAGCGACTGTGGGTGCGCACCATCCAGGAGATCGAAGCCGGCACCTACCACCGCGACCTGGCCAAGGCCCGCCGCCGCTCCGAGGCGCAGAAGAAGCCCGCCGCTTCGGGCCAACCCCGCAAGGACGTGGTGGAGCTGCCGGAGGAGATCTCCGACATGGAGATCGAGGAGATTGAAGAGCTGACGGGCCGCCGGCCCATCAACGAGCCCAAGGTCCCCGGCCGTCCGGTGAACGAGCCGGTGGTGCCCGTGGCGGCGGTCGCGACGGGCGGCACGCCGTTCCGGGGCACGCCCTCGGTGGCGCCCGTGGCCGCTCCGGTGGCGCCCTTGGGTGGGACGCCGTTCCGGGGGACGCCGGCGGTGCCGGGTGTTCCGGCGGTGGCGGGGGCGACGAAGCTGCCTTCGCTGACGCCCGCCATGCCCTCGACGGTGGGGGGCACGCCCGCGGCGGGACGTCCCGCGGTGCCTCCGGGTATGGCCGCGAAGTCCGGTGCTCCCGCGGCGCCCGCGCGTCCGGTGGTGACGGCGCCTGTCGCCGCGCCCCGGCCCGCCACGGCCGGTCCCGGTGGCGGCATGTCCGACGACAAGCTGCGCGCGGTGTACGACGCGTACGTCACCGCGAAGCGCCGCTGCCAGGAGGACACCTCCAAGCTGTCCTATGAGTCGGTGGCGGCCACGCTGCGCAAGCAGGTGCCGGAGCTGCTCAAGCAGCACAACGCGAAGGCCGTGGAGTTCAAGGTCGTCATCAAGGACGGCAAGGCCTCGCTCAAGGCCGTGCCCAAGTAGAGGGGCGGTTGCGATGAACCAGGACCTGGAAGCGCTCAAGGCGCGCGTGGCGCGCCTGTCGGTGATGATCTTCGACATCGACGGCACGCTCACCGACGGACGCATCTTCTGGGTGCCCAACTCCGGCTGGACGCAGATGTACAGCGTGCGCGACGGCATGGGCATCAAGCGGCTCCAGGAGGTCGGCATCGAGGTGGCCGCCATCTCCGGGGGCGACAGCCTCTCCGCGCAGATGCGCATGCAGTCGTTGGGGCTGCGCCACGTGCACTTCGGCAGCAACGACAAGGTGGCCCACTTCGAGAGGCTGCTGGGCATCCTCGACGTGTCCGCCGAGCACTGCGGCTACATGGGCGATGAGGTCGTGGACCTGCCGCTGCTCAAGGCGGTGGGCTTCTCCGCCACCGTGCCCGAGGCCCCGGACGAGGTGCGCTCCCAGGTGCACTACGTGGCCCAGCGCGCCGCGGGCTTCGGCGCCGCGCG
>SECN01000530.1 GCA_004173515.1 Myxococcaceae bacterium | reverse complement strand
GGCGGCAACTTCCGCGACTTCCGCAACAACGAGCCCATCAACTTCCTCAACTTCCAGTTCGGCCAGGTGCGCCGCGCCTTCGTCGTGAAGGAGTTCGTCGCCTCCAACTTCTCCGCGCCCGCCGGCAGCCCGCTGGACGACGCGGACACGGACGGCGACGGCCTCACCGACGCGCGCGAGGCGGAGCTGGGGACCAACCCCAACCTGCGCGACACGGACGGCGACGGCTTCAGCGACGGCGTGGAGGTCTACTTCCGCGACCGCGGCGTGCAGTTCGACCCGAACCAGCGCGTGCAGCCGGACGGCGGCGGCCTGGACAAGGGCTGTCCGCCCGCGCTGCGCGGCACGGACACGGACTGCGACGGCCTGCTGGACTGCGACGAGCAGTTCATCGGCACCAACGCCACGCTGCAGGACAGCGACGGCGACGGCGTGCCGGACGGCATGGAGTGGCGCGGCGGCACCCAGGGCGCGAGCAACGACCTGGACGAGGACCCCGACACCGACGGGCTGACCAACCGCAACGAGGTGCGCATGCACATGCGGCCGCTCCAGGTGGACACCGCGAACCTGGCCTCGGAGGCGTACCGCTACAGCGTGGAGGCGGACGGCCCCGTGGATGGGGATGGCCGCCAGTGCTACCGCTTCCGCGTGGACAACGTGCTGCTGGCCAACACGCTGCCCCTCATCGCCGACGGCGGCGTGGACGGTGGCGTGGACGCCGGCACGGTGCAGCGCGGCGCGGGCTACAACGACATCTACCTGTCCGTGGCCATGCTGCCCGCGGATGATCCGACCGCGCGCACGCTGGTGCGCACCTTCCGCGTGGACTCCGTGCGCTACCCGGTGGGCGGCATCAAGTCGCCCCCGGATGGTGTCGTCCGCGTGAACCCTGAGGACTTCGTGGAGGGCTGCCCCGGCGTCCTTCCCACCCTCGAGTCCGTCCCCTGAAAGCCTCCCCCGAGTCCCCCATGCGCCTTCGCTCCCGACTGCTCCCGCTCGCGCTCCTCCTGCTGGCCGCCTGTTCCTCGGACGGGGAGGACACGCCGGACGCCGGCACCGGCGTGGTGGAGGACTTCTGCAACAGCCGCGACGAGGCCCTGACGAACGCGGACTGCGAGCTGAAGCCCGGCGTGGCGGTGGAGCGCTTCCTGGCGCTCACCGGTGACGTGAAGGCGGGGGACGAGGACTTCTACAGCATCCGCATCCCCGCCACCGCCAACGCGCGCACGCTGGTGCATGTCACGGGCGTGTACCTGGCCTCCAGCACGCCGGTGAACCTGTCCATCACCGTGCAGGAGAAGGACAAGAACACCGCGCTGGTGGCGAAGTCGGATCAGCACGGCGCGGGCGCGCCCCGGCCGGTGGACATCGTGCTGCCGTACGGCACCCCGGACACGCAACTGGTGGTGGTGGTGCGCGATGCGCCGACCAACCCCGCGCGCCCCGCCTACGACGCGCGCAATCCATACCGGCTCACGGTGGAGCTCATCGAGAACCCGGACACGAACGAACCCAACGACGTCACGCCCACGCCCATCGCGCTGGCGGCGCAAGGCGCCGTGCAGGTGGGCACCGCGCGCGGCTACCTGGCGACGGACGACGACGTGGACCGCTTCAGCTTCCCGCTGACGGTGGGGAAGATCGCCTACGTGCGCGTCACCGCGCCGGACCAGGGCTTCGTGCCCAACTTCCGCCTGTCCTATGAGCTGCTGCGCCCCGGCACCACCGACAAGGAGTCGGAGGGCAACGTGCTGCCCAAGGTGCACCCGGGCGTGCTGGCCACCGCGCGCAAGGTGAAGCTCGCGGGCACCTGGACGCTGGTGGTGAAGGGCTACCGCCCGGCCAACGAGCCGCCCCCCGCGGGCGACCTGCGCCAGCCGTACGAGGTGGAGGTGCGCGTCCTGGACGAGGCGGATCCGCAGGACCAGTCCGGGGACAACGACGCGTATGCGCGGGCGTTCTCGCGCGACCTGGTGGGCGCGCCCGGCACGTCCACGTCCTTCTCCGGCCGGCTGGGCTACGTGTCGGACCGCGACTGGTTCGCGCTGCGCGTGCCCGCGTACAGCAAGCCCAGCGTGCTGCGCTACCGGTTGGTGCCCCTGGGCACGGGCGGCCGCTTCGACCCGCTGCCCCTGCCGCTGGGCCAACTGGCGGACCGGCAGGTGCTCGTCTTCACCACCGTGGGCGCGACGCCCACCCCCGAGCTGCGCGCCCAGTGCTCCACCGATACCACCGTGTGCCCTCGCGACGCTCGCGAGCACCCGGATGCGCCGTCGCTGGTGCAGACCTACTGCAACAACGCGGAGGCGGTGCTGTGCATCCAGTCGGTGCGCGAGGAGGGTGAGCCGGCGCGCTTCCCCAACCTGAGCAACTTCCAGGGCGCGCTGCCGGTGCCGGCGCACGCGGGGCTCGCGACGTACCACTTCGTGGTGCAGGACGACGGCACCAACTGGGCGGATGACCGCGACTACCGGCTGGAGGTGAGCTGGGAGGACGACGACGCGGAGGAGGTCGCGGCGTACAGCGGCGGCACCGAGCAGCCGCGTCCCAAGACGCTCAACGGCGTGGGCGCTGGCAACCTGCCGGCGAGCGACGCCACGTTCGAGGCGAAGGGCCAGTTGTCCTACGGCCATGGCCGGCTGCGCGACAACGACCGCGCCACGGGCCTGGGCGTGCGCGGCCCCACGGACTACGACGCGGTGCCTTCCGACACGGACACGTACGCGTACACGCTCCCCAGCCGCACGGCGCCGGAGGACGCGTCGTGGCTGGTGCAGTGGGAGGTGGACAACCTGGCCGACGGCGGCACCCCGCATGGGCTGGCGTTGGACCTGACCTTCTGCGACGGCACCCCTCCCACCGACGGCGGCACCAGCACGTGCACGCCGGTGTCCACCACCAGCACGGGCGGAGCGCTGACGCTGGCGTACAGCGGGTCGGTGATGCGCGCGTGGCACACCACGGCGAGCACGCCGCTGAGCAGCTACCAGGCGCAGTACCTGTTGGAGAAGACGCCCACCACGACGCGCGTCACGGTGGCGCCGTACGCGTGCGCCTGTCTGGAGCGGCGCTTCATCCAGGGTGGCACGCTCAAGGTGGCGGTGAGCGCCACCGAGCGCAGCGACTACGGGCGCGTGGGCTACACGTTGCGCACCGGCTACGGCGACTACCCGCGCACCTATACGGCGCCGGATGGTGGCAGCCCCACCTCGTGCCCGGCGCCCACGCAGGACGGTGGCACGTGGGTGGGCGGTTGCCAGTTCACCCGCTAGCGGGCCCGGACGGGCGGCGGGGTTTCACACCTCCGCCGCCTTCGGGCACTTCGCGTGCGCTACCGGGCGATGCCCTTGCCCTTGAGCGCGAGCTCCCGGGTGTCGCCGTCGGCGGAGTTGGACTTGATGGTGAGCTTGCCCTCGAAGTCCCTGGCGGCGTTGGGCTTGAAGGCGACCTCGATGAAGGTGCGCTGGTAGGTCTCCAGCTTCATGGGGCCGTTCTCCGGCCACTCCTCCGGCTTCTTCATGGTGAAGACGCCCGGACCGGACAGGGTGGCCTCGTTGAGCTCCAGCGTCTGGAGGCCGCGGTTCTCCAGGTAGAGCGTGTTGAAGGTCGTGGCACCGACGTAGGTGCCAGCCGCGAACTCGGTGTCGAAGCTCAGCTCGGTGCGGTCGATGAGAAGCTGCGGCGTGTTGGGCAGCTCCTCCGCTTCGTCTCCGCAGCCCGCCAGGGCGATGATGGTGAGGGGCAGCCACAGGTTGCGCAGACGCATGGACATCCACTCCTCGGTGAGGTTCAGAGAATGTTTGGCGTTGTAACACGGAGTGCCCGCGTGCTGACGGGGGCGTTGCTGGTGATGGTGCTGGGCGGTTGCGGCGGCTCGCGCGAGGACTTCATCGGCGCGCGCGTGCAGGACGTCTGCAAGGCGTCCTGGCCCGTGTGCAACCAGTTCGCCGGCTGCATCCTCGGGCCTGAGAGCTATTCGGAGGGCCGCTTCCCCGGACGCGGGCAGGTCATCGTCCGGGTGCCGGAGGCGTCCACCATCAAGGTGAGCTTCTTCCTGGAGGAGGTGACGGCGGCGGGCGAGGAGACGGCCGTCACCGTGCACGAGGAGGGCTGCCGTGCGCGCCAGCGTCAGGCGGCCACGGGCCGCGCGGCGTTGGATCAGATGGAGAAGTTCGGCGAGTTCACCCGCCAGGTAGACGTCACCGGCGTGGGCGACCACCTGGTGGCTCACCAGGTGGTGGGCCACGCGGAAGCTGTTGGCCGCGATGGTGAGCGTGGAGGGCACGCTGCCGCCCGTGGGCATGAAGCTGCCGTCCACCACGTAGAGGTTGGGCACTTCGTGCGAGCGGCAGTGCTTGTCCAGCACGGAGGTGGCCGGGTCGTCGCCGAAGCGGCAGGTGCCGTGCTGGAGGATGGTCGTCTCACCCTGTGTGCCCACGCGCTCCACCGAGTCCGGATCCAAACGCAGCAGCACCTCTTCACCGCGCTCCACGAGGAAGCGCGTGGCGGCGTAGTCCGCCGGGTGCCGGTCCAGGGTGATGGCGGCCACGGGGATGCCGTACTTGTCCTTCACGCCGGACTCCACCGTGACGGAGGTGCCGGGCGTGGGAAGGAACTCCGCGTAGACCTCGAACTCGAGGATGCGCGAGTCGCGGTACGCGCGCATGCGGTCCTTCAGCTCCTTGCCGAACACGCCCGACTTGCCGGAGCCCGCGAGCCCCACCGCCGCGAAGATGGGGTTGGGGTGCGACCACATGAAGCCCAGGGTGCCGCCCTTCCTGAAGCCGTGGCGCGCGTCCGGCATCAGGTAGAAGTCCTGGACGCTGCGGTTGACGAAGGGCGCGGGGTCCGTGAGCCACGGCCGCGCTTCCTTCTGCTTCGACACGCGGAAGATGGCGCGCGAGCCGCCAAAGGAGCTGAAGAGCAGGTTCTTGCCGACCAGCCCATTGCCGTTGGCCAGGCCGTTGGGGAAGCGGCTGGAGGTGGAGTTGAGCAACAGGCGCGCGCTCTCCACCGCGGTGGCGGAGGCGATGATGACCTTGGCGGGCTGCTCCTGCGTGACGCCGTCCTTGTCCAGGTACACCACGCTCTTGGCGCGGCCCTGGCGGTCCACTTCGATGGAGCGCGCCATGCTGCCGGGGCGCACCTCCACGTTGCCGGTGGCGAGCGCGGCGGGGATGAGGCTGACGTTGGTGCCGCTCTTGGCGCCCGTCTCGCAGCCGTAGCTGCCGCACAGCGCGCAGTACGCGCACGAGGCCCGGCCCTTGTAGGGCTTGCTCAGGATGCCGCGCGCGGTGGGGGTGGAATGCCAGCCGAGCGCCGAGCACGCCTTGTCGATTTCGGAGGCGACCGGGTGCACGTCCAGCGGGGGCAGCGGGTAGGGGCCGCTGCCCCCGCTGGACGTGC
>SECN01000529.1 GCA_004173515.1 Myxococcaceae bacterium | reverse complement strand
TGCCCGCACTACCTGACCTTCAGCGCGGAGGAGATTGAAGCCGGCGCCACGCACTTCAAGTGCGCCCCGCCCATCCGCGAGGCGGAGAACCGCGAGCGGCTGTGGCGCGCGGTGGCCAGCGGCCTCATCGACCTGGTGGTGTCCGACCACTCGCCCTGCACGCCCGCGCTCAAGAAGCTGGAGGCCGGGGACTTCTCCGGCGCGTGGGGTGGCATCGCCGGGTTGCAGTTGAGCGTGTCGGCGGTGTGGACGGGCATGCGCGCCCACGGCCTGGGGCTGGACGTGCTGGTGGAGCGGATGGCTCGCCGCACCGCGGCACTCGCCGGTCTGTCGGACCGCAAGGGCGCCATCCAGGTGGGAAAGGACGCGGACTTCGTCGTCTTCGCCCCGGAGACGCGCTTCAAGGTGGCCCCGGAGGACATCCGCCACCGGCACCGGCTCACGCCCTACGCGGGGCGCGAACTGGAAGGCCGGGTGTTGAGGACATACCTGCGCGGCCAGCGTATCTTCGACGCCACCGAGGGACTGACGGGCCCGCGCATCGGCCAGTGGCTGCCGCGCGGCTGAGCCGTTCCGTCCAGGAGAGGGACACCGATGCAAGCCGAAGCACCCGGGGCGATGCACGTCGCATTCGCCGACCTGATTGATCTGGCCGCAGCCAAGGTGGGCGGCAAGGCCCTGCTGGCCAACGACGAGTTCTTCGCGCCCAAGGAAGCGATGCTGGAGCCCGGGCGCGGCGTCTTCATCGCGGACAAGTACACCGAGCGCGGCAAGTGGATGGACGGCTGGGAGACGCGCCGCAAGCGCGTGCCCGGCTACGACTGGTGCATCGTGAAGCTGGGCCTGCCCGGCGCCATCCACGGCATCGACGTGCCCGGCTACGACTGGTGCATCGTGAAGCTGGGCCTGCCCGGCGCCATCCACGGCATCGACGTGGACACCAACCACTTCATCGGCAACTTCCCCGAGTACGCCTCCCTGGAGGCGTGCGAAGTGGACGGAGACCCGTCCGCCGAATCGCTGGCCCAGGACGTGTCGCGCTGGACGGAGCTGGTGCCCCGCTCGCGCCTGCGCGGCGGCTCGCGCAACCTGTTCGCGGTGGCCCACGAGCGCAGGTTCACGCACGTGCGCCTCAACATCTTCCCGGACGGCGGCGTCGCGCGCCTGCGCGTGCACGGCATGGTGCTGCCGGACTGGCACGCGCTGAAGAAGGCGGGCCTCGTGGACCTGGCCGCGGCGGCGAACGGCGGCTCCGTCGTCACGTGCAACGACCAGTTCTTCGGCACGAAGGACAACCTCATCTTCCCGGGCCGCGCGGCCAACATGGGCGAGGGCTGGGAGACGCGCCGCAAGCGCGTGCCGGGCTTCGACTGGATCGTCGTGAAGCTGGCCACCCCCGGCACCCTGCGCCGCGCGGAGGTGGACACCCACTTCTTCAAGGGCAACTTCCCGGACCGCTGCTCGCTGGAGGGCATCCACCTGGAGGAGCCGCTGCTGGACTTCGCCAATGCCACGCACCTCCAGTGGAAGGAGCTGCTGTCCCAGTCCAAGCTCCAGGCGGACCACTGCCACGTGTTCGAGAAGGAGTTGAAGGACGTGGGCCCCATCACCCACGTGCGCCTCAACATCTTCCCGGACGGCGGCGTCAGCCGACTGCGCCTCTTCGGAGAGCCGGCGTGACCACCGGCCTGGAGCGCCTGAACACCGCGACCACGGAGGAGGCCACGCAGGCGCTCACCCGCTGCTGCGGCAGCCGGCGCTGGGTGGAGGCGATGCTCGCGGTCCGTCCGTTCCGCGACGCGGAGCACCTGTACGCGGAGGCCGCCACCGCCTGGGAGCACACGGGGCCGGAGGACTGGAAGGAGGCCTTCACGCACCACCCGCGCATCGGGGACATGTCCAAGCTGCGGGAGAAGTACGCCTCCACCGCGCAGTGGTCGTCGCAGGAGCAGCAGGGCGTGGCCGCCGCCGACGAGCGCGTGTTGGAAGCCCTGGCCCAGGGCAACCGCGATTATGAAGCGCGCTACGGCTTCATCTTCCTGGTGTGCGCCACCGGGAAGAGCGCGGCGGAGATGCTCGCGCTGCTCCAGGGGCGCATGAACAACCCAACCGACGCGGAGCTCCGGATCGCCGCGGCGGAGCACGCGAAGATCACCCGCATCCGACTGGAGAAGCTCCTCGCGTCATGAGCACGCTCAGCACGCATGTCCTCGATACGAGCACGGGCCGTCCCGCCGAAGGGCTCACCCTCGTCCTGGAAGCCAGGGCCACGGGTGAGTCCTTCCTGGAGCTGTCCCGGGGCGTCACCAACGCGGATGGCCGGGTGAAGGACCTGCTGGGCACGGCCTCCAAGCTCGCGCCCGGCGTCTACCGCCTCACCTTCGACACCGGGGCCTGGTTCCAGTCCCGGGGCCAGAGGGGCTTCTATCCGTACGTCCAGGTGGTGTTCGAAATCACCGCCACCGACGAGCACTACCACGTCCCGCTGCTCCTCAGTCCCTACGGCTTCTCCACGTACCGGGGAAGCTGAGGAGCACCGGGCCGTCCGGCCTCACGCGCGCGGCGGTTCGACGGGGGCCTTGTCGACGGGAGGCATGTCGGCCGGGACCTTGTCGCCGCCGCGGTCCGTCCTGCCGGGCTCCGGCTTGTCCAGCAGCGGCTCCGCGCAGAGCGACGAGTTGTTCGTCTTGCACGCGCCCTCGTTGTGCAGGTCGAACTGCCAGCGGTGGCGCGGGCACACCACGTAGCGGCCCTCCTCCACCCAGCCCTCGGACAGGTCCGCGCCCTGGTGCGGGCAGAAGCGCTGGATGGAGAAGCGCTTGCCACCCGCCTCCACCACGGTGCGCTCCTTGTGGGACTCGGTGGCGCGGATGCCGTCGCAGAACTCGCGGATGTCCTCCACCTCCACGCCCAGGAAGCCGTGCAGCACGGGCTCGTACACGTCCGGGGTGCGGCTCAGCCGCAGGCGGAAGGACAAGAGGAAGTCCTCCCAGTTCAGGTGGCGATCCAACACGCGCACGATGTCGCTCGCGCTCACCTTCATGGCGTAGCGCGTGGTGTCGCGAATCTCAGGCACCACCTCCACGCGCCGGTGCTTGAAGTCCACGCGCAGCAGCCGCGTGGGCGCCTCCAGCAGCTCCACGTAGAGCGGCATCCCCACCCGCTCATGCAGGTCCAACAGATCCAACTTACGCTGCAACTCCACGTGCAGGCGCGAGAGGATGGCGTCCACATCTTCGCGTGACAGGCTCCGGCGGCGCTCCGTGAAGAGGTGCGCCATGTCCGTCGCGTACTGCGCCAGGTACGACTTGAAGTTCTCCTGCGTCACCCGCTCCGGCACCTGGGAGACGAACTCCAGCGTGCCCGCGTCCAGCACGTCCCCGGGCATGGGCTCCAGGTAGCGCGTGGGCGCGTCCAGCAGGCGCTCTTCCAGGAAGGCGAAGAGGTCCGGCGCGCGCGGGAAGATGTTCACGTCCTCGAAGTTCAGCGCATACAGCGACGGGTCCAGGAAGGCCGCCGGGCCCGCCGCGGCGACGTAGGCCCGGGGATGCACCGACTCCAGCGCGCGCGCCACCGCCTCGAACTTGCTGTCGCGCTTCTTGCGTGAAATCGCCGAGTACGTCTCGCGCGGATACTCGTAGCAGGTGGGGTGCCAGATGGCGCCGGAGAACTGCGCGGAGAAGACGTCGATGGGCCCCTCCTCCGCGATGACCCGCGCCAGCCGGTCGTGCATCTTGCAGTCGTTGATGTTGAGGAAGCACTGGCCGTCGCCGCGCACCATCACGCTGGAGTCGCGGTTGGTCCCCTGCTCGGAGACGAAGAGCTTGATGTAGCCGCCCTTGATGGGAATCTCCCGTGAGTCCTCGCACGCGATGACGCGCTTGCAGCCGTACTTCGCGAAGAGGTCCTGCAGCTCCGCGCGCTTGAACCGGGGCACCAGCACGGTGAAGTCGCGCCGGGACAGGCTGGCCAGGAACTCCGGGTCGAAGTGATCCTTGTGCTCGTGGCTGATGTAGAGGAAGCGCTCCTTGCCCGGCGTCTCCAGCAGCTCCCGCACGCGCGGCGCCAGGTGGTGGTTGCGCGGCAACTGCATCCACGCCGAATCGAAGGCCCCCCGGGGCGTCAACCAGGGATCCATGACGACGAGCGCTCCGGCGGTCTCCACCGCGAAGCCCGCATGACCCAGGAAGGTGATCCGCATGAAAGTCATCCCCTCGGTTGTGGGGAGGCGATCCAGCGATCGCGCCCCGCGTCCATTGCCTCCGGCGGCAGGTGCCTCGGCGTCTGAGAGGCTGGGGACCGGGTGAGCCCACGACCACAGGCTTCAACGTGCGACACGCGTGTCTCACGGCCCACAAGGGCATCCCCAGACGCACAAAAAAGGGAGGGGGCCCGCGTCCGCCGAGCCCCTTCCCCTGATGACTCCTCAATGGTGGTCCGCGACCGGGCTACGGCTGGATTTCCCGGACGCTCATCCACTTGAAATCCACGTCGTTGGCGTTGTCCCACCGGAACGTCGCGATGGGCCCCCCCCAGGTGATGGGCATGGCGCCCACGCCGCCGCCGCAGTGCTGCGCGTCCCCGCCCCAGGTCCCGTCATCCGTCAGGTCGTAGACCTTCTTCCAGGAGACCTTGTCGGCGTTGTCGTTGACGTACAGTTCCAGCTTTACCGCCTCCGCGCCCTTCGCGTCGGGCACGTTGCGCATCACCGCCTTGAAGCCCACCCAGCGGCCCATGAGCGCCGTGGTGGCGGGCTTGTACGGGCCCTGCTCATAGGACACGTGCCACGTCTCCTTCTCGAAGCGCACGCGGCCGTCGTAGTGCAGACCGCCCTTGTAGCTGCTGCCCTCGCAGCCCTGGTGGTCGTCGTTGTGCTTCCCGCCGCGCGCGTACCAGGCGAAGTTGTCCTGGGCGTTGGAGGCCGCGTTGACCTTCACGAAGCCGGTCATCTCCACGTTCTTCCAGTCGTTCGCCGCCTGCATGTAGCCCCGGCTCGCGAGCACGTCGCGGTCATAGGTGGCGATCTGCTTCGGGTCGTAGCCGGTGGACGGATACGCGCTCATGCGCACCTGGGAACTCTTCATCTTCCAGGAGCCATCCGCGTTGCGAGTAATCGTGCCCTGGGGATCGAAGCGCGCATCCGCCGTCGCGTCGTCCGCGAGCGCCCACGCCTCCCCGCCCGCCTTCGACGGGTACAGCATCGTCACGCCAAAGCCATCCACGCCGGTGGGTATGGGAGCGGGCGTCGTCGGCTCGGGCGTCGTGGGCTCGGGCGTCGTCGGCACCGGCACGGGCTCGGTCACCGAC
>SECN01000528.1 GCA_004173515.1 Myxococcaceae bacterium | reverse complement strand
GCATCCCTGGGGCGTCGCATGGCAACTTCGCCGCGACCGCGCCCACGGAGTATCCGCGCAGGCTGCGGGAGTTCGCGGACTCGGCGTTGAAGCCCGTGGCGGGAGAGACTCCCTCGGTGGAGAAGCCCGTGGCTCCGGCCGTGGAGAAGAAGGCTCCGGCGAAGAAGCCTTCACGGCGGACGAAGGCGGGGGCCCGCTAGTTCCCCGCGCTACGCCTGGGCTGGCGGGGCGGCTTCGAGCTTCGCGAGCTGATCCAGGTACATGCGGCCCTTCTCCGGGTCCGTCATGTAGATGAACGCCGCCATGCCCTTGAGCTGGTCGAGCGATTCGCCTTCGCGGCCCGGCTTGCCCTTCAGGCGGTTGTGGATGGCCGCGCGCAGGCGGCGCACCACGTCGCGGGGGACTCGGGCGGCGGGCGTGCCGTCCCTGGCCTCGTTCACCACGAGCCCCGTGACGCGCTGACGGCTGCCCTTGCGGGCGACCCGCGTCTTGTCCGGATGGACCGTGAAGCCCTCCGCCTCCACCACGTCCTTCACCCGCGCGAGCAGCACCGCCACCGGCGCTCCCTGCGCGCGGCGGGCCTTGGGCGCCTTCGCCTTCGTCCAGGAGAAGGTCAGGTCGTCCGCGTAGCGCGTGTACGTGAAGCCCAGCTTGCGCGACAGCGCCGACAGCCGCTTGTCCAGGCGCAGGCACAGCGCGTTGGTGATGCCCGGTGAGGTGGGCGCGCCCTGCGGGAGGGCTCGCGGCCCCTTCGCCACGTGCAGCGTCTTGCCCCGGAAGGTCATGCGCTCGCGCGGCGCTTCCGTGGACATCAGCGCCAGCAGCGTGGAGGTGTTCTCCGGCAGGCCGCCCTTGCGAAGCAGGCCCTTCACCCGGCGCCAGCTCACGGAAGGGAAGAAGTCCTTCAGGTCCACCTTCACCAGCACGTCCGCGCCCTGGTGCGCCAACGCGTTGGTGAGGATGGAGCGCCCCGCCACGAAGCCGTGCGCCGCGCCGTGCACCGGCAGCCGCTCCACGACGTTGGAGAGCACCCAGCGCTGGGCTTCCTTCAGCTCCGGCTTGGGCGACGTGATGGTCCGCTCGCTGCCGTCCCGCTTGGGGATGCGCCAGCTCACGTAGTGGGAGCCCGTGTCCACGTCGCGGTGGAACGCGAAGCCGCGCAGCTTGGACTCCAGTGGATGCCCACGCCCAGGTGGTTGATGTGCGTGGTCTTCCACGCCTCGTGGGCCTGGCGCTCCAGCGCGCGGCGCTCCACGGCCTCCGCCTTCTTCTTCTCCTTCCAGGCGGTCTTCTCCTTCTCCTTGAGGGAGGAGAAGTCCACCTCGTCCGCGAGCGCGCCCTTCGCGACGAGCTGCGCCTGGACCCACTCTTCGGAGCCACCGGCTTCGGTGATGGCCTTCCAGCGCGCGAGCAGCACGTCGTGCGCGGCGCGGCGGGCCTCGCGCTTGGACGCGGTGGCGGTGTTGGACGCGGCGGCCGGCGGGACTTCGGGCACGGCCTGCGGCGGGGCGGCGGGGACGAACGACTCCAGCTTGGCGGTCATCGAGGCACCTTCGACGGGCGCGGCGGCTTCAGGAGGGGCGACGGACGAATTCGAGCGGTCGAGGGAGGCCAGGAATGCACCACCAGCTCACCTGGGGCACGGTAGCCTCACCGGCTCTCCCCTCCGGTGCACTGGTGGCCGGGTGGGAAAACGGCGGTTGCGTCGTTGGTTCCGCTTCCCACCCGGCCACCAGTGCACCGGAGGGAGAGAGCCAAGAACAGGCTACCTTGCGGAGAGTGTCCAGCATTTCAACCAGAGCGGCGCAACGCCGCTCCCGCGCTCGAGGCGCTAAGGCTGATGCGGTCCAGACCTCTCTCGACCACTCGTCATTCGTGTTGCGTCCGTCGCACCCATCCTTCCAGCCGCCCCGTCGGCGGCCGGGCCGTTGGTTGAGGGTTTACACCAGAGTCGAGGCCGCGTCGATGTAGCCGTCAGCGGTCAATTTCTCCAGGCGGCTGAAGTACGCCGTCCGGGCTTCCGTATCCGAATCGAACCACAGGCGCTGGTGGCGCGAGTCGCCCAGGCGGGGACCCCATGCGAGGGCCACCACCTTGCCATCCAGCGAGACGCGGTACACCTGCTCGAGGCCCGTCGCCGGGTCGCGGCGCACGTACGAACGCGTCTCCGCGCGGATGAGCTTGCGGCCCTCCGGCGTCTGACGCAGCGCTTCTTCCTCCGTGCGACGGCGTGCGTACGCCAAGCGCAGCGCGAGCATGTGCTCGCACGGGCCTTCGCGCATGCCGGAGCGACGGAAGTGCGGGCAGCCGCAGCCCGCGTCCTTCACGCGGCCCTCCAGGTCCAGCGTGAAGCTGGGGAAGAAGCTGCGCACCGCCTCGCGGTCCACCACCTCGCCCTGGATGCGCGTGCCTTCACCGACCAGGTCGTGCACCTGGGTGAGCTTCACTTCGCCCGCGCCGGGGCCGCCGTCGCCCAGCAGGCGGTGGGCGCGCGCCTCGCGCTCGTTGCCGTAGCGCAGCGCGGCCTCGTCCACCGGGGTGGGCATCAATTCGCGAGGGCGGTAGGTGCCGCGCGCCACGTCGAAGAGGACGCGGCCGCGCAGGCACTCCAACTGGAGCGCGGCGCGGACCTGGTCCTTGGGTGCGCCCGCGTCCTTGGCCAGCACGTCGAAGGTCAGCGGTCCGTCCGTGCGCAGGCGCTGGCGCAGCTTCTCCGCCAGGGGCTCCGGCACGTCGCGCGGCATCAGCGCGTCGAAGGCCGCGGCGCTGGACCAGCCGCTCTCCGTCCACCCGGTGAGCCCCAGCGTCAGCGTGGCCACGCCCAGGTCGATGACCCAGAACACCGGCAGGCCCGGACCCAGCAGTTGCACGTGCACGCTCTTCGCGTGGGGCAGCAGGCGCGCGAGCGCGGTGAGGCGGTTGCGGCCGAAGGTGCGCACCACCGCGGGCGCGTGGCCCTGGTACGGGCCGCCGTGGCACTCCAGCACCTGCTCCCACGGCTCCAGCACCAGCCGGGGCGCGGCGCCGGGGACCAGCTCGAAGCGCAGCGCGCGGGGCGCCTTCTTCGAGCGGCGGGTGCGCAGCGCGAAGAGCAGGTTGTACAGGTCGATGGGCGCGATGGAGCAGGTGGTGGCCGGCAGCGTCGCGGCGGACTGCACCTGGAGGAAGCCGCGCAGCCACGCGTGCGGCACCTCCACGTTGCGCGGGGCTCGGGGGGCACCGGGCTCGGGGGACTTGGCCTTCGCGGACGGGGCGACGTGGGCCTCCAGCGTCACCGGGGCGTAGGCGCGCAGGCGGTCCAGGCGGGCGGGCAGGTCCGCGGGCACGTCCAGGAAGGTGGAGCCGTGCGCGGCCTCGCGGTGGTCGAAGAGGCTGTTGTCGAAGGCCAGACGCGCGTAGGCGCTCTCATCGCGGGAGAAGACCTCCAGCGACACCTGGTCCGGATCCACGGTGAGGACGGGGTCCAGCACCGCGTCCTGCTTCTCCTCGCCTTCGAGCGAGCTGTCGAGGAACGCCTTCTGGGCCTCCCAGATTTGAGCGCTGGCGCGCTTGCCCTGCTTCATCAGGTACGCGAGGTACGCGGTGCGGTCGCGGCCCCGGTAGCGCAGGTCGCTGGAGAGCACCGCGAAGGCGGCGGCCAGCGCGTCGCGGAAGAGGGTGGGGTCCTTCACGCGGCCGCTGACGCCCACGGTGCCGCGCGAGCCCTCCAGGGCCAGCTGCACGCGTGAGGCGTCCGGGGTGACGACCACGTCGCTCGCGGCGGCGTAGTTCAGCGCGACGGGATGACGTGCGGTTGCGGTGCTCACGACGGTTGACCTTCCTTGCGGGCGCGCTCGGCGGCCCGGCGTGCACGTTTGTGGGCGCGGTAGGCCGCCTTGCGCAGCTCCACCGACTGCGACTTGTCGAAGGCCGCCGTCTTCAGCAGCTCCGCCGCCTCGTCACCACCCAGGCGCCCCAGCGCGGCCCACGCGTCCTGCCGCACTTCCGGCTTCGCGTCGGTCGCCACGGGCTTGAGCGGTCCCAGGTCCTTCTTCGCCAGCAGCGCCGGCACCGCGAGCCTGCGCGGCTCGCTGGCCGTCAGCAGGCCCGGCGCCACCTTCGCGCCCGTGGGGCCCATGGCCACCGGGTCGAAGGGCTTCACTTCCAGTGCCCAGGCCGCGGCCTGGTCCGGCACCAGCGCGGCCAGCACCGACGCGGCGGCGGAGCGCACGGGGGCGTCCGGATCCGCCAGCGCGGCGCGCAGGGCCTGTGCCTCGTTCGTCGCCTTCAGTCGTCCCAGCACGCGCGCGGCTTCCTGACGCACGCCCGCGGGGGCATGGGCCTCACCCTTGCGCAGGATTTCGGCGGACGTCGCGACCAGCTCCTTCGCGCCCAGTCGGGAGCCCGCCCACAGGAGCCGCTCCCAGGCACTGGCCAGCGGCTCGCGCTTCGGGGGCGACGTGGCGGCCCAGGAGGCGGCGGTGCGCCGTTCGGCGGCGACGACCGCGCGGGTCAGGCTGGCGGTGTCCACCGCGCCCGTCGCCGGTGCATCCCCCGTCCAGGTGCCCACCAACCGCGCGGCCTCCTCGCGGGCCTCCGGCTTGTCGTGGCCGACCAGCGCGATGACCTCCGGCAGGGGCAGCGCGCCCCGACGGGCGAGACCGCGACGCAGGCGGAGGCGCAGTTCGGCGTTCTCCAGCGTGGCCAGGCGGGGCACGAGCTGCGCCGGGTCGCCTTCGCTGGCCAGGTAGGTGGCGGCGGGCTCGGAGATGTCCTCCTGGGTGCTGGCCACGGCGAGGAACTCCACCCGCGTGCGGTCGTTCGGGAAGAGCACGTCCAGCGCTTTGCGTGCGGCCTCGCGCAGGTCGTCGTCATCCTCGTCCAGCGCGGCGGCCAGGGCCTTCTCCGCCTCCGGGTCGCCGAGCTTGCCCAGCTCCTTGGCCACGGTGATGCGCACTTCGTCGTCCGTGTCGGAGTCGGCGAGCAGGGCCTCCAGCTTCACCCGGGCGCGCTCTCCACCGATGGCGCGCAGGCCGCGCACGCCGGCTTCCTGGTGCTCGGAGGAGGTGCCCTCCACCGCGGCGACCTCCACCTTCTCCTCGATGCGGCGGCGCTCATCGCCCTCGGGCAGACGGCTGGCGAGCCGGCCCAGGGCCTCGATGGCGGCCAGCACCATCTCCTGCTCGGCGGGCGCGTCCGCGGTGCCTCCGCCCGCGATCGTCTCCAGCTCGGACAGGGCGCGAGCGTCTCCCAGGGTGCCCAGCGCGAGCAGGGCCCGGCCGCGCTCCTCGCCTTCACCGGCGCGCGCGTACAGCAAGAGGGGCCGCAGGGCGCTGGCCCGGCGCAGGTGCGCCACGCCTTCGGCCGCGGGCAGCATCAGCTCGCGGGCCCCGGCGCGGAGGATCTCCTCCAGCGGCTCCACCGCCGCGCCCTGCTCCACCACGCGCTTCGAGTAGCGCGCCACCGCCTCCGCGCGCACGGTGACGTCGCGGTCGGTGAAGAGCGCGACGAGCAGCGCGTCCTGGCCCTCGTTCTTGCCGTGCTCCAGCTCCGTGGCGGCGGCCTTGCGGACCTCCACGTCGTTGCTGCGCACGGCCACCTTCAGGAAGCGCACGGCGAGCGCCG
>SECN01000527.1 GCA_004173515.1 Myxococcaceae bacterium | reverse complement strand
CTTTCCAGCAGCGTCTCCGTGAGCGCGCCGCAGTCCTGCACCACGAGCGGCAGGTCCCCCCGGCCGCTGAGCCGGTGGAGGATGCGCGCCAGCACCTCCTTGCCGGTGCCCGTCTCGCCTTGCAGCAGCACCGCCACGCGGTGCGGCGCCACCAGGCGCACCATCTCCATCACCCGCTGCATGGCGGGGCTCCGGAAGCCCACGTCCTCCGCGGTGCGGCCCGGGCCGCCCACCGGCGCCTGCGCGAGCGCGCGTTCGCGCAGCAGGTTGCGCTCCAACTCCAACGCCATGCGCCACTGTTCGGTGCGGAAGCCGTGCTCGCGGCCCGCCTGGAGCACCGCCTCGCGCAGGACCTCCGGATCCGGCCACGCGCCCAGCGCCCGGTAGATGCGGCCGGTGTTGAAGAGCGCCACCAGCCGCTCCGGCGCGGCGGGCGCGCAGTAGACGATGCGCGAGGCCAGGTCGCTGGGAGGCCCCGCGCCCGTGGGGTCCACCTCCGCCCGGAGCGCGGCCAGCGACTCCACCAGCGCCAGGGCCCGCGCCTCGTCCTGTCCGCACACCAGCAGCGCGGCCATGTCGCCCCGCGACAGGAGCGCGTGCACGTCCTCCGCGCTGGCGGCGAAGTGCGGTGAGGCGACCCCGTCCAGGGCCTGACGCACCGCGCGCGACTCGTCGTCGCTGGCGTAGGCGGCCACCACCTGCAGGTGCGACGTGGACAGGTAGCGGGCCAGCTTCACCCCGTCCGCCGCGTCGAAGGCGCCGAAGCTCACCCCCAGCGCGGCCACCGTGCCCGCGCCGCCCGCGGTGTCGTGGCGCCAGCGCACCGTGCCATGCACGCGCACGTACGCGCCCGTGTCCGGCAGGGAGAAGGACAGCTCCACCGGCTCGTTCTCGTGCGGCCCCTCCGACGGACGACGCGGCGTGGCGATGAGCCCGATGCCCGTCTCGCTGATGTTCACGGACCAGCAGCCATGCAGCGCCGGCTGGGTCACGACCTTCACGTACAGCGGTTTGCGCTCGCTCCGAGGGACCTGCGCGGACACGGGGCGCGTCATGGGGTGCGTCACTCGACCGGCCTCACGTCCGCGGTGCGGCGGGCTTCCTTGAAATCCACGGGCATTCCAGGGGCGTTCTGCCTGATTCTCCCGGCATCGCAAGTCGGCGGCAAAGGGGCGCCCCCCGAGACATCAAGCCAGTGGACACGGGTCCGAAATGCCCTGGCCAGCGCGTGCGGGCGCGCGGTCCCCCACACCCCACCACAGCGCGTTACGCCGAAACACCTCCGTCGGCGTGCTCGCGCGGTGCGCCCTGCGCGCGACGCGCCGTATCGGCCCTCGCGGGGGGTTGAAGGATTCCACCCGGGCCGTCTGGAAAAGATGTCTGTCTTTCCTTTTCGTACCTGCTGGGCATGCAGGCGGGCACGGCTCGACTTGTGTCCGAAATAGAACTTCGCTATTTCAATTATCACCTTGGAACACGGCAGCCGTTCCCCCCGCTGCCGGATGGAGCACGAACACACGCCACACCGCCTGTTTCCTTCCACCCGCCCGGCCCTGTCGCACAGGTCCCGGAGCGCGGAAGGGGACTGCCCGCCGTAAAGCCAGACATTCCCTGGCCGCGCCCCTGCCTTCGGATTTCCGGAGCGCGGCTTTCTCATTGCCTGTCCTTTCCCCCTGGGCCACTCCTTGAAGAAAACCCTTCTCCTGGTTGAAACGTTGTTCGTCCTTGGCGCCGTCGGTTGTGGCGCGCCGGAGGGCGCCCCGTTGGATGAGCTGCCGCCGTCGATGACCACCTCCGGCGAGGACCTCACCACCAGCGGCTGCACCCAGCTCACCCCCAGCAGCGTGAAGGCCAGCGGCGACGACGGCGCCGGCAGCATCGCGACCAACTCCCTGGACGACAAGCTGGACACCCGCTGGAGCAGCCTCGGCAAGGGGCAGTGGATCGACTACGACCTGGGCTCCACGAAGGCCGTGGGCGCCATCTCCGTCGCCTGGCACGAGGGCGCCACGCGCGCCAACACGTTCACCGTGTCGGTGTCCCCGGACGGCATGACGTATACCCAGGTGTACAGCGGCAAGAGCACCGGGACGACGACGGCGGCGGAGACGTACAAGTTCACCGCGCTGAACACGCGCCGGGTGCGCGTCACCGTGCAGGGCAACACCGTCAACGACTGGGCCAGCATCGCGGAGGCGCGCCCCTGCGCCGGCACGGTGACGACGCCCACGCCCGGCGGCATCGTGTGGCGGGGCGACTTCGAATCCGGCGACCGGGGCCAGTGGGACGGCACGCAGATGGTCAGCTCGGACCGGCTGCAGGTGATCCCCTCGCCGGTGCGCGAAGGCGGCTACGCCCTCAAGGCCACCGTGCGCCAGGGCGATGACCCCATCAACTCCAGCGGCAACCGCAACGAAATCTTCAAGCAGACCAACGAGGCGACGAACTCCGAGTACTGGTACCGCTGGAGCAACCGCTTCCCGTCGGACTTCCCCAGCGCCAAGACGTGGCAGCTCTTCACCCAGTGGCACCACACCGGCTGCTGCGGCTCGCCCCCGGTGGAGTTCTACGTGTACGGGGAGGAGATGCGGCTGAACATCGGCGGGGACCCGGGCGTCATCGTCTGGAAGACGCCGCTGGTGCGCAACCAGTGGCACGACTTCATCTTCCACGTGAAGTGGTCGCCCAACGCCACCGTGGGCTTCGTGGAGCTGTACTACAACGGCACGCTGGTGCTGCCCAAGCGCTACATCGCGACGCAGTACAGCGGCCAGCTCAACTACCTGAAGATCGGCCTGTACCGGAATGACACCGTCGCGCCGGTGGGCGTCGTCTACCACGACGGCTGGGTGATGGGCCGCACGAAGGCGGACGTGCTGGACGCCAACTACCAGCTGAAGTGAGACACCGGCCGCGTGCCCCGGTTAGGCGACGGGGCACGCACCGGGATAGGCTTTGCGGCCCACCCCGGAGGAGTCCTCTTCATGCGTTCGTGCGCCGTGTTGCTCGCCGTGTCCCTGCTGTCGTCGGCGTGTACGACGACCCATGCCATCCCCAAATCGGAGCTGATGCGCCTGGATGGCTTCAAGGACGACAACGCGGCGCTCCTGCGGGAGCTGGGCGACGTGATGCTCAACCGGCCCAATGACCGCCGGCGCGCGGTGCGGGACGTGGACGGAGAGACGCACCAGTTCACCTCCGACACGCCGCTGGCCCTGGTGGGGCCCGCGACGGAGCCGGAGTCCGCGCGCTTCCAGACGGAGGAGCAGCGCTTCATCCAGGTGAGCGTGGACGCCGCCCGGTTCCAGGGCGTGCTGCTCAAGCCGGACACCGCCCCGCTCGTCGTGCCCATGGAGCAGGTGGACCATGGCCGGCTGCGCGAGTTCAGCCTGGGCAGGACGCTGCTGCTCACGGGTGCCATCGGCGTCGCGGTGCTCGCGTCGGTGGTGACGCTGGGGCTGCTCATCGACCCCACCACCGACGGGGACGGCGGCGGCGGCGGCATCGACTTCGACCGCCTGCCGGACCGCGGCCTGCGCTTCTGAGCCTCAGCGCGCGGCCGGGCGCAGGCGCAGCAGGCCCTCCTGCGCCACGGAGGCCACCAGCCGCCCGTCGCGGGTGAAGACGTGGCCGCGCGCGAGGCCCCGGGCGTTGCCCGCCCAGGGGCTCTCCAGCGTGTAGAGCAGCCAGTCGTTGACCTTCAGGTCGCCGTGGAACCACAGCGCGTGGTCCAGGCTGGCCATCTGGAGGTCGGGCCGCAGGAACGTCACCGCGTGCGGCTGGAGCGCGGTGCCCAGCAGGTTGAAGTCGCTGGCGTACGCGAGCACGTAGCGGTGCACCTGGGGCTCGTCGGGCAGGTCCCCGTCGGCGCGGAACCAGACGTGCTTCACCGGCTCCGCCGGGTTGGGCTCGAAGGGGTCCACGTACGTCACCGGGCGCATCTCGATGGGCTTGGGGGACAGGAACTTCTCCCGCAGGCGCTCCGACATCCGGTCCGCGTGGCGCCCCAGCAGTTCGATGTCCGAGGGCAGCGACTCCGGGGGCGGCACGTCCGGCATGGTGGCCTGGTGCGTGAGGCCGGGTTCGTCCGCCTGGAACGACGCCATCAACGTGAAGATGGGCTGGCCCTTCTGGATGGCGACGACGCGGCGGGTGGTGAAGCTGCCGCCGTCGCGCACGCGGTCCACCGTGTAGACGACGGGCAGCCCCGCGTCCCCGGGCCGCAGGAAGTAGCCGTGCAGCGAGTGCACCGTGCGGGCGGGCTCCACCGTCTGGCTGGCCGCCGACACCGACTGCCCCAGCACCTGTCCCCCGAAGAGCTGGCGGAAGCCCAGGTCCTGGCTCGCGCCACGGAACAGGTTCTCCTCGATGGGCTCCAGCTTGAGGAGCCCCAACAGCTCATCCAGCACGCGACTCATGTGTCGTCCTCCCGGTTTGACGCACCCCGTCTCTACCCCAGC
>SECN01000526.1 GCA_004173515.1 Myxococcaceae bacterium | reverse complement strand
GGTGTGGGAGTCCAAACCTAGCGGGTTGGGTGGGGCCACGCACGCCGGGTTTCCCGTGGGCCCTGTCGGTGGGTCCGGCTGCCCGCCCGGTGGGGGCGAGGGCAGGGGGCCGGGTCGCCCCCGGGAGGACCCCCACGCTCGATGCGAGCGCTCCGCGTCGTTGTTATCCGGAGGCCATGGGCCGTCCCGCGAAAATCGAGACCCTGCTGCCTGTCGAGGTGGACTTCCAGCGCGAGCGCGCCTCCGGTCTGCGTCGCTCCGGTGACAGTCTGGAGAAGGCACTCGCGGTGCTGTCCGAGTCCGAGCGCGAGCTGCGCGCCCTGTCCGGCGCCCCCCGGAGCGCGCGCTACGGGGCGTACCGCGCGCTCTGGAAGGAAGCGGAGCGCCTGCGCTGGAACCTCACCGTGCAGCGCGAGGCCTGCGGCGTGCGCAACCACCGCGACCTGGACCTCGTCTACCCGCTGCCACCCCTCTTGAAGGAGTGACGGCGCGCCTCAGGGCGAGGTCCTCCACGCGGCCACGGCGAAGAGCACCCAACCCGCGAGGAAGCCCAGGCCCCCCAGCGGGGTGATGGCGCCCAGCACGCGCACCCCGGAGAGGGCCAGCGCGTACAGACTGCCGGAGAACAGGACGATGCCCGCGAGCATCGCCCACCCGGAGGCGGACAGGAGCGCGGAGGGCCGCGTCACGCCCAGCAGGCCCACGGCCACCAGCGCGAGCGCGTGGTACATGTGGTAGCGCGCCCCGGTTTCGAAGACGACCTGGAGGTCCTGGGGCAGTCGGGCCCGCAGTGCGTGCGCCCCGAAGGCCCCCGCCGCCACCGACAGGAAAGCGTTCACCGCTCCCACCACGAGCCACCACCGCATATCGAGTGCCTTTCTTCGCGCGCTTGACTGCGGCACGCTACACCGCGCTTCACGGCAGCGTCCTGGTTGAACACGCACCCCGCCCCAGCCGCGCCCCGACCCCCGATGATGACTTCTCCTTCCTTCCAGCCGACCCCGTCGATCCCCTTCGAGCTGCGCCAGTCGCCCATCCAGGGACTCGGTGCCTTCGCCACCCGTCGCATCCGCAAGGGCACGCGCATCATCGAGTACATCGGTGAGCGCCTCACCCAGGCCCAGGCGGACACGCGCTACGACGACGAGTCGATGGAGCGCCACCACACCTTCCTCTTCAACCTGGACGACGACACGGTCCTGGACGCGGGCACGCTGCACAACGAGTCGCGCTACATCAACCACTCGTGCGAGCCCAACTGCCAGTCGCTCATCGACAAGGGCCACATCCACATCTACGCGCTGCGCGCCATCGAACCGGGGGAGGAGCTGACGTACGACTACGCCTACGAGCGCACCCCGGAGATGGGCGACGACGCCGAGGGGCTCTACATCTGCCGCTGCGGCACGCCCTCGTGCCGGGGCACCATCCTCGCCCCGGAGAAGAAGGCCCCCGCGCGCCGCAAGAAGCCCGCGAGCAAGGCCAAGCGCTCCGCCAAGGCCCCGTCGAAGTCCAAGGCCGCGTCGAAGTCCAAGTCCGCGTCCAAGGCCGCCTCCAAGTCCAAGTCCGCTCCCAAGTCGAAGTCCGCCGCGGGCAAGCAGCGGGGCACGAAGCGCGCGAAGACGGCGGGCCGGGGCCGCCGCGCGACGGGCTGAAGCCCCGCCAAACGACCGCGCGTGTTCCAGGGGTGGGGATTAGAGTGGGGGCGTGAAAGACGTCCTGCGCTTCCTGCTCACCGAAGCTCCTGATTCACCCGCGCTCGACTCCGTGGAGGTCTGGTGGCGACGGCACCTCGCGTTGCCGCCGCGCTTCCAGGCCCCTGCGGACCTGGCGCTCGCCAGCGGGTTCCGGGCGGACCGGCTGGGGTTCGCGTTCGCGTCCGGCTACCACGCCGCGCTGCGTTCGCTCTTCCCCCAGCTTGCCTCGGACCGGCGCGTCGCGCTCTGCGCCACCGAGTCGGGCGGGGGCCACCCCAACGCCATCGAGACCACGCTCACGCCGGCCGGCGCGGGCTGGAAGCTCGACGGGACGAAGACCTACGTCACCCTGGGCACGCACGCGGAGCTGCTGCTGGTGGTGGCCACCGAGGGCCGCGACGCGCAGGGGCGCAACCGCCTGCGCATGGTGGTGGTGGACGCGAAGAGGCCCGGCGTACGGGTGGAGCCGCTGCCGCCCCTGGACTTCGTGCCGGAGGTGCCGCACGCGGCGCTGCGGCTGGAGGGCGTCGCCGTGGCCCCGGAGGACGTGCTGCCCGGGGACGGGTACACGCGCTACCTGCGGCCGTTCCGCACTGTGGAGGACTGCCACGTCAACTTGGCGGTGCTGGGCTGGCTGGTGAAGGTGGGCCGCAGGTGCGGCTGGCCGGTGGCGCTGCGCGAGGAGCTGGTCTCCATCGCGGTGATGATGCGGGCGCTGGCGAACGAGGACCCGAGCGACCCGGGCGTGCACGTGGCGCTGGGCGGCGCGCTCGCGCAGCTGGGCCGCGCGCTGGAGCGCTGCGAGACGGCCTGGGAGGGCGTGGACGTGGAGACGCGGGAGAAGTGGCGTCGCGACCGGCGCCTGCTCGACCTGGCCGCGAAGGTGCGGGTGAAGCGCCTGGAGTCCGCGCGCCAGAAGCTGGCCGGGGGCACGGGCGAGGATTGAGGCAACCCCGCGCGGGAGGGGCTTTCGTGCCTCCTCCTGCGCATGGGACGCACTACGACGGCGTCAGTACCGCCCGCCGCCGGCCGCGGAGACGATGGCGGAGAGGATGCGGTTCTCCACGCCCCAGACGGCCTTGTTCATGCCCTTCACGCCCGCGCCGCGCATGTAGTCGGTGAAGTCGTGCAGGGCGGTGGAGCGCTGCATGCGCTCCGTCTTGGCCGCGTAGAGCAGCGGCGTGCCCGGCGCGCCCGTGAGGCCCAGGTCCGGACAGGCCTCCGACAGCTTCGCGCGGTCGATGCCCGTCACCGCGGACAGCATCGCCACGGTGAACTTGTGCACCGGCAGCTCGCGCGCGTTGGGCACCTTCTCCAGCACCTTGGCGCGGTCCTTGGGGTCCGTGGCCAACTGCTCCAGCGTCACCTTGGACATCTCCAGGATCTGCTCGTTCGTCACGTGCTTGTTGTCCAGGATGGCGCGGTCGAACAGGCTCTGCGGCGTGTCACCCTTGATGCTGATGTTCACGTCCGACAGCCGCGAGCGCATCGTCTGGATGGCGCGGCCCACCTCCGTGTTCGCGCCACCGCGCCACGAGCCCGGCGTCGGCGCCACCGGCGGCTGCGTCGAGCGCACGCGCGCCAGCTCCGCGCGGTTGAGCACCTCCGCGCGCGACACCTGCGTCACCTGATTGGACCGGGTCGTCTGCGCGGCCGGGGCCTGTGTGCGGGTCGTGGCTGCGGAGGATGCGGCGGTGGGGGGGCGGCGGACGGACGTCATGGTCACCTTCTACCCTGGAACTCGGAGTAAGGGATTATCGCCCGGGCGAGCAGGGGAGTTGCCTGTCCCCGGTGCCCAGACACCCCGGCGCGTGCGTTCCGCCCCCGGGCCGCTATGGTGCGCGCCATGGCCCCGCGCTTTCCCACCCAGTTCGCCGACCTGCTCACCCCCAAGGGGCGTCGCATTCTCGAAGGTCGAGACTCCGAGACGTGCGGCGCGTTGTTGGATCCCGCGCGTCCCTTCATCGCGCTGCAAGGCGTCATCGACGTGAAGAAGGCGTCGCAGGTCCGCGATGCGCTGGACGCGGCGATGCTCGACACGCTGGTGACGATGGAGGACCCCATCCCGGAGGACTCCATCTCCGGCATGGTGGAGAACTACACGGAGGCGCTGCCCAAGACGGTGCGCGTGCGCACCGCGCTGCTGGAGAGCCGGCGCTCGCGCTCGTGGCGCGCGGCGGAAGCCCTGGGGCTGGTGGCGCTCCTGCGCTCGGACACGTTCGCGGGCTTCGCGGCGGCGGTGAGCGGCCGGGCACTCAAGCGCGGGTGGGGCATCCAGACGCTCTGCTACAGCCCCGGCGACTACACGGGCCCGCACACCGACCACCACCCGGAGGAGGACGACGCGCGCCACGGCTATGTGGACATGCACGTCAGCCTGACGATGCCCGCCGTGGACCACCAGTACCTCGTGTATGCGAAGGACGGGCACTTCTCCGAACTGACGAAGGTCAGCACCGTGGGCGGCATCACCGTGTACCGGCTGCCCTTCTGGCACTACACGACGCCGCTCGCGGCGAAGAAGGCCCGCGAGGACTCCGCCCGCCGCTGGGTGCTGCTGGGGACCTTCCTGGACGCCGGGCCGAAGATGGGACGTGGCATGGAGGCCGGACGGCGTTAGCGTGCCGGGCCCATGAGCCCCACCGACACCGACAAGCAGGCCGGAGACCTCCTCCAGTACATCGACGCGTCGCCCACGCCGTACCACGCCGTGCGGGAGACGGCGCGCCGCCTCACCGACGCGGGGTACCGCGCGCTGGACGAACGGGAGTCCTGGTCCCTCGAGCCCGGGGACAAGGTCTTCGTCGTGCGCGGCGACACGAGCATCGCCGCCTTCCAACTGGGCACGAAGCCCGTGGACGCCACCGGCTTCCGGCTGGTGGGCTCGCACACGGATTCGCCCAACCTGCGCCTCAAGCCGAACGCGCCCGTCAACCGCCACGGCTACCAGCAGCTCGGCGTTGAAATCTATGGCGGGGTGCTCCTGCACACGTGGCTGGACCGCGACCTGTCGCTCGCGGGCCGCGTGGTGGTGCTGAAGAACGGCCGCCCCGAACACCACCTGGTGGACTTCAAGCGGCCGCTCTTGCGCGTGCCCAACCTGGCCATCCACCTGAACCGCGCCGTCAACAGCGAGGGCCTGAAGCTCAACGCGCAGGACCACATGGTGCCGGTGCTGGGCCTGGAGAGCGCGGGCCCCGCGGAGCTGCGCGCGCTGCTGGTGGAGGAGCTGGCGAAAGAGGGCGTGACGGCGGCCGCGGACGACCTGCTGGGCTACGACCTGTGCCTCTACGACGTGCAGCCGTCCACGCGCTCGGGCCTGCACGGCGAGTTCCTCCACGCGCCCCGCCTGGACAACCTGGCGTCCTGTCACACCGGGCTCACCGCGCTGCTGTCGCCGGGCGGCCCGCGCGAGGCCACCTGCGGCGTGGTGCTCTATGACCACGAGGAGTGCGGCAGCCGCAGCGCGCAGGGCGCCGCGTCGCCGTTCCTCAAGGACCTGCTGGAGCGCATCGTCCAGGGCCACGCGGACGGCAAGGCGGACGCGTTCCACCGCTCCATCCGCCGCTCGTTCATGGTGAGCGCGGACATGGCGCACGCGGTGCACCCCAACTACCCGCACTTCGTCACCCGCACGGACCTGGGCTGCGGCAGCACCATTGGCCCCATCACCGCGGGGCAGCTGGGCATCCGCACGGTGGACGTGGGCAACCCCATGCTGTCCATGCACTCCATCCGGGAGATGGCCGCCGCGTCCGACGTGGCCCGCATGGTGGCGGTGCTGACGCGCTTCTTCGCGTGAAGCGGGCGTGAAGCCCGTGTGAAGCAAAAGGAAGAGGCGGGCCCGGTTTCGACACCGGACCCGCCTCGGAGTGCTTCAGGAAACCGGGGTGAGGACTAGTTCACGCCGACCGCGGTCCAGGCGTCCTTGACCTTCTGGACCTGGTTGGAGTCCGCGCCGTACAGGTCCGTGGCGGACTTGATGGTGGCCTCGCGGGCCTGGGCGAACGTCGTCTTCGGGGTCATGTACGTGGTGAGGGCGCGGCCGAAGATCTTCAGGCCGTCCTCCATGCCGACGCCGCCCTTCACTTCCAGGCCGGAGGTGCGGTTCTTGCCGCCCTCCACCAGGAGGTAGAAGGCGTTGTTGGAGATGCCGCTGGAGCCGTGCACCTCCGTCTGCTTCGGGTAGTTCTTGTAGTTGTCGACCGAGTACTTGTCCTTGGTCGGGTCGTTCATGTAGCGCAGGCCGTCATCCGGGTCGCCGTTCGTCGGCGTCCACGCGGCCTCGCCCACGGTCCAGTTCCACTTGGCCTCGGGGTTGTTCTGCGCCGCGTACCACTCCACGCCCGTGCCCATGATGTCGCTGAAGGACTCGTTCAGGCCACCGGACTCGCCGCTGTAGATGAGGCCGGCGGTGCGCTCGGTGAGGCCGTGCGCGATCTCGTGGCCGGCGATGTCCAGCGTGGTGAGCGGGCCGGCGTTCTTGCCGTCGCCGTCGCCGTAGCTCATCTTCTCGCCGTCCCAGAACGCGTTCACGTAGTTGTTCTTCACGTGCACGTAGCTGACGAGCTTCTCGCCCGCGCCGTCGATGGAGTCACGGCCCAGGACGTCCTTGAGGAAGTCGTAGGTCATGGCCGCGCCGTAGTGCGCGTCGATGCCGGCCTTGGCGCGCGCCGGGTCGGTGGCCTCGCCCCACTTGTCGTTGTCGTCGGTGATCTTCGTCTGGCCGCTGGCCGTGTTCGCGTTCTTCGCGTCGTAGGTCACCACGCCCTTGCCGCGCGTCGAGTCCTCCAGCGAGTACGTGCCGTCCGCGTTCTTCGTGGTCTTCAGGTCGACGTGGCCGCTGTACATGGACTGGTCGTCCGCCTTGCCCACGGGGTCCGTGGGGGGAGGCGTGGTGGCCTTGCCCGTGACGGTCAGGCCCCAGGACTGCAGGGTGCCCGTGTCGCGCTTGGCCTTGTCCTCGACCGTGATCGTCCACTCGCCCTTGGCCGACTCACCCTTGAAGGCGGACAGGTCGAAGGAGCCCTTCACGTCGTCCACGCCGCCACCCTTGCGGCTCTGCACCACCTCCGTCTTGCCGGACGGGCTGGTCAGGCTGATGGTGAGGTCGCCGCTGTAGGTGTGCTTGATGTCCAGGTCCAGCTTCAGCGTGTCCACCGTCACGTCTTCCGTGATGGTGACCTTGGACTCGGCCTTGCCCAGGTCCGGGATGGGCGCGTTCGGGGTCGCGACCACCGAGGCCTGCTTGGTGGTGTCCGCCGTCGCGGGGCGCGAGTAGCCGCCGATCTTGTTGAAGCTCTCCAGCACCTTCCCCGTGTTGGCGTCGATGATGTAGTTCTGCTTCTTGGGCTTCTCCTGGCCGGCGATCTGCGTCACTTCCACCTGGTAGGCGGAGTGGTACTTGCCTTCCACGTCCTGGTAGATGACGCGCTCGGAAGAGGGCTGCTTGTCGGCCTTGCCGCCCAGCTCCTTCTTCGCGATGTCGATGGCCTGCTGCGGCGCCAGCTTCGGCTTCTGCGAACCCAGGCCCGCGGGGATGGGGTTCTGCTCGCCCGTGACGCTGGACACCTTGCCGTCCGTGCCCAGGTGGCTGATGAGCTGCTCACCGAACACCTTCACGCCCTCGTGCACGCGATCCAGGCGCACGTGCGTCATTCCCAGCTCGTCGCGCTCGACGCTCTTGGGCGCCAGCGTGGGGCCGGACTTGTTGGCCGCCAGCAGCGACGACGCCGTCAGCGGCGGCGTCAGGTGCTTGAGCGACGTCTGGATGGCCGACTGCGCCTCCTTGCTGTCCAGCGCGAGGCGGCCCGGGGCCGCGCCCTGCGTCGACGTCGTCGTCGGGGGCACGACGGCCGCGGCGGTGTTGGCACCCGCCACGCCCTTGACGGACTCGAAGCCGTCCTTCACGCGCAGCACGTTCTGCGCCTTCGCCGGGGCCTTCGCGGTCTCAGTGGTGGGACGGAGCGTTACGGGAGTCTGACCTTCGGTGCGGCGAATGCTCATGGGTCACTCACACTGCAAGGGGGATGAAGGATTCTCGCACGGGCCAACTTCAGAGTTTCCGATGGGTTGCGAAAGTTAACGCGTCTTCCCAGAAAACAATGAATACCAATGGTTGAGTTCCGGTGATTGCATCGGTTGACACGCCGATTTTACTTGCAGTTGGGGTCCCGCCCGACCCGAACTCCCGGAATCCCCGACGCGACCCGTCACAAATCGAGTGTTTAATGGCGTGAAAAAAGGGCGGAAATTCTTGGAAAAATCCGTTGAGGCCAAAAGGGGCCCTGGCGGGCCGGGCCGTGGGGACTGATACACTGATGCATGGTTTCCCGGCCGGGATGGGCGGGGGCTGAAC
>SECN01000093.1 GCA_004173515.1 Myxococcaceae bacterium | reverse complement strand
ACGACCTGGTCTTCGTGGGCTCCATGGACTGGTGGCCCAACGAGGACGCGGTGCTGCGGCTGGCCCGGGAGGTGTGGCCGCTGGTGTCGTCGGAGCTGGCGCCGGGCAGGCTCATGGTGGTGGGCCGCAGCCCTTCCGCGTCCGTGCGGGCTCTGGAGAATGAGCGGCTGGTGGTCACGGGCTCGGTGCCGTCCGTGGCGCCGCACCTGGCGCGAGCCCTGGCGACGGCCATCCCCCTGCGCGCGGGCAGCGGGACGCGCCTCAAGGTGCTGGAAGCGGCGGCGGCGGGCGTGCCCGTGGTGGCCACGCGGCTGGCGGTGGAGGGCCTGCCCATGGTGGAGGGCGAGGACGTCCTGCTCGCCGAGTCCCCGCAGGAGTTCGCCGACGCCCTGCGCCGGCTGCGCAATGATCCGGACCTTTGCAAGAAGCTCGCGATGAACGCCCGCCGGCTGGCGGAGACCTTCGCCTGGGAAGGCATCGGCAAGGGCCTGGGGGAGATCTACCAGAGCGCCTCGGTGATGACCGGGAACGTGAAGGCCGCCGTGGACACGGAGCGCGTGCCGTAGCGAAGAGCGCTTCCACGCCCCCTTGGAGGACGGGGGGCTTCTGGGTCGCCCAAGCACGTCCGAGCGCTTGCGGGGGTCCGCCAGGAGGAGTGCTGTCACAACAGGGCGGTAACGGTTAATCAAGGGCAGGTCAGCCCTGGACACCCACCCCGCCATGTCATCCACCGCGCATGCCCGCAGTCCTATCGCCCTCGCCTTGCCGCGCCGCCTCCTGGTGGAGGCGCGCCCGTGAGCCCGCGGCGCGGCGCGGATGCGTTCAGCTTCCAGGTGATGCTGGGGCTGTGCGCCCTCTGGGGCATGCAACAGGTGGCCATCAAGCTGGCGGCGCACGACATCGCGCCCATCCTCCAGGCGGCGCTGCGCTCGGGGGTGGCGGCGCTGCTCGTGGGGCTCCTCATGACGTGGCGAGGAGGCTGGGAGGGCCTGCGTCAGGGCACGCTGCGGGGGGGCCTGCTGGCCGGCGTACTCTTCTCCGCGGAGTTCCTGCTCATCGCGCTGGCGCTCACGTACACCAGCGCGGGCCACGTCGCGGTGTTCCTCTACACCGCGCCCGTCTTCTCCGCGCTCGGTCTGCACCTGCTGCTGCCCGGTGAGAAGCTGCGGCCGTTGCAGTGGCTGGGCATCGCCGTGTGCTTTGGCGGCATCGCCGTGGCGTTCGCGGGCGGAGCGACGCACCAGCACTTCGACGCGCGCATGTTGCTGGGCGATGCGCTCGCGGTGGGCGCGGGCCTCGCATGGGGCCTCACGACGGTGGTGGTCCGCGGCTCGCGCCTGTCCGAAGCGCCCGCGGCCCTGACGCTGTTCTACCAACTGGCCCTCTGCTTCGTGCTGCTGCTGGGCGTGGCCTTCGCCACGGGGCAGACGGCGCAGGTCTCCGTGACGCCCCTGGCGGTGGGCAGCGTGCTGTTCCAGGGCATCGGCGTGTCCTTCGCCAGCTATCTGGCCTGGTTCTGGTTGCTTCGCCGCTACCTGGCGTCCCAACTGGCCGTGTTCTCCTTCATGACGCCGCTGTTCGGCGTGTCGCTGGGCGTGCTCATCCTCAAGGAGCCGCTCACGCTGAGCTTCCTCTGGGGCGCGGCCCTGGTGCTGGCGGGCATCGGCCTGGTGAGCGGCGAGGCCTGGCTGCGCCGGAGGCTGAAGCCGGCCCGGAGCTGAAGGGCGCAACCCGGGCGGCCGCCAAAAGCAGTAGCCTCCCGGGCGATGAATCGCACCGAAGCCACCCAGGCCCTCGAACTCATGCGCCGGGTCGTCGCGCAGGCCCGCGACGACACCGCGCTCCAGAACTGGGGCGCCATCTGGATGATCCACGCCTTCACCAACGGTGGAGGCTTCCTGGCCACGGACTGGCTGTGGGAAGCGGGCCATCGCGGCCCGGTCCCCTTCGTGCTGCTCTGGGGCGTGCTGCTGCTCTTCAACTTCGCCAGCATCTTCGCGATGAAGCGCGGCCAGACGGCCGGGGTGCGCTCGTTCATCGAACGGCAGATCTGGGCCATCTGGACCACGTTCATCGGGGGGCTGGTGCTGGTGGCGCTGCTCAACCTGCTGCTCGGATTGGATCGGCTCTTCGTGCCCCCCGTGGCGTGCGTCCTGTTCGCCATGTCCTTCGCGTCCATGGGCGCGCTGATGGGCCGCGTCTGGTACGGGATGGCCCTGCTCTTCGCGCTGGTCGCCCTGGGGATGACCCGCATGGAAGCCCACGCGTTCGGAGTGCTGGGCGGGCTCTGGTTCCTCGTCCAGTTCGGCTCGGGCCTGGCGCTCCACCGCGCCCGGAGCCGACGGCTCGCCGCCGGGGGCGAGGGGCCCCGGCTGGTATGAGTCCGGAGGTGCTCGCGGCGCTGGTGGCGCTGGCCCTGGAACCGCTCGGGCTCACCGAACGGGCGCTGGCGACGAGGCTGGAAGACGCGGGCGTCGCGGATCCCGCCGGGGTGCTGCGGCGGCTCGTCACGGCGGGGTGGGTGCAATCCTCGCGAGGCACCTGGAGGCTGACGCCCTCCGGGCACGAAGCGCTGCGCGAAGCACACGCGGCGCTGGAACAGGCGCAGGACCCCAGTCCCAGCTCCGACGGCATGGAGACCTGTCCTTCGGTGCCGTGGCTCACGCAGGTGCAGACGCACTGGGTGGAGGCTGTCTCCCTCAACTACGCGGTGGATCCGGACCTCCTCGCGCGCCTGCTGCCCGCGCCCCTGGAGCCGGAGGTCTTCCACGGCACGGCCTGGGTGCAGGTGCTGATGTCCTCGCTGCGCGACATGCGGCCGCGCGGGCTGCTCCCGCTGCTGGGCGTCTGCTTCTACCAGGTGAGCTACCGGGCCGCGGTGCGCTACCGCAACGCGAAGGGCGACTGGCGACGCGGCGGCTACTTCGTGCGCAGCGAGACGAGCGACCCCGTCATGCGCAACGTCGGGAACGCGCTCAAGGAGTTCAAGTTCCACGAGTTCGGCGAAGCCCGGATGGTGATGGCGCGCGAGGGCTCCCTGCTCACGGTGGGAGTGGATCCGGAGCCGCGCTTCCCCGGAGGCAGGCTGGTGGGCGTCTTCGACACCGAGCCCCGGACGCAGCCGCCGGAGGGCAGCGTGTGGAAGGACCTGGACGCGCTCCAGGAGCCCCTGGTGGACTGCTACGACGCGTTCGGCGTAGCCGACGGGTTCGTGTACGTGCTGACCATCGACCGCGAGCCCTGGAACGCACGGTTCGTCCAATCGGAGCAGTTGTATTGCGAGTACCTCCAGGAGGGGCCACTCGCCCCGGGCGCGAGGCTCGACTCGGTGCTGCACCTCAACGAGTGCGCCTACCAGTGGCGCCCGCTGCGTCGCGAACGGTACGCGCGCTGAAAGCGCTGTCAGGGCATGCCCAGGGACAGCACCCAGTCTCCCGGGTAGCGCTCGGTCACGGGTGCGAGCGCGAGCGGCGGACAATAGCGGTGGCCCCTGTCGACGACGGCAAGCCCCTGCCTCCGGGCCAGCCGAAGCAGGGCCAGTCCGTCGAACCACAGGAACCGGTGCGCGGCGAAGCGGTCCACCCGCACGGTGAAGGAGCGCGCGAGCTTTTCGGTGCGGACGGTGTGCACGGAGAGGGCGGTCTCAAACGCAGCCTCGAAGGCCGGGGCATCACCGCGCACCAGCGCCCACGCGAGCGCGGGCCAGCAGTCCTCCCGGCTGGCGCGCTCCAGCGTTTCGATGCACGGGGCGGGATCCTCACCCCGCACACCGTGAAGCACCAGGGCCCCCAGCGCGTGCGCCCACGCGAACTCCACCGCGTACTCGGTCTCCTTCTGCAATCGGGGTGAGAGGTGCGTGGCGAGTTCGGCCGCGAGTTTCCAATGGCAGGCGACCACCGCGCCCGCCAGCGGGGTGAGGCCCCAGAACGCAGGGGGCGGTGTCAGCCCGCGCGACTCCAGATGGACCAACAGGCGGCGCCAGTTCTCCGCGGACCGGCACAGGTTCAGGAAGAAGGGCTGGGAGCGCCCTTCGAGCAGCAGCGTGGCGGCGGCGATGGTGACGAAGCTCCCGCACAGCTCCCGGGTGTTGTCCACGAGGGCATCCCGCTCTCCGTCCCCCGGACCGATGTGCTCGATGAGCGAGCGCACCGCGGCACCGGCATCCTCACGAAGCAAGGCAAGGTCGAATTCCATGGGCGCGGAGCCTCAGTCCTCGTCGCCGTCCCAGCCATGGGCTGGCAGGAACCGGCAGCCCGTGAGCCCGGCCTGGGTGAGTGCATTCCGGAGGACGTCGTCCACGAAGGTGCGGATGCGCAAATGGACGGGCCGGAAGATGCGCGGACCCTCGGACGGGATGTCCTGCTTGAGCACCAACCCATGCACGAACTGGATCTCCGTCTTGAGAATGGAACTCATGACGACATCCGAGTGCTCCAGGTCGATGACATCCCGGCGGTGGAGCAAATTCATCAGGAAGTGCTCACGCGAGAC
Organism: Myxococcaceae bacterium; assembly: GCA_004173515.1. GTDB lineage: Bacteria > Myxococcota > Myxococcia > Myxococcales > Myxococcaceae > Corallococcus. Next base: position 14,202 of record SECN01000093.1, on the reverse strand, counting down.
CACGTCCTTGTTGTGGTCCACCAGCGTGACAGGGAGGAACTCGACGTCGTTCGGTGCAAGCTCCGCGACGACACGGCGGACCCGGATGGAGACAATCTGTAGAGCACGACTGTTGTTGACGAAGTCGTAGACCTTCCGCCGCTCCGGAAAGCTGGGGGAAAAGCCCATGACCGCGCCTTCTCGAAACTCATGGGCGAGCGGCTGGGGCTCCAGATACCGCCACCCCTCGGGGCCTTCCGGATAGGCGTCAAGCAACGCTCCATCGTTCCTGCACGCCACCATCCAGAAGCTCATGAGACCCGTCCTCCACGCTCACCACAGCGCTGGCCAACTGCCATAATCCTTCCCCTTTCGAGTCTGCCATCGGCACCAGGGACCGTCGTATCGCTGCCCTTCCGCGGCACCACGGACGGCCCTGCGGGACCGCTTGAGAAGCAGCGTCCAAAGTTGGGTTTCAAGACTCTTCAGTTGTTCAAAGACGCTCCCGACGATGGCCTCATGAGGCTTGCCTTGTCCACGCAATGTATCGATTTCGGCATCGACGTGACCGAGCCCCTCCATGACGTCCTGTGTGTAGTCATTGTGATTGTTCGGATGTTGTAGCAGCGCGTGGACGGGGACCGCCCAGGAAACGGAGGGAAGGATGACCAGATTGTGGCCATGATCGATGTCGTAGGGCGTCTGGAGGAGGATGTCGAAGTTCTCATCCTTGTCGATGACGGGCTTGCCCGAAGCGTCCTCGGAGTAGAAAGCCTCTCCCGGAATCAGGTGGTGGGCCTGCCAGCGATACGGCAGGGTCTGACCGCTCACCGCGGGATTGAAGTTGCTGCCCTCGGCGATGCTCGCACGGCTTGCGACACCTGCCTGGAAAGCAGTGGGTCCCAGGTGCCCGAAGGCGCTGTACTCACCAAGCCGGTTGCTTCGAATGTACGTTGAACCGTTGCGCGCGTAGTTCGTGCCCTTGCCGAGAATGGCCCTGTGCGGCGTCAACGGGCTGGCATGCGGGCCTTCGGAAGAGGCGTCACCGTCGGTCTTGCGGCGCTTCTTCGTCTCGGTCACCTGCTGCTTGCGCGCCGCGTTCCGTTTCATGGCGCGGGCCTCCCCAGGAAGGGGGCCCAGGTCCTGGACGTTGGAGCGCCCCTTGGAGATGCCCTGCCCATACAACTCGTAATTTCCCTGCATGAGGGATTCGAGCGTCGCGACACGGCCAGTGCTGCTCATGTTGCCCATCCCGGACCTCCTGCGTGAGAAGAACCCGCGGCGGCCAGCATGAACGCGGCGCGTTCTCCCGAATCTGACTGCGAGACGATGACCAGCCGGCGTGCTGGCGCATAACGGCGCTCGAAGGCACGCACCGCGAGGCATGCGCCCACGGCGCCCATCGCCGCCCCCACGTCCCCGAACCCCGTCGCGGGCACCCACGTGGGTGAGTTCCCCAGCGAAGGAACGAGCGACTTCAGGCGCACCAATGCGGTCCCCCATTCCCAGGCGCGGCGCTGCTCGCCATTGAGGTCACAGATGAAGGCCACCCCCTGCTCCGGAGAAGTCCCGAGCACTTCCCTCACGCACGTGGCGAGCGCTCCGCCATCGGGCATCGCTCCGGATGCCAGCGATCGCGGCTCCACGGCGATATGCACGGCGAGCAACTCGACCGGAGGCGCGCCTCCGCCAATGCCCCCCGTCGTGCGAGCCCGCATCACGAGCAGGGCCCCCGCCTCCCCCGCCAACAGTCCGACAGGGTTGTCCGCGGTCTTGAGGCGCCGCTCAGCGAGCAGGAAGCGCAGGTGCTCGGGGTCCACGAGCGAGTCGACGCCGCCAATCACCACCACGTCGAAGGTGCGGCGCTCCAACTCCACCCGTGCAGCGGCCAGGGCCATCGCGAAGCCCGCCGAGCCTCCGGTGAAGAATCGCCAGCGGTCCTCGGGCCAGGACACGCCATGTCCCGCCAGCGCCCGCCCCAACACCTGACGGCCCAGTGCCTCCTGGCTGGCCGCCCGGGCCTGGGGGGTCTCTTCAGGGGAGGAGAAGTCAGGCAGCGCGAGAAAGACGCCCGCCTCGCGGCCCAGTGCTTCCAGCGACAGCTTCGCACCCAGGTCTCCCAGCGCATCCTCGGTGATGGCGATGAGCCGACCCAGGCTGGAGAAGCCCAGCGTGATGCCCGGAATGGCACAGACGTTGACGGGCTGCGCCTCGCTGTCGCCAGGGAGGAAGGTGGTCACCGCCTCCGAAGGCTGGTGCCGCGTGATGCCCGCCCTGAAGGCGGCGCACGCCGTCACCCCGGGGCCCAGGCAGGAACTCATCCCGATGGCCTCGATCCGCATCATGGCCCGCCCTCCGTGAACCCCGAGCCTGACACGCACTCCGCGTCACACTCAAACACACAGAGGCAGGCAGCACGGCGAACCGCGCCCGGGGCTCACCCCACCCGCGTGCGCGCGCCCATCTCGCCGATGCGCGCGAAGGTGGAGAGCTGGCGCCGGTACTCCTCCGGCGCCATGCGTCCGCGCAGCAACGTCTGCGTCAGCACCAGCGAGTTGTAGGGCAGCGTGCCCACGAGGATGAGCCGCAGCAGCGCCTCATGCAGCCGGCCGTGGTGCTTGCGGAAGTACGCCAGCCGCGTGCGCCACAACTCCACCCGCACCTTGTCGTGACCGGTGGCGGACGGGCGGAACGAACGGCTCGTCAGGTGCGTGATGACCGCCTCCGGGCAGAAGGCCACCTCCCAGCCGGCCTTCCAGGCGCGCACGCACCAGTCCGTGTCCTCCGTGTTCCCCAGCGGGGACAGCACTTCGTCCAGCAGGCCCACGTCGCGCAGGCACTCCTCGCGCACGACGATGCACGCGCCCAGCACCCAGTTCACCCGCGCCATGTCGTGCCCGTACATCACCGGGTCGATGTTGCGCTCCTTGAGGAAGTGCAGCGGGCGCGGCAGGAAGAGCAGGTCGAAGAGCGCCCCGGACAACGTCATGGGACGGAAGACGCAATTCTGGAGCGTGCCGTCCGCGTTGAGCAGCCTCGCGCCCACCATGCCCACGCGCGGGTTCTCATCCAGGAAGCGCACCAGCGTGTCGAAGGCCCCGTCATGCACCAGGGTGTCGTCGTTGAAGATGCAGATGTGCCGCGCCTCGGCCTGCCGCAACACCTGGTTGTGGTTGGCGGAGAAGCCCTTGCGCTCCGTGTTGAAGAGCCACTTCACCTGGGGGAAGTCCCGGCGCATCGCCTCCACGCCCCGGCCGTCCGTGGCGTTGTCCACCACCCACACGTCGAAGGTGATGTCGTGGGTGTTCGCGTACAGCGAGCGCAGGCAGTCGTGCAGCAGGTGCGGATTGCTGTGATTGACGATGGAGATGGCGAGGTCGGGCTTCGGCATGGCTGGGTGCGGCACGCTACAGGGTCACTCCGGGGCCAACAAGCGAGTCGGCCCGGTGCCGTCCCTCCAACCAGGCCCGTCCCCAGCGCAGCAGCGGCTCCTCCAGCCAGAAAGACAGACAGGCCACGGCGAAGGTCGCCGCGAGCGCCCCCAGCGAGAAGGAGATGAAGTTGCTCCGCGTGGGCACGACGCGGTGGCTGTTCAGCGTGAAGAAGATGGGGAAGTGGTACAGGTAGAGGCCGTACGAGCGGCGCCCGATGAACGTCAGCGGCCCCCACTCGAGCAGGCGCAGGACGCGACCGGGACGCCGGGCAATCCCATGGGCGATCAGCGCGGTCGCCGCGACGGAGATGACCGGAATCCCCACCGCGTAATACACCGGGCCCTCCTCCTGGAAGACGGACGCCAACACGAGCGTCACCAGCGCCAGCACGCTGGTCGCCGGATGCTGGAGCCACCGCAGCCAGCGGGACTGGAGCCAGGGGCCGTGCTGGAGGAGGGACAGCACGCAGCCCAGCAGGAGGGCGTCCATCCGGGTCAGCGAATTGCGTGAGAGATTGAGCTCCAGGCCGCAGAGGACCACGGCCCCTCGGACCAGCCAGAGCGTGGCGATGATTCCCCCCAGGATGAGGCGCGGGTCCCGCTTCCGGGACAGCATCAGCCAGAGCCCCAACGGCCACACCAGATAGAACTGCTCCTCGATGGACAGGGACCAGGTGTGGCTGAGCAGCCACATCGAATCCGGCTCCACGAGCACCCGCCAGTTGGCGACGTTGAACACGGCCGCGAGCGCCGCGAGCGTGAAGTCGGGCACGGGTCTGGCGGAGGCGCCCCGGTCCCACAGGGCCCACGCCAGGACGAGGCAGAGCGCGAGCGGCGGCCAGAGTCGCAGGATGCGGCGGAAGTAGAAGGAAGCGAACTCCCGACGCCCGCGCGCCTGGAACCCCCGCGTCAGCGTGGTGATGATCAGAAACCCGCTGAGGACGAAGAAGACGTCGACCCCCACGAACCCTCCGATGAAATACCGGGAGGGCAGGTGCGACAGCAGCACCAGCACGACGGCCACGGCCCGGAGTCCATCGAGCGCCGCGACCGGGACGGGCGCCCCTGCTGGAGGGGGCGTGGCCGCGAAGGAGCGCGGCGAAGGGGGAGTCATGGTCGCGGCACTCTAGTGGCGCGAAGGGGGGAATCGCGAACCTCCCCTTCCCCGCCCGGGGACTGCCGCCGCCGGCCCAGGAGCACGGGCGGCCTTCGAGCCGCCTGCATGCCTGCGCGCCAGGCGCCAACCATTCCACGCTGGCCCTGCTTGAATCGTCTACGCTGGCAACGACTCGGAAAGGTCGGTGCTCGTCTCATGCGTGGTGGTCGTGACCTCTCGCCAGTGCTCCTCGTCGGTGCAGGAACGGGCGAAGCCACGTGCGGCATCCTGTACCTGGCGAGCTACCTGCGACGCGGCGGAATCGAGGCCTTCGTGCGGCTGTACGACGGCGACGAAACCGAAGCGGAGGTGGTGCGCTCCTTCGAGAGCCTCGTCACCCGCGTGCGCCCGAAGCTGGTGGGCATCAGCCTCAAGTGGTTCCACCACGTGGACCGCGCGCTGCTCATCGCGCGCACGCTGCGCGAAATCGACCCCGGCATCCGCATCGTCGTGGGCGGCAACTCCGCGTCGTACTGGTGGCGGGAGCTGAGCGGCCTGGACTGCTTCGACCACATCGTGCTGGGCGACGGTGAGAAGCCGCTGCTGGCCATCTGCCAGGGGGACCCCACCCCTCCCAACTGCGTGAGCCGGAACGCCGAAGGCAAGCCCCGCCGGCTGCCGCTGGCGTACGTGCAGGGCGCCACCAACACCGAGGACGTCTACTACTCGCACTTCAACGAGCTCTTCCTGAGCCAGATGGACCGCAACTCCTTCTCCGGCTGGGTCGCGCCCGGCAAGGGGTGCGGCGAGAACTGCCTCTACTGCGGAGGCGCCCGAGGCAACCAGAAGGCCGCCTTCGGGCGCGCGAAGCCGTTCCTGCGCTCGGAGGAGAGCGTGCGCCGCGACCATCAGGAGATCGCCGGCCGGACCTGGCAGATGCGCTACGACTTCGCGGGCAGCACGGCGGAGTTCCTGGGCAGCACCTGGGCCGGCGTCGACCTGTCGCGCCACTGCTGCACGTACTTCCTCTGGGGCGTGCCCAAGCTGGAGCTCGTCGAGGCGCTGGCCCGGACGTTCCAACGCATCTACATGGTGCTCGACATCGGCTGCTTCTCCGAACAGCAGCGCCTGGAGCAGATGGGCAAGGGCCTGCTCAAGCCCTGCGCGAAGGACCAGGAGCTGCTCGAGGTCATCGAGGCCTCCCGCCGCCATCCGAACCTGGAGATTGAAATCTCCGGCATCGGCGGACTCCCCTTCGCGAGCCAGGCCACGCTCACCGAAGAGCTTCGACTGGTGGAGCGCATCATCGACCTGGACTGCGTGATTGGCTATCAGCGGCTGGAAGCGCAACCCGGCGCGCTGGTCACCGAACACCCCGCGCGGTTCGACATGGTGTCCGAAGCGCGCACGTTCACGGAGTTCCTCGACTACTTCGAGCAGCGCGAGCCCGGCGATGTGTCCGTGCCGATGATCCGCTTCAACGACACCGCGCTCGAAGCGGCCGTGCAGCGCACCTCCGACCGCGTGGATGCCCTGGCGTGGAAGCACCGGGACGCCCGCAAGCACCTCGACATCAACGGACGCACGCGGCTCTTGAACACCGCCCCGTCGAAGCAGCAGTTCACGCTGGGGGACTGGCTGGGCGCCCACCGGGCCCCGGCGAAGGTGTCCCAGGAGCCCGTGACCGTGATGCGCTCGGTGGATGGCATCACCCTGAGCTGCGCCCCTTCCGTCAGCCCACGCAAGTTCTCGGATCCAACGCTCGCGCAGGGCGAGGACGGGGCCATCCTGCTCGCGGCCCTGGCCACCTTCGAGCGCCCCACCACCGTCTCCAGCGCGGTGACGCAGCTGGGCACGAAGGCGCGCCTGGATCCGCGCTCCGCCCGGGAGGTCATCGACCATCTGGTGGACGGCCGCTTCCTCCAGCCCGCGTAGCGCAGCGGGCCGCGTCAGGAGTGGAGCGCCGCGTCACGCGGTTGGACAGGCGCGGCCGTCTCGAATTCTCAGACAAGGTTGGGTTTGACAGGCCTCCGCCGTCCATTGAATCGTGCGCGTCCCATCGGGGGAATGACAGCCAAGGATGCGCAATGGGATTGCCTGAAAGAAAAGCACTCGCGCTGTACCAGCAGAATGTGTTTCCGGGCTGGCAGAAGAAGTTCAATGAACTGCTGGGATATCCGCTGGAGCTCGAGGTGGAGTGGTCCACGCTGGGCGAAGAGGGTCAGGCGCACCTCTTCGAAGAAGGCATCAGCGTCATCTACTTCGAGCCCCTGCTGCAGGCCCTGAACGCCATCGCGGTGGATGACTTCTCGAAGCAGGCGCTGCGCGACGGCTTCAAGAAGTACTTCGTCAGCGGCATCGAGCCCGCCGACCGGGAGTTCTACAGCTTCTCCGACAAGACCCTGTTCTACCGCCACAACTTCAGCGGCAACGAGAACGACATCCCGGACAAGAAGGACCGGATCGTCAGCCTGCTGGAAAAGAACCTCTGAGCGTGTGAGCCCGGGACGGAGCCCTGGGTGACCAGGGCTCTGGCTCAGGGTGACAGGCTTTGCACCGTGACTGGCGCCAGGGCCCGGAGGGTCGTCCCGTCCCCGAGCTGACCGTGGGAGTTGTCACCCCAGGCCCACACGGCGCCGTCCCGTGTCCAGGCCAGGGAATGCAAGAGGCCCGCGGCAAGGCCACCCACGTCCGTCAGGCCCTGCACCGGCACCGGAGCCTGGCGCGCGGTGCCCGTCCCGTCCCCGAGCTGCCCCTGGGAGTTGTCGCCCCAGGCCCAGGCACCGCCGTCCTGCTTCAGCGCGAGGCTGTGGTGGCCGGCGGCGGCCAGGGTCGTCACGGCCGTCAATCCCTCCACCTGCACGGGCAGGAGGCGGTTCGCGGTCGTCCCGTCGCCCAACTGACCGAAGACGTTGAAGCCCCAGGCCCACACGGTGCCGTCCTGCTTCAGCGCGAGCGTGTGGTAGATGCCCGCGGCCAGCGCCGTGACGCCTGTCAGCTCCTGCACGCGCACGGGGGTCCAGCGGTGGACCGCCGTCCCGTCCCCGAGCTGGCCGAAGGTGTTGTCACCCCAGGCCCACACGGTGCCGTCCTGCTTCAGCGCGAGCGAGAAGTTGGTGCCCGCCGCGATCGCGCGGACGTCCGCGAGGCCCGGCACCCGCGCCGCACGGCTGCGCTCGGCGTCCGTTCCATTCCCCAACTGGCCATAGCCGTTGTAGCCCCAGGCCCACACGGTACCGTCCCGCGCCAGCGCCAGCGTGTGGTGGCCGCCCGTGGCCAGGGCCGTGATGTCCGTGACGTCCAGCACCCGCACCGGCTCGGCGCGCGGGAAGGTCGTCCCATCCCCGACCTGGCCGTAGACATTGTGGCCCCAACCCCAGACGGTACCGTCCTGCTTCAGGGCCACCGTGTGGACGGCGCCCGCGCTCAGCGCCGTGACACCCGTCACCCCCTGCGCCTGCACCGGCGCGGAGGGATTCACCGTCGTCCCATCCCCCAGTTGGCCCAAGGCGTTGTCACCCCAGCCCCACGCGCCCGCGTCATGCCTGGCGGCCACCGAGTGGTACCAGCCCGCGGCGAGCCGCAGCACGAGCACCGGCGTCTCCACGCAGGGCGTGCCCCCCGTCAAGGAGAACGAGGCGCTGGTGGACAGGCCCAGGGCATTGGTGACGGACACCGTCACCGAGAGCGGCGTCGTCTGCGACACGCACGCGGGCGCGGTCCAGACCCGCTCGCTCGTCGTCGCGTCGTGCGTGGCCGTTCCCAGCGTGCCCGTGTTCGCGGCCCAGTCGAAGGTGAGCGCGCTGCCCTGCGGATCCTTCGCCCTCACCCGGAAGACGACGGTGCCCCCTTCCGCCGGCGTGCTGGCCAGGGACTTGAACGTCTCCACCACCTCTGGCGGGAAGCGCGCCGTCGTCGAAGGCCCCACGCAGACCCGCAGCGTCCCCGCCGCCGTCCCGCCCCTGCCGTCCGACACCGCCACCTTCAGCGCGCACCGTCCACAGGTGCCCGACGCGGGAGGCGGCGCCGTGGGGGTGAAGTTCGCCTGGGCCGACGTGGCGTGCTCCCACGTGCCCTCGCAGTCCGACGTCCACTGATAGGCAAGAGTGTCCCCGTCGTTGTCGGTCACCACGGCCGCCACCGCCGTGGTCGCCCCCACCTCCACGGACCCGGGCGACGCCGTCATCCCCGTCACCTGCGGCCACGTGTTGACGGAGACATTGACCGCCGCGCTGCCCGTCGCGGGGCTCACGAGGATCGTGACACTCAACGCGGAGGTGGCCCCCTTCGTGTCCGACACCGTCAGCGTCAGCACCACCGCGCCGGGCTCCGCGGGCGCCGTCCACACCGGGGTGAGGCTGCTGGCCGAACTGAAACCGCCCGCGCTCGCCGTCCACGCGACGGTGAGGCGGTCCTCCACGTCCGGATCCTCCACGGTGGCGTGCAGCGACACCTCGCCCCCGGGGCCCACGCTGGAAGGACTGGCCACCAGCGAGGTGATGAACGGCGCCGCGTTCTCGAAGGGGGCCGGCGCGCCCACCTGCTGGAGCACCAGCGCCACCGCCGTCGTCTGCCCGCCGACGATGACGACGTCCGTCACCTCGCCCGCGTAGCGCAGGATGCCGTCGCCGTCGAAGGCCTCGCCTCGGAAGGTGCGGCCCTCGCCCTCGGGGAGCAGGCCCAGCACGCCCGCCCACTGCTGGCCCGTCTTCACCAGCGCGTCGGTGCGCGTCGTCATCCCCGCGCCGCGGACCGTCAGCTCCACCCGCGCCACGTCGCCTTCGCTCAACGCGTGCGACAGCGTCACCACCGCCTGCGCGGAACCAGGCACGGCCGGCTCACGGCCCTCGTGACAGCCCGCCACGACGGCGCTGACGACGAGGGCCATCCACATCCACCACTGCCGCGCTGCTGGCCGCATACGAACCGCTTTCAAGGGAGGCTCGCCCAACGTACCCGCAAGGCCTGGGCTTGAAATCTGGGTCTGCCCCAACCCGGACCGGCTCCCGGGAGCCGGAACGGCACCGGCCATATATTCCTTGACGGGAATATACCGAATCTGGAATATACGAGCCATGCACGAGACGTTCGCCGCGCTCGCGGATCCCCAGCGCTTCCGCATCGTCGAGTTGTTGCGCTCAGGCCCCCGCCCGGTGAACGACATCGGCGAGCGGCTGCGGCTCCAGCAGCCCCAGGTGTCGAAGCACCTGCGGGTCTTGAAGGAGGCGGGGCTCGTCGACGTGCAGCCTCGGGCCCAGCAGCGCCTCTACGCGCTGCGTGCGCAACCCCTGAGGGAACTTCACGAATGGCTCGAGCGCTATCACCAGCTCTGGGATGCGCGCTTCGAGGCAATGGACGAGCTCCTCGAGGAGCTCCAGCAAGAGGAGAAGCCCCATGGCCGAAGCAAGAAGTGAGACCCCGAGGAGCGTCACCACCCTGGAGCTGAAGTCCGACCGGGAGGTGATCATCACCCGGATGTTCCGGGCCCCGGCGCGCATCGTGTTCGATGCGTGGACCCAGCCCGAGTTCGTGAAGCGCTGGTGGGCGCCGCAGTCCCGCTGTGTCGAATTCGTGGACTGTCAGGCGGACGTCCGCGTAGGCGGCGCGTACCGGTATCACCTGCGGCACGACGGCAACGACTTCAGCTTCTACGGCACCTATTCCGAAATCACGCCGTACACGCGGCTGGCCTACACGCAGATCTTCGAGCCGTTCCCGGACGCGGCGGTGCAGGTGACCGTCACCTTCGAGGAACGCGAGGGCAGGACGCATCTCGTGTCGCATGAGGTGTATCCGTCGAAGGAGGCGCGCGAAGGGGCCCTGTCGTCCGGAATGGAACACGGCCTGCGCGAGACGATGGATCAGCTCGACGCGCTCGTCGCGTCGCTCGGCTGAGCGGCGGCCGTGGCCCGGGCTCCTGCGTCCGGCTGGATTTCACGGTAGAATCCAGCGCTCCTCACCCGGCCCTGGAGGCTCACATGTTGCGTTCCCTGTGTTTCATCGTCCTGTGCACCGTTGGACTCACCGCCTGCGGCACGGAGGGCGCTGGCGCGAGCGATGAAACGTTCGGCGAAAGCCAGCAGGGCCTCGCGTGCGAGGTGGACACCGGCGCGTGCCCGGGCACCACGACGACCTGTGCCTGGCTCACCAGCAACCCGAGCGAAGGCCTGTGTCGCCCCAAGTGCAGCCCCTCCGGCACGTGCTCCTCCGGCACCTGCTGGTCGCAGCCGAACGGGCAGCCGTACTGCAACGGCGTCCGTCTCTAGCGCTGGCAGCTCCTGGCACCGGGGCGGCCGTGTGGACCTCCGCCGCCCCGGTCCACCTCACGTCCGGGGGATGAGGATCAGGTCCTCGTCCTGCGCCAGGCGGTACACGCCGTCAGCATCCCGGCAGCGTTCGGCGTGCTCGCGGATCTTCGCATCGAGCTCCCGCGCCTGCGCCGCGTCCAGGCCCGCCAGCTGCGCCGCGGTGAAGCAGCCTTCCAGGACCAGGAAGCGGCAGAGCGTGTACATCTCCTCGAAGGTCCGCGCGACGAACCCGCTCATCGTCGGAATCACCTCGTGCGGCAATCGCATCCGCTGGACTTCCTCGGTCACGGCCTCGCTGAAGAGCAGCGTCCGCGAAAAGTCCTTGCACAGCTCATAGGTGGGTCCCCGGGCCGCGGCCATGGCGATGACACACCATCCTCCGGGACGCACGAACGACAGCAGCCTGTCGATGAACGCGGCCCATTCCGCGACAGGCACGTGGTACAGCACGTGCGAACACACGACGAACGCATACGTGTCTTGCGAGTCGAAGCGGGCCAGGGACTCGTGATGGATGGTCGCCTTCGCATGGTGGAACCCGGCGATCTGCTCGGGGTTGGGCTCCAGCAGGGTGAGCTTCCCGAAATGCGTCGCGAGCCTTTCGGCCACCTTGCCCGACCCCGCGCCCACGTCCAGCAGCGTGGGCTGCGCTGGCATTCCGGGGAGGAGCCGCTCCTCGACGAGCTTCGCGATGTTCTCCGGATGCCGGGCGCCGACCGTGAGCAGGCGGAACGCCGTGGCGTACTCGTGCTGCGACATCGTGATTCCCATGGGGGCCCGCCTTCGTGGTGGGACGGCCGCCCCACTGCCCCCGGGGCGTCGCGCGTCCATCGCCCCCTGGACTCTACACGGTCACGAGCGCGGGCCTCCCCTGTCCGACCGCCGCGTGCGACGCGGCCCCCTCCAGCGCCGGGAGGTAGAGCGCTTCGACGTAGCGCTCCGCCATCCGCTCCGGCGCATGGTGGGCCACCACGTATTCGCGCGCGGCACCGGCCATCCGCTCGCGCCACCCCGGCGCCGCCAGCAGCCCCGCGAGCGCGGAGGCCAGCGTGCCCGCGTCTCCGGGCGGCACCACCAGCCCGCGCCCCGTGCCCAGCACATGGGGCAGCTCGCCGACACCGGAGGCGATGAGCGGGCGTCCCGCGGCCATGGCCTCCAGCGCGACCAGCGGCATGCCTTCCCGCAGCGAGGGCATCACCACCGCGTCCGACGCCGCGTACACCTCCCGCACGTCCGAGCGGAACCCCAGGAAGTGCACCGGCAGCCCGTGCGCCTGGGCCTCCAGGGACTCGCGCAGGGGGCCGTCCCCCACCAGCAGGAGCGTGGGCACCGTGGCGCCCGGGGTCCGGGCCAGCACCCGCAGGGCTTCGAAGAGCACCTGCGGCCCCTTCTCCACCGACAGCCGCCCCACCAGCGAAATCACCGACACGTCGGGCGACAGGCCCAGCGCCTCGCGCGCGCGCAGACGCTCCTCGTGCGTGCAGGCCTTCGCGAGCGGCAAGGCGTTGGGGATGTAGACCACCGGCGAGCGGTGGACGTACCGGCGCAGGCGCGAGGCCAGCTCCCGGGACACCGCCGCCACCGCGGTGGTGCAGTTGCCCAGCACGCGCGCCAGTCCCTCGTAGGCGACCAGCGCGGGCGTGGCACCCGTGTCCCCGTGGTAGGTGGCCACCAGCGGCACGCCCGACAGCGTGCTCGCGGCGGCGGCCAGGGTGAGCGACTTGTAGTCATGCGCGTGCACCACGCCCACGCCCCGACGCCGCACCTCCGACGCGAGCGTGGCCACGGCCATCGCGCTGAAGCGGCCCGGGACCTCCAGCGTCAGGGCGTCCAATCCCTGCTCACGCGCGGCGCCCGACAGGACATCCGCCCGCCCCGGGGACACCAGGCTGCACACCTGCGCGCGCCAGGGCGGCGGCGTCGCCCCCGCGAGCGAGAGCAACGCGCGCTCGGCGCCATACAGGCCGCACGTGCTGCGCACATGGAGGATGGTGGAGTGCGACACCCGTGCTCCTCCCGCGCTCACGCCTGGGCGCGCGCGGCGGCTCCCCGGTAGAGCTTGGCGTAGGCATCCACCATGTTGGAGAGCGAATAGCGCTGGGACTCCAGCTTCGCGGCCGTGCCCAGGCGCGCGCGCAGGTCCGCGTCGTGGGACAGCCGCTTCACCGCGCCCGCGAGCGCGTCCACGTCACCGGTCGGCACCAGGAGCGCCGTCTGTCCATCGCGGTGCACCTCGCGGATGGCCGGGACGGTGTGCGAAACCGTGGGCAGGCCCACCGCCATCGCCTCCAGCAGCGACAGCGAGCGGCCCTCGCGACGGGAGGGCTGCACGTAGACGTCGAAGGCGGGCAGCAGCTTGCTGGCCTCCAGCAGGGCGCCCGTGAAGTGGATCCGTCCGGCGAGCGGCGACGCGGCGGCCCGGGCGCGCAGCGAGGCCTCCATCGGACCGGGGCCGATCATCACCAGGTGCGTGTCCGTCTCCTGCGCGAAGTGGCGCAGGAAGGCGTCCACGAGCAGGTCCGGGCCCTTCTCCTCGGAGAGGCGCCCCAGGTAGCCCACCACGGTGGCGTCCTGCGGGAGGCCCAGGCGCTCACGCGCGTCCCGGCGGGCCTCGGAGCCCGTGGACACGGTGAGCGGCACGCCGTTCTCGATGGTAACCACGCGCGAGAGCAGCTTCGGGCTCCAGCGCTCCAGGCTGGCGCGCACCTCACCGCCGCACGCCACCAGCGACTGGGTGAAGACGGCGGCGGCCATGGCCGCGGGGCGCAACTTGCCCTGCGGTTCCACCGTCTGATGGAAGGTGCCCAGCACGGGCGTGCGCGGCCGCAACGTCCGGGTGGCGACAGCGTTGAGCCAGGGCCCCACGTCGTGGCCGTGCACCACGTCCGCGCCGAAGGCATCCACCTCCTGCGCCAGCCGGCGGATGGCCGTGGGCGTCATGCCCGCCAGCCCCCCCAGCCACACCGTGGGGATGTTGGCGCGCTGGAGCAACTCGCGCACCGGGCCATCCGGCCCCAGGGCCAGCACCACGGAGTCGATGCCCCGGGAACGACCGTGCTCGGACAGGCGCACCACGAGCTGTTCCAGCCCGCCCATCTCCAGGCCGTACATCACATGTGCCACGCGCGTGGGACGCGCAGCCGCCGCCGGGTGCAGTTCGTTCTTCATGGACGCGGCCAAGCTAGGCATGCGCCCCCGGCCCACAACCCCTGCGACGGGCCCGCGTTCCGGTGGGTGTCCGGCAGTGGAAGCTTTCGTCCATGGCGATTCGCGGCGGCTACGGAAGCGGCTTCCGGATGGATGCATCGCGTGTAACCGGAGGACGCGCCCCGCGTACGAAGAGGCATCCGGCGCTCCTGGCGCAGTCCGAGTCGCGCCAGCGCCGG
>SECN01000092.1 GCA_004173515.1 Myxococcaceae bacterium | reverse complement strand
TCCAGCTTGTCGTAGCAGCAGCCGATGTTCAGGACGAAGCCCGCCCCCTGGCTCTTGCGGAGCTGCGTGAGGGCGAGCGGCCCGCAGGTGTGCAGACCGATGGAGGCCCGGTCCCGGCCAAAGAAGAGCGGATCGATCCGAGGTTGGAGCCCGTCCTCGACGGAGGCTTCAATGAAACACAGGGTGTCCCCGCCCGCAGGGGAGGTTCGCGTCAGCCACCGCCGCCCCTTGTCCTGGAGCGCGGCGTCCCGGTCGATGCTGTGGAAGGTCCACCCGAACGTCCGCGCACAGAGGCGGGCGAGATGTCCCATGCCGCCGCCGATATCGACCGCCTCGCGGATGAAGCGCGTTCTGGGCGTGAGCAGGGCGAGCACCCGCTCAAGCTCGTGGGTCTTCTTGACGCTGAGTCCCTGCCTCTCCGCGACCGTCAGCGTGTGAAGGCCCTCGTGCCACGGCAGCGCCGTCAGCTCCTGGAGCGCACCCAGAAGCGCGTGCAGGGATGGAGGCGGGGTGCCCACGAGCGTCCCCTGGTCCAGCCGCCGCTCGCCTGCTTCATCGAGCGACCGGGCATAGGCCAGCCAGTCCTCGGGAAAGGCGGCGCCGGATTCGGGCCAGCCCTGGAGGATGGAGCGGGACCAGAGCGGGGACCAGGGCCGGAGGTGGTGCGTGAGCGCCTCGAGTCGCGCCTGGAAGTCCATGTCGGCGCATCCTATGCGCCGCCGCTGCGCACGTGGGGGATGACGGGGCCGTAGTCCTTGAACTCGAACGGCAGCGTCAGGGCACCGAAGTCGGGGAGGTCCTCCTCGGTGGCGCTCTCTCCTTCGTCAGTTGGCCTGTCGGCCGCGGATGCTTGCAGAGCAGCGTTCCGCGCGTGTTGTTCGAACGCGATGTCCTGATTGCGAACCACGTAGTCGCGCAGCGCGTTCTCATACGAGGCGATGCCCCTCGCCAGGTCGTCCCTGTGCACGGCGAGCTCACCGGCGAGAACGTATGCGCCCACCATCGCGACCGACGTGCCCTGTCCTGATGCCAGCGCGACGCTGTACCCGGCGTCGCCGACGAGCACGATGCGTCCGCGTGACCATCCGTCCATGCGGATCTGGCTGATCGAATCGAAGTGGAAGTCGGGCGCCGTCATCATGTGCTCGACGATCCGTGGCAACACCCACCCACCGCCCGAGAGGCGCTCGGCCATGAGGCGCTTCTGGGCCGCGATGTCACGGGGGTCGTACGCGACGGGCTCGGCGGCGGTGAAGCCGACATAGGCCCGCGCGTTGGCATCCTTGCGCAAGGCCATGACCATTGCACCGACGCCGGTTCCCTCGTCCTGGTACATGACCTCCCAGCGCTCGAGGCCGAGGAAGTTCGGCATTCCGAAGACCGCGACATATGAGTTGCCGAGACGGCGGAGGAACTGCTCCTCGGGGCCGAACGCAAGCCTTCGCACCCGCGAATGCAGCCCATCGGCGCCGACGACGAGCTCGAAGCGGCGGGGAGCGGCGCGCTCGAACGTGACGTCGACCCCCAACGCCTCCTGGGTGAGCGACGCGATCGAATCGTTGAAGAGGAACTCCACCCGGTTGCCCACCGCTTCGTGCAGCACGCGGCAGAGGTCGTCGCGCATGATCTCGACATCGGGGCTGTCGAAGCGCCCGCCCGTGAGGGTGCGCTCCTCGCTCCGGTGGGTCTCCTTGCCATCGGCGTCGACCATCGAGAACCCTGTCAACCGGGTGCTGTGCTCGCGGAGCGTGGCGAGGATGCCCATGCGCTCCGCGACCGTGAGCGCCGGGCCCCGCACGTCGAGCGCCTGTCCACCCGGCCGGAGATGCGGCGCACGCTCGACCACGGTGACCGTGAAGCCGTAGCGCACGAGCCAACAGGCGAAGGTGAGACCGGAGATGCTGGCGCCAGACACAAGCACGCGGGGGGAAGCTGGACTCGCGGAGTTCATGGACGCTTGGGTACGCCTCCAGCATCATGCCGTCCAAGACATTGATGGCGTGGATGTGATGCCTGCCGAGCAAGGATTGGACCCATGGAACTCCGACACCTGCGCTACTTCGTGACCATCGCCGAGGAGCAGAGCTTCCGCCGGGCGGCCGAGCGGCTCCACGTCTCACAGTCGCCGCTGAGCCGGCAGATGCAGGACCTCGAAGAGGAGATGGGCGTCGAGCTCTTCGAGCCCGAGGGGCGTGGCATCAAGCTCACCGCCGCCGGGAGGACTTTCGGGGAGAGGGCCCGGAGCATCCTGGCGAGCGTCGATGTCGCCGTCGACGAAGCCAAGGGGGTCGCCGAAGGGAGGCTCGGCACCGTCGTCATCGGCTTCGAGACGGGCACGACCTTCATGGGCGCGCTCCTGTCCCTCGTCGCGGCGTTCCGCAGGCGAACACCCCGCGTCGGCCTGCAGTTCGTGCCGATGAGCAGCGTCGAGCAGTGGGCGGCGTTGCGGCAGGGCACGATTACCTTCGGCTACGGTGCCTACGCGCCGGGTGACGAGGCCTTGGGTCACCTGGAGATGAGCCGTGACCGACTCGGGGTGCTTCTCTCCCCTGAGCATCGACTCGCACGGCTTGAGAAGCTCCGGCTTCGAGACCTCGAGAGCGAGCGCGTGCTGCTCCAGCCGCGTCAGCTCTATCCGCGGCTCCACGCAGACCTCATCACCGCGGCACGCACGAAGGGTGTGACGCTGCACGTGACGGCGGAGGTGCTCGACCTGGAGGCGCTCCTGGCGCTGGTCGTCATCGGTGACGCGATCACCTTCCTCACGGAGAAGTTCTGGGAGCCCGCTTCGCAGGTCTCGTTGCTGTGGCGGCCCGTCGAAGACCTCCACATCCATCAGAGTGAGTTCGTCACCTGGCGCGCGGGGGACGCTGACGCGCCAATCGTGCGAGCACTGCTGGAGAGCGCGCAAGAAGTGATCCCAGTCCTGAAAGGCACTGAAGATCGCAAGCGCCCCTCCGAAGCCGTCAGACGAAAGCGTCGCAAGAAACGCTGAGGCCGCTCAACGAGTGAGCACGAGAACTGAGCCTTCTCGGTTCTTTTGGCTCTCCTGCACTTTATGTTGAATCCGGATTTGGAGTGGACTCTCCAGAAACCGAGTCCATGAGGGCGCCCCGTCGGCGGCTGCTCGCCAGAACCTGTCAGACTGTCGGACAGGTTCGCGCCATGTGCCCAGGGGGGCATTCACCCGGTCCTTCCCCAAGACTTCCCTGAGGTGAGTCCACACGAAGCGCGGGAGAGCCACCGAAGTAGGTGAAGCTCAGAATATCTCCAAAGCGGGGGCTTCCGGACAGGCGTGACCGGTGAGACAGCGCTTTTCCCCACTGGTTCGGCTGGGCTAGCCTAGCCCGATCTTGTCGAGGGCCTTGCTGGTGCCGTCTCGACGATTTCCTACTGGGAGCTGCCCAATGCCGATTTGCGAGTTCTGCCAAGAGTTCGGGACAGGAGGTCCGGCCCGCTTCAGTGAGATCTATCGCGGCGTAGCGGCTTCCAGGGTTGTAGCTCGGACTTCCCGATTCGTCGCAATACCGACTCTCGGGCAGCTCTTCGAAGGAAGCCTCCTCGTGCTTCCGATCGCTCACATCGAGACATGCTCTGGGCTCGACGCAGATGCTCGGTCTGAGATGCTCGGCTTGATTGGCGACATGCTGGTCCGAGTGGCGACGTTCGGCCATCCCGTCTACTTTGAGCATGGAGCTACGGAGGCAAGTGCGGGCGGCTGCGGCATACATCACGCACACCTCCATATCGTCCCGCTACCCAGGGAGGCGGCTCCCCATGCGCTCTTCCCCGAGGCTGAACAGCGCTTCGAACGCCTTGCCGCCGCTTGGATCGCTTTACAAGGGGTTGATCACTATCTCCTCTTTGGTGACACCAACGAAACGCGGGTCCACGACCTGCGGACAGAGCCGAATCGCTTTCCCTCGCAATTTTTCCGCCGCCGGCTGGTGGAGCACTTTGAACTCAATGCACCTTGGGACTGGAGGGCGTACGATCATGTCGAGCCGGCGCTCGTCAGAACACTTGCGGGAGCGGCCTTGAATGCTGGCTGACGCAGCTATCGTCGCCGAGCGCGAGGCGGGCTTCCTGGACATACAGCCTTTCTCCGAAACGCAACTCAAGGGAGCGAGCTATGTGCTCCGGCTCGGGCGGCGGTTCCGTCGCTGGAAGGCGGGTGCCGCTCCCATCCGGTTGTGGGCGCCGGATGCGGGCGCGGAGGCACTCATGCCATCAGACGAGGCGGATACGCTGCTGATTGAGCCCGGCGCCTTCGTGCTCGGATGCACACTGGAGCGGATCCGCTTGTCGCCGACGCTCGCCGCGCAGATCTCTCCACTCTCCCACGTCGCACGCTTCGGCCTAGGTGTCACCTGCGGGGCCGATCTAGTGAGCCCCGGCTTCGGCAGTGTGACACCGTCGCCGCTCACGCTTGAGCTTTACAACCACAACGTCAGGCCGCTGGAACTGGAGGCAGGTATGCCAGTGGCGAACCTGCGCTTCGTCCGGCTATTGGGCGTCGCAGAGCGGGCGACGCGGCCGAGCATCTACGAGGGCGCCGATCCCCTGTCGGCGCCTTTGCTTCACGAGGAGTGGCGCGATCTCCTGAGAGGAGGCGCGTGATGGTCGAGTCGCAGCCCCGGCTGTGGCCCCCCCAATGCTGCGTGCCTGCGTTCGTTCATGCCGCACTGGTGCGGCTCGGCGTGCCGTGCCCAGTTCCCGAGGCCCTCCCCAGCATCCTCGGCGTCCGCGTCCGGCCGGACCAGGAGAACCCGCTCGGCCTAGCGCTGGCGACTGACGCGCACCCGCCAGGTATCAGGGGCGCGGACGCGGAGCGTGAGGTCAACCGGATGTGCCGGGAGCTTGAGCTTCCGTTCCGCCTTCGGCGCATCCCGTTCAATACCATTCACTGGGGGGCCTGGGAGCACGTCCTCACCACGGCCCTTAACCGGAAGGCCGTGGTCGGCGTTGGCGTCGACTACCACATGCTCATGTTGACCGATCCGATTCGCTCCGCCCAGCACGTGCTCCGGGTCGCCCAATGGCAGGAGAACGCGGCGGGCCTCTTTGACGACTCAGGCGAGACGGTTCCGCCGCACCTAGAAATTGGCCACGAGCAACTGCGCAGCGCGGTCATGGCTATCTCGGATGGCCTATGGATTATCGGTCAGGGACCGGACCTTTCTCTCCCGTTCACCCTCCCTTGGAGTGACGCAGCGTGAGCACGACTATCAAGTCGAAGTTGGTACCGGATATGATGGAGCCGACAGCCGCCGTGGCACTCCAGAGTGCGCTTGAGCGCCTATATGAGAGCGATCACCTAAAGGAGGTATGGCCCAGCGCATTGGATTCATCTTCCGCACTCGGCCGTATACCCCTCCACGAAGTTGAGATTGTGGTTCTGCCACTCGACCGCATTGGGGCGCCTCCGGGAGCAAGCGGCGCGAGTGTATACGTGGCATATTTTGCGCACGCTGTAGATGGAGAGGCAAGGCGTTCGGCGTCGCAGCCTCTGGTCGTGAAGATCGGAGCGCTCGACAAGCTTCGCGCCGAGAAGGACGGCGCCGGAAAGTGGCCCGGGCTCACGAGTCAGGCGCGGTCTAAGTTCGCCTTCCCGCTGGAGCTTGACGGGACTGACCCCAAAAGAGCCGTTCTGGTCGCTCTCTTCCAATCCATGTCGGAGGTGGAGGTGGATGGCGGTCGAAACAAGGTCGAAGTGCGTGACCTGTGGCGTCTCTTGGAGGACAAAGACGAGCCCAATCCGGCGAATACAACCAACTGGGGCAAGATCGGACGCCTCATTGCTGAGGCGCTCGACTCAGTGGAACCTCCTCATCGAGCCGGAAGGGCTCATCTCAAAGCCGAGGCGACTACCTACGCGGACCAATACGATTGGTACTTGAGGGAGACTACAAGAGATAAGGCCAAGCACTTGCCTCAGTTGTTGTTCGGGAAAGAGGCGCGTACCTGCGTGTTCGGCCGCGATTGGCCGAACCCAACCGAGGTGGTCCGCCGCATAATCAGCCACCGCATGTCCTTTTTGGGCATCATAGGAGCCGTGCACGGCGACTTACATCCTAAGAATATCGTGCTCACCGGTCATGATGGTGTGCAGATCATCGACTTCGGCTGGGCCACCAACCTCCGGCATGTGGTGGTCGACTATGTCCTGCTCGACCTAAACCTTCGGGGAACGACGCTGCCGTCTCAGATCGACGAAAGTGCGATTCTTTCGCTGGCCAGTTTCCTTGAGCCGCATGACGACCTAGACGCACTGCCGACGCCGGTGCGCGCTCGTGCCGAGGTGATCAGAGACGTCATCTGGAAAAAGGCAAAAGAGCGAGCGATCAAGACGGATTGGGCTACGGAGTATCTGATCCCTCTCCTGCTCGTGGGTTACGGCCTACTCGTTCATCTGGACCGCGCGCGCAATCAGCCGGCCCTCATTGCAACCGTGCTCCATCTATCGAAACGACTTGAGATGATCGTGCCGGCAGACCCAACCGTATGAGTACGTCCAAGAAGGTGACGCTTGGCGATCTTGGCGAGTTCCGCGTCTTAAGGGAGGTTGTGCTGCCGCTCGCGCGCTCCGCCGACGGGCTCACTCAGGCTGGCGATGACTGCGCGTTCGTTGCGGTGGGCGGCGACACCCTCGCAGTCACCGCTGACGTCGGGCCGCGCCCGATTATTCGCAGCCTAGCCGCGCACCGGGACGACTGGGAGGCGTCCGGCTGGCTCGCCGTGGTCGCGACGGCTAGCGATGTCGCTTCGGCAGGGGCGAGGCCGCTCCTTCTTGCGAACTGCGTCGACGCACCTGCGGACCTTGAGGTGGACGTTCTCGCGCGGTTCATGCGTGGCTACTTCTCGGCCATGACCGAATTCGGTTTTCGGAACGGAGGTGGCGATCTCCGTCAGGGTCCCGTGCTTGCGGCGCGCGTGTTCGGGGTGGGCGTGTTGGACGGCGCCCGCCGGATCGGGCGAAACGGCGCGCGGTCAGGCGACCGACTGGTCGTCGTTGGGCCCGCCGGATCTTTCATGGCGCACTACCTCTTGGCATCGAAGCGCGAGATGCAGTTGGGCGTCGCCGGGGGCGCGCCAGCGGAAGCTGCCCCCGACGCCCTCCGGTTCCCTCGGCCCCAGCTCCGAGCCATGCGGCTGCTGGCCGAGCGCGATCTGGTGCGGGCGGCTTCTGACACCTCGGATGGTCTGCTCGGCGCCATCGAGAACATTGCGAGTGCATCAGGCTGCGGGTTCACGCTCGAGCTTGACGAGGCGCTTCTGTCGCAAGAGGTGAAGGACGCTGTAGCGTCGACGACCGTCGCAAGTCCGTGGAACTTGTTCTTCGCGTGGGGCGACTGGTCGGTTGCCGCAGTGGTGGATGGAGCGAGGATCGCGGATTTTGAGCGCTGCTGTCGCGAAAACGAAATCGACTGGCGCCCACTCGGTTGGGTCGTTCCGGAGTTCGGTGGGTTGATGGCAACGCTGGGCGGCCGAAGGTTGAGCGTGACACCGGTCCGGAACGAAAACTTTCTGGTCCGCGGCTTCAACGCGGGGTTAGAGGGGCACCTCGGCTACATCCTCAATACGCCGATATTGACCTCTAGGAGCACCGAATGACATCGACCGTCCCCGAGCTTCGCCTCATCCTTGCAGCCCGAGCGGCGAGCCTACCGGCTGCGTTGGGGCGGACGGGATTCGTCCCCATGAATGGCGAGAGGGCGGTGCGAGTGCTCGAGTCCGCTGGCCTTTGGTTCGGGCCACGACGCGATCTCGAGGAGATGGAGGAGTATCGGCAGATCATCCCATACATTGTGCTTCGGAAGGGCTCGCGGCTCGTACGCTACACGCGCACGCCGGCCGGGGGCGAGGCCCGGCTGCATGGCCGCATGTCAATTGGCCTCGGTGGCCATGTCGACCTCGCGGACGCGGTGTCGCGCGGCGGCCGGATTGATCTCTTGGCCACGATCGAGCGCGCAGCCGAACGCGAACTGGTGGAGGAACTGGGTGGGGCCGCGTGCGAGGACCGACGCTGGATTGGGCTATTGGTTGACAACGACTCGGCGGTGGGGCGCGTCCACATTGGGCTGATTGGCTTGTGGAGCCTGCCCGCGCTGCCTGTCACGGTTGCGGAGGACGCCATCGGCGAGGTAACGGTGCAATCCGTCACCGAGCTGGCTGCCGACACCGAGAGACTGGAAACGTGGTCGGCGATGCTGCTCCCCTGGCTCGAAGTCGCGATCGGAGGTGAGCCTTCGGACAGCACAGGACAAGTCAGCGAGCAGCACATAGGAGGAATAGAGGCTCTTTCTCGACCGAGCCGCTAGTAGCTCTGCCCGAGGTGCTCGCTTCCCGGTCCCCCCCGGAGGAGCAGCAGAGGACTCAATGGTCTTGGCGCATAGATGGGATGAAGCGGCAGGACACTACCCATAAGTAGTCCAGCAGCCCCACAACTCAGGACGGGTGGAGACATTCTGAAAGCGGGCGGGCCCGTATCGTACCTATCCACCACGAGCTTCGGCCCTACCTGCCCAGGCGATGCGGAAAGTCCCTCGGCGCTGGTGTTCTCCCACCCGGATGGTTCGATGCAGTCTCCGAACGTGGTCCTTGCAATGCTGCTCCGGTCCGCGACGACCGGGCACTGCTTGTCGAGGGGTGTGCCCACAAGTGCCGCCGCTGTGGACACGTCGAGCACGCTTCCTCTGCCGACGTGCGTCGCTGCTCGAATGCAGGGTGCGGCTTCATGCTGTGGCCCCTCACCCACGCCGCGCGCCGTGCCGGGCTGTCCCGCGTAGAGCGCCACCTGCGCGTACAAGCGCACCTCGCCCCGGGGATGGAGCGCACTTGGCGCATCACGTTCTTGCGGAAGGGGAGTGGCGGGCTTTTTCGGAGGCAATCGGGGCGCTCGAAGTTAAAACGAGAAGGCCCCCGGTCCACGACGCGTGGGAGCGGGGGCCTTCAGGACAGCTCAGCCCAGCGGTAGGCGTCAGGTGCGCCGCACGCGGATCCTCACGCGCTTAAATCTCGTGCCGGATGAGCCAGAACACCGCCGTCTGGTGCGACACCGGGAAGTAGACGACGTAGACGCTGTGGTAGTCCTTCGCGCCCGGCGCCACCGGCTCGCTCGCGTAGTAGCGCGCCACCTGCGCGACCTCCGTGCCGTTGCCCAGCGCACCCGGCAGGGCCGCCACCAGCTCCGGGAAGAACTGCTGCACGTGGCTGCCGAACTCCGCGTACGTCAGGTCCGGCTGTCGCTCGAAGCGCAGGTTCTGGTTCGCGCTCAGCGCGGGAATGGACGCGAACGCCCCTTCCGCCACGCGGTCCAGGGACACCGGCGTCGTGCCGGCCACGGAGGGCACGTTGAGCGTCCACAGGAACTCATCGCACCAGTTCTCGCCCGTCTTGCAGTGCGTGTGGCCCGCCGCCTGCGCCGCCTGGAGCGTGCTGCTCAGCGGAATCTGCGTGAGGGGCAGGGGCCCCGCGCCGTAGTAGCGGTAGTAGAAGTCCTTGCACACCGGCCACATCTTCGTGGTGAAGGCCGCCTCGCCGTCCGCGCACCAGGGCTTCGCGCCGGAGGGCACGAAGCAGTTCTCCACGAAGGCCGCGTGCGCGTCCTGCGCGTCCGTGCACTGGGGCAGGGCCTGCGCCGGCGTCACGTGCTGCACCTCCACCACGCTCTCGTCACACACCTCGATGCGCGTGGCCACGTCCAGGTCGCACGCCGTGAACAGCGACGGCTCCGCGCACGCGCCGTTGAGGCAGTTGAGCACCAGGCGGAACTGCTTGCCCGCGCCCGTGCCGGTGCTCACCACCGCCAGGTATTCGCCACCTTGCGCCAGCGTCAGGCTGCTCACCTTGCTGAGCTGGCCATAGCCCGCGTCGTCGTCCTGCGCGCGCAGCGTGGTGCCGTAGCTGCCGCTCGCGTTCTTCGGGCCGTAGATGAACAGGCCCGTGTCCAGGCCCATGCTGCTGCCCCCGTGCGTCACCTCCAGGATGACCTGCGCGCCCGGCGCCACCTTGAAGCTGAAGGACAGGTACTGCGGATGGGTGGTGAAGCTCGTCTGCACGAAGTTGTTGAGCCCCACCGGGCCCAGGAACGCCGTGCTGTCCACGATGTTGCCGCTGGCCGGCGCGGGCGGCGGATACAGCACGCCCTGCGCGCTCGCGCCGACTTCCGCGGACTCGGGGGAGTCCACCGGTTCCTGCGACGGACCGCACGCCACCAGCAGCAACGACGGCAGGAGCCACGACGACATCCGATTCCACGCGTGACGCATGAGGCACTTCCTTGGCTTGGGGGAGACAGGGATGAGACCCCGGCGCGTGTTTCACACCCGGGGTCGGACGTTCAAGTCACAACCGGTTCACGGAAGAGACGGACGGTCCTGGAACCAGGTCGCATACGGCGTGTTGCGCACGAGGTGCCGGTTGAAGTCCGGGGCCCCGTCGGTCCACCACGGCGCGCCCCGCTCGCCCAGGCCCACCTTGGCGCGGTGGACGCGAGCGCGGGCGCGGCGTTCGGCCGCCGCGTCCTTCGCGCGCTTCGCCCGGCCCACGTCCGCGCGGGCCCGCATCAGCGCGGCCACCAGCAACTCGCGCTGCCGGGGCCCGAGCGCCGGATTGGAGCGGCGCCACAGCCGCCCCTCCACCACCAGGTAGCGTCCGTCCGGGGTGGTGGGGGGCGGCGCGTGCGTCACGGCACGGCGGGGAAGAGGAAGCGCAGCACGTCACCGAAGCGCGCGGACCAGGCCGCCTCGTTGTGCTGGCCGCCCTGCACCACGGTGTACTTCAGGTCGCTGTCCAGCACCCACCCCTTGGCCACCAGCGCGTCGCGCAGCGCCTGGGCATCCGCCACCGTCTCCGCCTGGCTGCCGGAGCCTTCGTTGGTGCCGATGTCCTCCCAGATGCGCAGCGCGGGCTTCGCGCTCAACCCCTCCACCGTGCGCACGATGTCCTGGTCCGCCCACCACACGGACGGAGACACCACGCCCAGGCGGCCGAAGACCTCCGGGTGCTTCAGGCCCAGCGACAGGGACACCAGCCCGCCCAGCGACGAGCCCGCGAGCCCGGTGGACTCAGGCCCCGTCTTCGTCCGGAACTCCGCGTCGATGCGCGGCTTCAGGTCGTTGATGAGGAACTGGCCGTAGGCATCCGCGCGGCCCGCGTTTGGATACTCGGGGGGGAAGGGCACCGGCGTGTACTCCGCGATGCGGTCGGACGTGTTGTAGACGCCCACGATGATGAGCGGCTCCACCTGCCCGTTGCCCACCAGCGTCTGCGCCGTCTCATCCACGTTCCACTCGCCGGCGAACGCGGTGACGACGTCCATCAGGTTCTGGCCGTCGTGCATGTAGAGCACCGGGTAGCGGCGCTGGGTGTCCGCTTCATAGCCGGGCGGCAGCCAGACGATGACGTCGCGCGGCTTGAGCGTGGTGTCCGTGGGCGTCACGCCGCGCAGGTAGCGCACGTCGCCGGTGAGCGTGGGGTCGGGCGGCGGCGGCGGGGTCGTGAGGTCCGCCCAGCCCTCCACCACCACGGACACGCGCTCGTAGCCCGTGCCCGTCGTGAAGGTGTGGTTGGCTACCTCCGCGCCCGTGGCGCTCTTCTCCACCGTCTCCCACGCGCCGCGCGTCACCTTGAACTCCAGGGCCGAACCCACCGGGAAGGTGACGGCACCGGCATAGGCATTGTCCACGGCCTTGGAGAGCTCCACCTCCGCGCCGTTCCAGTTCCCCAGCTCCGGCTGGTTGCCGGACAACCACACCTTCGCCTCCCGGGGCGTGATGTCGGGCGTCTTCACGATGAACACGGTCCGGGCGCCTGTCTCCCCCGCCGCCGGTCCAAAACGTTCCACCGCGAGTGCGACACCCTCCTCGTTCTCATGGACCGTGATGGCGCGGTCCGCCTCCGGGGCTCCCGCGGCGTCGAGCGCCACCCGGGCGACGGGCGCCGTCATCCGCACCGCGTAGGTGAAGGCGGTGTCCTTGGGCAGCCGGGCCTTCAGGCTGAACACCCGACCGCCCTGGTAGACCATCTCCAGGCCCGGCCCCTCGGGGCCTCCGAATGTTTCGCTGGGGCCGGTGAGGAAGATGGCGGCGTCGGCCGGCGTCTCCGGGGGCACCGTCAGGTCGAACTGCACGTCGGAGAAGCGCTGCTCGGCCGGGACCTGGGTGTCGGAGTGACAGCCCCAGAGGGCCGCGAGGCCCAGGACGAGCAGGAGGACGGGCCTTGAAGGCCGGAAGCAAGGCGAGGAAGACATCGGCGGTGGAGCCTCCGGGGGCCGCGAACAGGGCCCCACGCGAAGGCGCACCGTAGCAGCGCCCTCCGACACCGTCAGGCCCTCCCCCGAAAGGGGGAGGACCGCCCCCCGGGGCGTGCCACTTGGCAGATGGCGGACAGTGCCTACCTTGCGCCCCGCACAGCGGGCACCGGGCACGCATACTCCCGGCCCCCTCAAGCGAAGGAGTCGCACTTCATGAAGAAGCTGACGCTGCTGGCCGTGACGCTGGGTTCGCTGGTCGTGGGGGCGGGCTGCCACCGCAACACCCGTGACGAGGCCAAGGACGACGTGGAGGAGGCTGGCGACAAGGTGAAGGACAAGGCCGAGGACGCCGCCGACGCCACGGGTGACGCCGCCGAGAAGGCCGGCGACAAGATCGAGGACGCCACCGACAAGTAGCACGTCGCCAGCGGAGGTCCGTGGGTCCGGGGTCGTCGACCGGGGACGGGCCGGGCCGCGCTGACGTGGACACCCTGGACGCCGGACACCTTTCACGGTGCCGGTCTCCGGGGTGTCGTCGTTTCCGGCCATGCGGTCAGCCGGGGACCGTGCCCAGGACCCAGTGGCGCGTCACGGTCCACCCCAGGAAGCACCGCGCTCCCGCGGGCGCGTCCTTCAGCTGGCCCCCGCCCACGACGTGGCGCAGGCCGAGCATGGCGGGCGCGAGCCTCCGGGCGAGGTCGCCCCTACGCTTTGAGAGCCGGGCCTCCACTTCCTGGAGGAAGGCCGGATGGGTCGCCTCGGGCCGGAGCGAGAGGAAGAACAGCATGTGCCGCCAGGCGTAGGCGGCGTTCTTCACGTTCCGGAGCCTGGAGCGGTATGCGGGCGGCCGCGCCTCCAGCAGTTCACACACGCGCGTGAAGCAGTGCAGCGCCAGCGCTTCCAGGTGGGGTTCCAGCTCGGGCCGCAGGTCCAGCGCCTCCACCAGGGTCGCCAGGTTGTGGGTGGTGAGGATCTGCGCCTGTTCGATGATGCGGCCGTTCGCCGCGACGCTCCACTGCGCGCTGGCTTCGCCATCCTTCGCGCGGAGCGTGCACAGGGCCGCGAAGGCGTCCGAGGTCCTGGGTCCATGCCTGGAGTCCTTCGTGTCGTTCATCACCCGGAGCGCGGAGGGCAGGTCGTAGTAGCGCGCGTACAGCGTCCCCGCGAGCTGCTCCTCCGCCTGACGCGCGGCCTCCAGGTACTTCTCCGTGAAGGTGCCCATGAAGATGTCCGCGGCCAGCTCGTCCACCACCGGCACCTGGAGGTCCGCGCCCGTGAGCAGGGCCCGGACCTCCTGGAGCAGCTTGTTGGGCAGGAGCACCTCCGGGAACGAGGTCAGCGTGAGCCGCACCAGTTGCTCCAGGGTCCGCCTGGACGCTGTCTCCGCCGCGAGCCCCAGCTTCCGGTACGCGTCGAGGGTGCGCACCCAGGGCAGCTCCTCCAGCTTCACCTGGGACTCCAGGTTCAAGAGCAGCAGCGAGCGCCGCCGGCGGAACGCCGAGTACACGGCCGCGTAGAGCGCGCGCAGGGACGGCTGGGAGATGCCGAGCGCCCGGATCTGCGCGGACAACTGCGGAACGACGCGGGCGAGCGTCTCGCTGGAGCGGATGAGGCGCTGCTCGACCAGCGTCTCCACGGGGGCGTTGAGCGACAGCCGCAGCTTGCGCTCGATGTTGGCGGGGAAGGGGAAGTCCTTCACGGGCGCGGTCAGTGCCTCGAGCGAGTCGAGCCCCGCGTCCCCGGGCAGTCCGTGCATCCGGCGCAGGGCCTCCCGGGCGAAGTCCACGGCGCTCGGGCGCTCGAGCTGCTCCTGCTGCCACGTGCGAAGGGCCTCCATGCGCTCGGAGCCCGGAAGGCCTCGCGCCTGGGAGATGGCGTCGAGGATGCCGCGCACGCGCCGCGCCTGCCCTGGCAGGAGGGGCGCGCGTGCATGGAGCGCGTCCTTGAGCACGGTGTGGAGCCGGCCGAAGTTGAGCTGGGGCTTGCGGGGCCAGGCGCAGAGGGTGTGCCGCGCCAGCGCGCGGTCGATGTCGGAGAGCAGGGTGCGAGCGCGCGGCTCGAAGTCCGCGTCGAAGTGGAAGCCCGCAGGGGCTTCGCTCATGGCCCCCGCGAAGAGCGCCACGAGGCGGTCATACAGGGGCGTCCACACCCGCGCGGACTCCCACTGTCGCTGGAGCACCGGCCGCGAACGGACCCGCGCGAGCGCCTCTCGCGTCCGCGCCACGTCCCGCACGTGGACGAACGCGGTGTCCGCCTGGGGCGTCGCGGCGGGCACCGGGTAGAAGCGCAGGCGCGCGAAGAACGGCGCCAACTGGTCGAGCAGGTTTCGCGCGCGCTCCGCCTGATCATGGTCGAGCAGCCACGCCACCACGAGCAGCGCGCCCTCCTCGGGGACCTGGATGCGATAGCCGCCCGTCTGGAGCATCCGCCGCAGCTCCGCGAGCCCCTCCTCGCCCAGGTGCCACGCGTTGAGCACCGCCCGCGCGCCGCCGGAGTCCTCCCGTTGGAGCCGGGACAGCAGGGCCAGCTCATGCGGTTGCAGCGCGCCTTCGGCCAGCAGGCGCCCGGTGGCGAAGCCGCCCTTGGCGACCTCCAGCGTCGCCCAGGCGGGGACGTCCGTGACGGGCACGCGCGAGCCGACGTTCAGCGTGCCCTGGAGCATGCCGGAGAAGACCTCCGTCCAGGCGCGCACCTTGTCCTGCGCGCGGGCCCGCGCATCCGCGTCCGGGTGCTCCTCGCTCGTCCGGAGCGCCCGGGCGAGCTGCCCGAGAGGGTATTGCGTCCCGACTTCCACCTTGCCGCTGCCATCGTCCTTGCGGTCCACCTGGATCCCCTCGCGTCCACGCACTGCGCCGGCCACCGCGCAGTCTCTCCCAGGACGCGCCGGACGAAAACCCGACCCCTTCAACAGTGCCGGTCTCGGGGGGAGCGAGAGGTTCTACAAGGGCCATCACACCCGAGACCTCTGGCACGGTGGCAACCCGACCGACTGGGACGACCTCATCCTGGTCCTCAAGGACATCCACCAGACCGTTTGGGGGCTCTATGAGTGCTACGCGAACGAGCCCCCTGGACGAGCGCAAGGCCGGACTTCCCCTCTGGAGGGTAGCCCCATGTCGATGACCGCGCTGCTGGACGAGGTGGTGCGGCAGCACTTCCCCAACCCGCCTGCGACCCTGGAACAACTCGACGCGTTTGAGCAGCGCGTGGGGTGGCGCCTTGACCCAGACCTGCATGCCTTCTACCTGCACTGCGATGGTGCCAGGCTGTTCGACCGCATCGACCCTGCATTCACGTTCCTTCCGCTGTCACAGATTCACGGTGCAGGGGTGGTCATGCGCCAGGACGACACCGACCGGGCCGGGCCCTCATCCTGGTACGCCATCTGCGAGGTTCGGGACAGCAACTACATCCTGCTCGACGTGAGCCAGAAGCAGGACAGCCGATACCTCATCCGTGATGGCTACAACGAGGCGTTCCCGGATCCGGTCTACTGCCGCCAGATTGCCGCCTCGTTCTCGGAGTTCCTTTCCGGAGCACTCCGCTTTCACGGTGGTGGTGGGGCCGGCGGGTGATTTGGGCCTCGCTGGGCAGGCTGAGAGGGCGGCTTCGGTGGTGAGCGACGGTCTTGGGGCCTTCTTATCTACCGAGTGCATAGGGCGCCCTCAGGGCGTCAAGTCTCTCCTGGGTCCTGCGGACAATGTGATTGCAGAGGATTGTCGCGACAATGGCGCAGATGGGCGTGCCCAATGCCAGCGTATACGCCAGGATGGGATTGTGTTTGACTATTGCAAAGACTCCAATCGGTGACCTCTCGGCAATGGTCCGCAACGTCCGCGTGAGGAGGAGAGCGGGCCACCAGATGCCAAGGTGGACGGTGGTGATGAGCGAATCGAGGCTCAGCGCTTTTACCGTGCGCTGTAGGATACGGAAGGGCTTTACGAGATTGGCGAATGGAACGAACCACCACCCGACGGACCAGCCGGGAGTGGCCCCTACGTCTTGTCCCAATGTGTTCAGTTGGCGAATGACACGGTACTTCCACATGAGAAATACGACAGGAGTGAGTCTGTAGGAAACAACATCCACGAAGGCGATGGTGTAGACGACATAGGTGTTGAAGACCTTGAGGAATAGGGGGTGCTCTTCAAGGTCGGTCAACAAGAAGGCGGCGCTGAAAAGCAGATTGATAACTGCCGCTCCTCCCGACGCGAGGAGAAGAATGGACGTCCATCGGGCCCGGGGGGCTGACGATGGGACTGCTGCCACCTGGCTACGGCACTCCTCACAGCGACCCTGGCTGCCTGCGCAGTCGGCGCAGGCGTAGCTTCCGCAGCGCTCGCACGTATTCAGCGCAGCACGGTCTGGATGTCGAGGGCATGTCGGCTGCAGGTCGGTTGTCGTCGGAGAGGCGTCTGTCATTCAGGAGTCGGATCAGGTGAAATGCGAGAACTGGAGCGTCAGACCGTCGGCGTCCGTCTCACCGCGTGCTGCGTTTTGTCTCCAGGCGCGGTGGTCACCTCGTCCGGGGGACGCCTGGGTTTGTACCGGGGCCTGACCTCGAACTGGAGCGGTTCCCGGGCCTGCTCTTCGGTGAGGGGCGGGCTGATGCCTCCCTCGTCGCCCGGTACCTCGATATCCCAGGCATCGTCTCCCACGTCAGCGAGGGCTTGCTGGACTTCCCGCAGCGCCTCTTGCTCCGCATAGGGTTCCAACTGCGCGAGCCGCGCGCGGAGGACCCGCTCCAGCTCCGCTGCCGTGGCGAAGCGCTCGGCGGGGTCGTGTCGCAGCAGCGTGTGCAGGATGTCGCGCAGTGGCACGGACAGCCCTCGCGCCGCGTGCTCCACGTCCTCGGAGCGGAAGGCCATGGCGCACCGGAGGGCATCCTCCGCGAAGGACGGCAGCTCCAGGTCCAGGGAGGCCACCGACGCCGCGAGCACCTTCTCCCGCTCCTCCTGCGACAGCTGTGCCTCCACCTGCTCCGCGAGCAGATGTCCCGGGTCGTAGAGGTGCCGGCCGGTGGCGAACTCCAGCAGTGTAAGCCCCAGGGAGAAGAGGTCGCTGCTCGCGTCCACCGCTTCGCCCCGCAGCGCTTCCGGCGCGGCATAGAGGACTTCGCCCTGGGCTCGCGGGAAGGACGTGGCCACCCGCCCCGTCAACCGTGAGAGGGCCAGTCCGAAGTCCGTCAGCCACACTTCCCCGCGCGGTCCCAGGCGGATGCGGCCCGGGTGGATGTCCCGGTTGACGATGCCCAGCGGCACGCCTGCCTCATCCGTGCGTGTATGCGCATGCGCCAGGGCCGCCGCGGTCTCGGCGCCCACATAGAGGATGAAGGACTCGGAGAAATAGCGCCCGCGCACCTGGGCCACGGACAGCAGGGTGTTGAGCGTCAGGCCTTCCACCCTCTCCATCATCACGCACAGCCCCTGCTCCAACTCGACGAGGCCGTGAACCCGCGCGATGCGCGGATGCTGGAGGTACTTCGCCAACCGCGCCTCTTCCTCCAGCCGTGCCCGTGCGCGCTGGAAGCGCCCGGACGCGTCCGCCCCGAGAGGAGTGGGAAGGCACTTGAGCACCACACAGCCTTTGTATCCCCGGGGCGTCCGTGGCCGGGCGAGCAGGATGCGTTCCCCCAGGCGGCCCGGCCCCAGGTCCATGAAGAACTCGTAGGCGGTGTCGCCCTGCGTGAAGAGGTCGACGCCCCAGGCAGGCTTTGAAAAAGAGGGAGGGGTCATGGAAGGCCAATTCCTTGCGCCTGCGCGAGAGGGATTCGCGCGAAGGCACGTGCAAGGTAGTGCCTGTCCCGTCCGTCAGGAACGACGTGGCAGGTCCAAGAACCCCCGAAATCTCTATCACTCACAGTGCGAGTAAGAGAGTCCCGATTGTAACCAGGCGTTACGTTGGCGGTGGCCGCTAATGCCAACGCTCGACGGCGTAGCCCGGGAAGTCTCTGTCGAACACCACCGCCCCGGGCTTGGAGCCGTCAGCCTTCTCGCCGTAGCCCCGCTTGCCCAACTCGATGCAGACCGGCAGGGTGCGGCCATCCGGCAGGTGCGCTTCCGTGTACCGGCCCACGAAGAATTCGCCGCCGGTCCACAGGTAGCCCGAGAGCAGCGTGCCATCTGGAAAACTCTCCGGCTTGGTGCTTCGTCGCACGACGCCCGTCACGGGGCCATCGTTGTAGATGCCCTTGTCGCTGCCCTCCCCTGGCTGTTGTTTGTCGACGACCACGTTGAACCGGTCCCTGTGCTCCAATCGCAGCCCGTCCTCGCGAGCCCGGTTGAACATGGCATCCACGGCCTTGGCGGGGCAGTCCCCAGGCTCCGGCCGCACCTGGGCCCCGGGGCAGCCCAACTGGAGGGCGGCCAAGGCCGTGGTACCCGCGCATGTCTTGAGGAAGCCCTCCCAGGCAGACGGGGGCCAACTCGGGCGGGAAGCCGGGGCCTTGGGCTTCCCGCCCGAGTTGGCCCCCGTCTGCCTGGGAGGGCTTCCTCAAGACATGCGCGGGTA
>SECN01000091.1 GCA_004173515.1 Myxococcaceae bacterium | reverse complement strand
AAGTTCGCGGAGGACAAGGAGCGCCAGAACCTGGAGATCATGAAGCTGTACCAGGAGGCGAAGGTGAACCCTCTGGGCGGCTGTCTGCCGCTGCTCATCCAGATGCCGGTGTGGATCGCGCTCTTCACGTCGCTGCGCAACAGCTTCGAAATCTACGGCGAGCCGTTCGTCGGGCCCATCTGGCGGGACCTCACGTACAAGGACCCCACGTACCTGCTGCCGCTGGCGCTGGGCGTGTCGATGATCATCACGCAGAAGATGCAGCCGCAGATGATGGACGCGGCGCAGGCCAAGATGATGACCTGGGTGATGCCCATCATCTTCACCTTCACGCTGCTGCAGTACCCCGCCGGCCTGTCGCTCTACATCTTCACGAACAACGTGCTCTCCATCGGCCAGCAGTACGGCCTGCGCAAGTGGCTGGACCGCAAGAAGGGCCAGACGGGCGGCGGGACACCGGCGGTGGTCACCGCCGGGGGAGGCAAGCGCAAGTGAGCGGGCCGCAGGCAACGCAGGCTGGGGCGGGCGGGGCGGACTTCCGCCCCCGGGTGGAGCGGCTGCTCACCGACATCCTCGGGCTGATGGGCTTCCCGGCCCGGCTGGACCTGCAGGACGCCGCCGACGGCAGCCTGTCCGTCGCGCTCCTCTTCGAGTCGGGCCCGCCGCCGGGCGTGGAGGCCGGCAAGCGCAGCCAGGTGCTGGATTCGCTCCAGTTCCTGCTCAACAAGATGCTCCACCGCCCAGGCGTCGAACGCCGGTGGGTGATGCTGGGCGCGGGGGGCCACCCGGAACCCCGGCCGCGTCGCGAGCAGGCGCAGGCCCAGGCGGCGGCTCCGACGGCGACCGTGGCCCAGGTGGCCGCTGTCGCCGCTCCGCCTCCGCCGGCCCGGACCGCCGCCGCTCCGGCCGCGCAGCAGCCCGGGCGTCCTGGCCGGGGAGCTCAGCCCGCGCAGCAGGCCCCGGCGAAGGCCGCGCAGCAGGCTCCAGCGAAGGGTTCGGAGACGGACGAGCGCTCGGTGCAGTGTGAAGAGGATGCGGTCCTGCGGGAGGCCGTCCGCAAGCTCGCCGAGAAGTCCGCCAGCCTGGGGCGCTTCTATGCGTTCGCCGCGATGAAGACGGAGGACCGCGCGCGCGTCCTGAGGGCAGTAGAAGGAGTAGGAGGTGTGAAGGTGGCGGCCGAAGGCGAGGGCCGCAACCGACGCGTGGTGTTCACTCCGGCGAAGCCCGCACCGATGCCCAAGCGGAGCATGCTGCCGGACGACGACGAAGACGACGTCGACGCCTGAGCGGGCGCCCGGAGCGGGCCCGTCCATGCCGCCGGCGGGCGTCTGGGAGCAGAGGAGCGAATGGGTAAGTCGAAGGGTTTGAAAGACAAGCTGTACGGCGCGGCGGTGCTGAAGATGAGCTTCCGCCTGCGCGGGGACGAGGAGTCCCCTGCCTTCCGCTTCGTCTATCCGGGCGTGCTGCGCGACCTGCAGGTCGAGGACGCCGAGGTGGAGAAGTACATCGAGGCACACCGCGACGACGTGGAGCGCGCCGCCCGGGGCTCCACCCCGCCGCAGGGACCCCGGTAGTCCCCAGGTCCGTGACTCCCTCGCGAAGGGGACGATGTATGGGAGGGTCCACGACACGCAGGCGCTGAACGCCTCCTGTCCTTGAGAGCCGTGGGGAGTGTGTTCCCCTCCCCTGCCCCGCCATGATGCTGCCTTCCGCCACCATCGTCGCCCTCGCCACCGCGCCCGCCGCGGGGGCGGTGGGCATCCTCCGGGTGTCCGGGCCGGCCGCGCTGGAGGTGGGCCGAGCGCTCGCGCCTGGAGTTCCCGAGGTGCCCACACCTCGCCATGCGTACCTGGCCACGTTCGTGGACGCGGCGGGCGGCGTGCTGGATGAGGGCCTGTTCCTCTACTTCCGCGCGCCTGGGTCCTTCACGGGCGAGGACGTGGTGGAGCTCCAGGCGCATGGCAGCCCGCGCCTGCTGCGGCTGTTGCTCGCGCGGACGCTGGAGGATGTCCGCGTCCGCCCTGCCCTTCCCGGCGAGTTCACCCGGCGCGCGTTCCTGAATGGCCGCATCGACCTGACCCGCGCGGAGGCGGTCGCGGACCTGGTGGCCGCGGACTCCGAGGCGGCTGTGCGCGCCGCCGCGGCCGGACTTTCCGGGGCGCTGGCGGAGCGGATCCGCGCGCTGGAGGAGCCGCTGCGCGCGCTCCACGCCGACCTGGAGGGGGTCCTCAACTTCCCCGACGAGGCGGAGGGCGCCGACGAGGACGCGGGCGCCCGGGTCGCCGCGCTGCGCTCCGAAGCGGAGGCCCTGCGCGCGGAGGTGGGCCGGGGAAGGCTGGTGCGTCAGGGCGCGCGGGTGGCCCTGTACGGCCCGGTGAACGCGGGCAAGTCCACGCTGTTCAACCGGCTGGTGGGCGAGGACCGGGCGCTCGTGGACGCGGAGCCCGGCACCACCCGCGATGCCCTGGAGGCCCGCGTCGAATGGGACGGGCTGGGCGTGACGCTCTACGACACCGCCGGCCTGCGCGAGGCCCCCGGGCGCGTGGAGGCCCTGGGCATCGCGCGGACGCGGGAGCTGCTCGCGGCCGTGGACCTGGCGGTGCTCGTGCTGCCGCCGGAGGCTTCCTGGGAAGAGGCCGCGTCCTGGAGTCGCGAGGCTGGCGGCACGCCCGTGCTCGTCGTCACCGGGAAGTGCGATGTGGCGCCCGCGAGCGGGCCGCGTGGAGGCGTCCCGGAGTCCCTCGCGTCGATGACGCCCGGTGAGGCCGTCTTCGTCGTCCCCGCGAAGGCTGCTCACACCGTGACCGCGATGCCCGTCGTCCCTTCGACGGATCCGCTCGCCGCGGCCGAAACGTCCCTCCCCTCCCCCGGTCCGCGCGTCAGTGGCCTCACGGGTGAGGGCGTGGAGGGGCTGCGGACCTCCGTGCTCGCGCGACTGTGGGGCGGTGGTACACCCTCCGCGGTCGCCCTCGTCTCCGAGCGCCATGCGGATGCCCTGCGTCGCACCGCCGAGGCACTGGACCGCGCGGAGGAGGCCTCCCGCGTGTCCACCCTGGAGGTCCTCTCCGGCGAGGTCGGGCTCGCGCTGGAGGCCCTGGGCGAAGTGTCCGGAACGAGCGTCTCCGAAGCACTTCTGGACACCCTTTTCCAGCGCTTCTGCATCGGAAAATAGCCGTCCGCCGGGTGCCGTCGGGCATGTCAGACCCCTCCCTAGAATGCCTCGCGTTACCCGGCGCTCCCCGAGGATTCATGACGGCACTTCAGCACCTTCAGCCCACCTCCCACTCCCTGCTCTCGGCGCTGCCGTCGGGCTGGGTGGGTGAAATCCTCGATGGCGAGCTGGTGGCCTCGCCTCGGCCTTCCGTGGCGCCCGCGCGCGCGGCCTTCATGATGGGAGTGGAACTGGGAGAGCGGTTGGACCAGCGTCGCGGGGGCAACGGCCGGTGGTGCTTCCTGCGCGCTCCGGAGCTGCACCTGGGCGAGGACCTCCTCGTGCCCGACCTGGCCGCGTGGCGCCGTGAGCGCGTGGCCGCTCCGCCGGAGCCCGGTGCCGCCTTCTTCACCCTGGTTCCGGACTGGGTCTGCGAGGTGCTCACCCCCGCCACCACCGGGTTGGACCGGGCGCGCAAGCTGCCCCTGTACGCGCGCGCCGGGGTCTCCCACGTGTGGCTCGTGGATCCGCTCGCGCGCACCCTGGAGATCTACCAGCGCCTCAAGCGCGGCTGGCTCCTCACCGCGAGCCACGAGGACGACGCCCTGGTGCGCGCCGAGCCCTTCCCTTCCGTCTGCCTGGAGCTGGGCGCGCTGTGGCTTCCCGAGGTGTCCGAGGAGATGCCCCGGCTCGTCGCGCTGCCTTGATCCGCGGGGACCGGGATCCTGCATCGCCCCGGACCCGCGCGGCACCCCGCAGCGGATCCGGATCCTCGGGGGACGGCGGCCTTCAGCTCGCGTGCTTGAGGCGCGCCTCGTCGGAGACGCGCGACAGGCGCCGCACCGCGCGCAGCAGCAGCTCTGGATCCACCGGCGCCGCCACGAAGCCGCGGGCATGCACCGCCTGCGCTCGGGGCAGGTCCCGCTCCGGGGCCTTGCCGGCCACCAGCACCTGCGCGCGCAGCCGCTGCGCCAGGACCTCCATCGCGGGCAGCGGCGCCACCACCACCTGCGTCTCCCCCGCCGCGCACACGTCCCCGGTGCTCGCCACCTTCACCGTGAAGCCCGCGTCGCCCAGCACCCGCACCAGCCCGGCGGCTGCCTCCGCGCCCCAGCCGTACACCAGCACCTGCTCGAGCACCGTCACGCGCGGCGCCGGCACTGGCACCCGCGCGGCGGTCTCCAGGGGCGCGAGCATCGGCAGTCCCGGGGCCTCGCCTTCCGGGGCCTCCATCTGCGTCAGCTCTGCCAGGGACGTGCCCACCACCAGGGGCAGCGACTCGTCCCACTCGGGCAGCGAGAAGCCCTCCATCCCCGGCCGGCGCTGCGGCGTCGCGGACTCACCCCGGTACATCCGGCCGATGGCCCGGCCCAGCGCCGCGTCCGTGGCCAGCAGCGGCACCACCCGCGCCTTGCCGGACACGCTCTTCACCACGTCCAGCGCCGCCAGGCTCGCCGGCGCCGCGATGGCCACCACCAGCGCCTCGCGGGGGCCATGGCCCTCCAGCCGCAACGGCACCACCCGGTGCGCCTCCGCCACCTTCACGGGGACAAGCTTCGCGAGCGTCACGTCCAACGGCTGGGCGTCCAAGTCCACCGCCGCCACGCCGGACTGCGCCGCCAGCGCGGACAACACCGCCTCCGCCGTGCAGAAGCGCTGGTCCACCACCACCTGCCCGAGCGCCACGCCCCACTTGCGCTGGTACGCCAGCGCCGACTGCAACTGCATCGCATCCACCACACCCCGCGCGAGCAGGATGTCCCCCAAACGCTTCTTCATTGCTCGCTCCCCTCGGCCCCCCTCGCTGCCTCGGCCGGGTCGACCTGCCACCACGCACTTCCCTCTACCGTATGGAAGTGTAAAATTACAGCGAAACCGCAGAGCGACAGACAACCCGGCGCTGGCCTGCCCGGTCGCCGTGGAAGGGAAGGAAGACGGATCCGCCTCTGAGATTCCCCCGCCTTCGCCGTCGTTGAACGTACGAAGTCCCAATCCTTGAGGGGGGGACGACAAAGCGGACGTTCAACGGTCAACCCGAGGGTGGCCGGATGTCGGAGACGTTCCTAGCCTGTAAGCATGGCTGATGCGTGCCTGAGAGAATTCGTGCGGATGCTCCGCGCGCGGCGTTCGTCCCCAGGCGGCCTGGCGGGCGTGGATGCCTCCATGGCCGGACTCCTGGTGGAGCCCTCCAGTCTCAAGCCCTACCTTCATTTCCTACCCGGTCGTTACACGCGCAACCTGGTCCACCGGGACGAGGGCCTGGAGGTCATCGTCAACTGCTGGTCGCCGGGCGTGTCCTCGCCCATCCACGACCATGACGGCCAGGAGTGCTGGTTCAGCATCCAGCGCGGCCAGTTCTTGTTGGAGAATTACCCGCTGCTGGCGGGCGGCACCGCACCGGGCATGGCGCGGCTGGGCGCTCCGGAGCGGGTGGGGCCGGTGGGCGCGGGCCACGTGGACTTCCGCGACGGCGGCGCGCCCATCCACCGCGTGTGCTCCACCAGCGCCCCGGGTGTGACGCTGCACGTGTACGCCGGCCCGGTGGCGCAGTGTCTGGTCTTCGATCCGCGCCGCAGCCGCTGCGCGGCGCATTCCCTGCGCTACCACAGCATCTTCGGGCGGCCGGTGCGGCCCGACGAAGGCCGCGCCGCCCTGCCCGTCTACCTCTGACGGCTACCAGCGCACCTCCGGCGCGGGCGCGTAGAGCATGCGGCCCTCGCGGCCCTGCGACGTCAGCCCCAGCTTCGCGCCCACCCGGTACACGGCCCGCACCTGCTCCAGCACCTGGGGGGACACCGCCGCCTGGGCTCCGGCCGCGTCGTCGTCGCTGTTGTCCGCGTCGTTCTTGCCCAGCAGCTCCGACAGCACCTCGCCCGTGGCCTTGGGGCGGGGGAACACCTGGAGGCGCACCGGGGCGTCCTTGTCCAGCTTCGCGGCCTCCTTCGCCAGCGCGAGCGCCGTCGCGTAGCCGCCGAGCGCGTCCACCAGCCCGCGCTCCTTCGCGTCCTCGCCCGTCCACACGCGGCCCTTGGCCACCGCCTGCAGCTTCTCCAGGGGCATGTTGCGCGCCTGGGCGGCGCGGGTGGTGAAGTCCAGGTAGATGACGTCCAGCTCTGACTCGAACTGCGCGCGCTGCTCGGGGGTGAACTCCAGGTCCGTGCTGGCGTAGGAGGCGTTCTTGCCGAAGTCGAGGGTGTCGAAGTTCACGCCGAACTTCGCCCAGAACTCCGCGGTGACGAACTTGCCGTTGTACACGCCGATGCTCCCCGTCAGCGTGCCCGGCTGCGCGACAATCTTGTCCGCGCCCATGGCCGCGAAGTAGCCGCCGCTGGCCGCGTACGTGCCCATGGTGACGATGACCGGCTTGCCCGCCTCGCGCGCGCGCTGCACCTCGCGGCGGATGGTGTCGCTGGCGGAGTAGCTGCCGCCGGGGCTGTCCACGCGGAAGAGGATGGCCTTCACGTTCGGATCCTCCGCCGCCTTGCGGAAGGCCGCCGCCACTGTGTCCGCGCCCATCACCTGCCCGCCGGAGAGCGGGTTGGACTGGCTCTTGCCTCGCTGCACCTCACCCACGCCGTAGATGAGGGCGATGGTGGACCCCGTCTGGTGCGGCCGGCCCGCGCGCTCCAGGTACTTGTCCACGTAGAGGAACCGGGCGCCGTCGCCGGCCTGCTTCTTCAGCTCGTCATGGATTTCGTCGCGGTAGCGCAGCCCGTCCACCAGCTTCGCGTCCAGCGCCCTCTGGCCC
Organism: Myxococcaceae bacterium; assembly: GCA_004173515.1. GTDB lineage: Bacteria > Myxococcota > Myxococcia > Myxococcales > Myxococcaceae > Corallococcus. The sequence continues at coordinate 19,286 of SECN01000091.1, read as the reverse complement.
ATGAAGGGCCCCTGGTCGATGAGCGCGCGCACCTCGTCCTCGGACAGCTTGCGGCCCTCGGCCACGCCCTTCACCACCTGGCCGAAGAGGCTGTTGCCGTAGGCCTCCGTGGCCTCGCGCTGGGGGGCGCCGTAGGACTCGTCGGTGAAGGTGTTGACGGCGCTCTTGAACTCGGAGCGCTTGCCGTACTCCGGCTTCACGCCGAACTTCGCGAAGGCGTCGCGAGCGAAGGGCGTCTCCACCGTGAGGCCCGTGAGGCCCACGTCGCCGGAGGGCTGGATGTAGACGGCGTCGAAGGCGCTCGCCAGGTAGTAGGCCCCCGTTCCGTTGCCCGCCTCCCCGAAGCCATCCGCGTACGCCACCGCCCGCTTGCCCGTCGCGCGGAAGGTCTTCACCGCGTCGCGCAGCTCCTGCACCTGCGAGGCGCTGCCCGGCTGCCCCACCCGCACCACCAGCGCCTTCACCCGGGCGTCCGTCCCGGCCTTCTCCAGCGCCTCCACCACGTCCCGGAGCGACGCACCACACCCACCACGAAGAGGACGGACAGCGCTCCAATGAAGGCCAGCGCGCCGATGAAGAAGCGTTTCATCCGGAAGGACTCCTGGTGTCCACGTGCCCGAGGGACGGCCCCCCGACCCGGGCGGCCTACCATCAACGCACGCGCGCGACGATGCTTGCCTTCCACCGGTTGATGGACGGCGGACGGCCGGGTGGCGCCCGCCCCTCCCGGTGGACGGGGGGCGGGCCGGCGTCCCGGCTCCGAACCCCCGCCCCACGGTGCACACCGTCTCCCGGGGAGCATGGTCCTTCAGGCGCGACGGCAGTCCGGGCAGGCAGGGGCTCGCGCCCTTCTTCTTTCCGCTCCCCGGGAGGCACGCATGCAGAAGCGACGGCTGGGCAATTCCGACATGGACCTCACGGCGCTGGGGTTCGGCGCGTGGGCCATTGGTGGGGGCGGTTGGGCGTTCGCCTGGGGCGCGCAGGATGACGCGCAGTCCATCCAGGCCATCCAGCGCGCGCTGGATTCGGGCATCAACTGGATCGACACGGCGGCGGTGTATGGATTGGGTCACTCGGAAGAAATCGTGGCGAAGGCGCTCAAGGGCCGCGACAAGCGCCCGTATGTCTTCACCAAGTGCTCCATGGTCTGGGATGATCGGGGCAATGTCAGCCGGGTGCTCAAGGCGGACTCGGTGCGCAGGGAGTGCGAGGCGTCCCTGCGCCGGCTGAACGTGGACGCCATTGATTTGTATCAGGTGCATTGGCCGGTGGGCTCCGCGGCGGAGATTGAAGAAGGCTGGACGGCGCTGGCGGAGCTGCAACGGCAGGGCAAGGTGCGGTGGCTGGGTGTGTCCAACTTCAATGTCTCCCAGTTGGAGCGGGTGCAACGCATCGCGCCGGTGACGTCGTTGCAACCGCCCTACTCCCTCATCCACCGCGACGTCGAAAAGGACCTGCTGCCCTTCTGCGAGAAGAATGGGATTGGCGTCATCGTGTATTCGCCCATGGCGTCCGGACTGCTCACCGGGGCGATGACGCGCGAGCGCATCCAGGGGATGCCGGACGACGACTGGCGCCGCAGGAGCCCGGACTTCCAGGAGCCGAGGCTGTCGCGCCATCTGGCACTGGTGGAGCGCATGCGCGAGGTGGGCGCGCGGCATGGACGCTCCCCGGCGGAGGTGGCCCTCGCGTGGGTGCTGCGCCATCCGGCGGTCACCGCCGCCATCGTCGGGGCGCGCAGTGGGAAGCAGGTGGATGGCTTCATCCAGGCGGGGGACTTCCGGCTGACTTCCAAGGAGGTGCGTGAATTGGAGGATGCGCTGGGCGCGGCTTCGCAGGACGAGGCCCACGTCTGAGGTGTCATTGGGACGCGGGGCGGTGGTATTGGACCGCCCTGCGTCTCGGTGGCTCAGGACTTCCCTGCTCCATCCATGTTCAGTTCCAGCCAGTGGATGCGCTTTCGGTCGGAGTCCTGGGCTTCCGCGAGCCGGTGGAGGGTACGGCCCACCTGCTCAAGCAGTCTTCCGTGCGTGCTTTTGACGCCGCCCAACTCTCGAGTCAGTGAAGACACCTCGCTGGTGAGCTTCGCGATGTGCTCCCGTGTCGCGTCGGTGCTGTCGAAGAGCACCTTCATCTGTTCGTGGAGTTCGCGCGTCTTTTCAAAGAGCACGCGGGTTCGCTCGAAGAGCACGCGGGTTCGCTCGAAATGCACCTGCGAATGTTCCAGGAGCACCTGATTCTGCTGGGTGACCGCGGCAATCGCGATGTCCGTCCGAGCATCCTGGAGCCGCGCTTCCTCCTGCATCTCGCGGAACTCGTGCAGCATCTGCATCACCACATCCCCGCCCATCGCCGTCGCCATGCCGTTCCTCCCGTGGAGAGCGGGTCTCCTATCAACCCCTCCTGACATGAGGGGGCCTCCGCCCTTTGGAGCGGATCCGCGCCAGGATACCGTACAACCTCCTGGGTTGGAAGCCTGGGACACGACCCACCACGGTCCCGCCGTGTCGTTTCACGAACGCCCTGCCGCCGGGCTCGACGATGCTCGGGATGGTAGGACGCCCTGGGGCGGTTAGAAGCCCCGTGCCCACTCCCCCGCACCCCGAGGACCGCATGCCGCGTCGTACTCCGCTCGCCCTGCTGGCCGTCCTGCTCGTGGCCGGCCCGCCCGTGTGGGCTGCCCCCGCCGCGAAGCCCGCCGTCACCGCGCGCTCCCAGGCGAAGCCCTCCGCCACCACCCCCGTGGCGAGCGTCGAGGGCATCACCGAATACCGCCTGCCCAATGGCCTTCGCGTCCTGCTCTTCCCGGACCCCACCAAGCCCACCGTGACGGTCAACGTCACCTACCTCGTGGGCAGCAAGCACGAAGGCTACGGCGAGACGGGCATGGCCCACCTGCTCGAACACCTGATGTTCAAGGGGACGCCCACCACCCCCAACGTGCCCCAGGCCCTCACCGAACGCGGCGCGCGTCCCAACGGCACCACCTGGCTGGACCGCACCAACTACTACGAGACCCTGCCCGCGTCGGACGACAACCTGAAGTGGGCCCTCACCTTCGAGGCGGACCGCATGGTCCACAGCTTCATCGCCCAGAAGGACCTCGACAGCGAGATGACCGTCGTGCGCAACGAGTTCGAGTCCGGCGAGAACGACCCGCGCGGCATCCTCTTCAAGCGCACCATGAGCGCCGCCTACCTCTGGCACAACTACGGCAAGGCCACCATCGGCGCCAAGGCGGACCTGGAGCACGTCCCCATCGACCGGCTCCAGTCCTTCTACCGGCGCTACTACCGCCCCGACAACGCGGTGCTCGTCGTCGCCGGCAGCTTCCAGCCCGAGAAGGCCCTGGCCCTGGTGCGGTCCACCTTCGGCAAGCTCCAGCGCCCCGCCACGCCCGTGCCCCTCACGTACACCCAGGAGCCCACCCAGGACGGTGAGCGCGAGGTGACGCTGCGCCGCGTGGGCGACAATCAATTGATCACCAGCCTCTACCATGTGCCCGAGGGCGCCCACCCCGACTTCGCCGCCATCGACGTGCTCACCGAGGTGCTGGGTGATTCCCCCTCCGGCCGCCTCTACAAGGCGCTCGTGGAGACGAAGAAGGCCGCGCGCGTCAGCGCCTTCAACTTCCAGCTGCGCGACCCGGGCGTGGTCGGCTTCAGCGTCGAGGCCCGGCAGGATCAGCCGCTCACCCCCGCGCGCGAAGCCCTGCTCCAGACCGTGGAGGAGGCCGCGAAGAAGCCCTTCACCGACGAAGAGGTGAACCGCGCGAAGACGAGCCTCGCGAAGGCGACGGAGCTGTTGCTCAACAACTCCGAGCGCGCCGCCATCCTCCTGTCGGAGTGGGCCGCCGTGGGCGACTGGCGCCTGCTCTTCCTGCACCGCGACCGCATCGACGCCGTCACCTCCGCGGACGTCACCCGCGTGGCCGCCGCGTACCTCAAGGGCTCCAACCGCACGATGGGCACCTTCGTCCCCACGGCGAAGCCGGACCGCTCGGAGCTGCCTCCCGCCGTGGACGTGGCGAAGTCGGTGCAGGGCTACCAGGGCCGCGCGCTCGTCGCCCAGGGTGAGGCCTTCGACCCCTCCCCCGCCAACATCGAAGCGCGCGTGCAGCGCGGTGAATTGCCCGGTGGCATCAAGTACGCGGTGCTGCCCAAGAAGACCCGCGGCGAGATGGTCAACCTGTCGCTCAACCTGCGCTGGGGCACCGAGGAGACCGTGCGCGGCAGGCTGCCCGCCGCCGCGTACGCCGGCCGCATGCTGATGCGCGGCACGACGAAGCACACCCGTCAGCAACTGGCGGACGCGTTGGACAAGCTCAAGGCCCGCGTGGGCGTGGACGGCGGCGCGCTGGGCGCGAGCCTCTCCATCGAGTGCCCTCGCGCGAGCCTCCCGGAGGTCCTCAAGCTGATGGCGGAGGTGCTGCGCGAGCCCTCCTTCGACGCGCAGGAGTTCGCGGTCCTCAAGCAGGAGCGACTGGCCGCGCTGGAGGCCCAGCGCAGCGAGCCGCAGATGCAGGGCAGCATCGCGTTCTGGCGCGCGCTGTCCGCGCACTACCCCAAGGGCCACCCGTACTACGTGCCCTCGCTGGAGGAGCGTCTGGCCGATGTGAAGGATGTCTCGCTGGAGCAGGCGCGTGACTTCTACCGCCAGTTCTATGGGGCCTCGAACGGGGAGCTCGCGGTGGTGGGTGACTTCGACGCGAAGGAGGTCGTCGCGCTCACGGGCACGCTGTTCAACGGCTGGAAGAGCCCGGGGCCGTATGCGCGCGTGCCAAAGACATATCAGCCCGTGGGCCCCAAGGTGGTCTCGCTGGAGACGCCGGACAAGGCCAATGCCTATTTCCTCGCGGGACAGACGTTGAAGCTGCGTGCGGATGACGCGGACTGGCCGGGCGTGATGATGGGCAACTTCGTGCTGGGCGGCGGCTTCCTCAATTCGCGGCTGGCCACGCGCGTGCGGCAGAAGGACGGTCTGTCCTATGGCGTGGGCAGCAGCGTGGACTCAGGCGACCTGGATCCCGTGGGGTCCTTCCTCACGTATGCCATCTACGCGCCGCAGAATGCCCAGAAGCTGGAGGTCGCCATGCGCGAGGAGATCACCCGCGCGGTCGACAAAGGCATCACCCAGGAGGAGCTGACCAAGGCGCGCTCGGGCCTGCTGGAGTATCGCCAGACGTCCCGCGCGCAGGACGCGAACCTGGCCAACCAACTGGCCAGCTACCTGTACTTCGGACGCACGCTCGCGTTCGACGCGGCGCTGGAGGCGAAGCTGCTCAAGCTGACGCCGGAGGATGTCCGCAAGGCCCTGGCGAACCACGTGGACTGGAGCAAGGCCACCCAGGTGCGCGCGGGGGATTTCGTCGGCGCGGCGAAGCAGGCCACGGCGCCCGTCAACGCTCCGGCGTCCCCCTGAGCGTCGTGGCTGTGTAAGGTCGCCGTCCATGCCCGTGAACATCGTGGACGGCGACCTGTTGGACCAGCCGGTGGATGCCATCGTCAATGCGTGGAATCGCAACATCATCCCCTGGTGGCTGTTGTTGCCCCAGGGGGTGTCGGGCGCCATCAAGCGCCGGGGTGGCACGGCTCCCTTCCGTGAGCTGGCGCGCGTGGGGCCCATGCCCCTGGGTTCGGCGGTGGTGACGGGACCCGGACGTCTGCCTTTCAAGGGCATCATCCACGTGGCCGGCATCAACATGTTGTGGCGGGCCTCCGCCCGTTCCATCCAGGACTCGGTGCACAACGCGCTGACGCGGGCCGGGGAGCAGGGGTTCCGTTCGTTGGCGTTTCCCATCATCGGCGCGGGCTCTGGCAGCTTCGACGAAGGGCGGGCCCTGGAGTTGATGGTGGAAGCCCTGGGGGACGCGCCCGCGTTCGATGTGCGCGTCGTCCGCTTCCGGCCCCCGAAGCGGACGTGAGTTTCTGGCGAGCGCTCCTCCCCTGCCCCGGTTAGACGTGGGCACCTTTTTCACACGCCGAGGGTGACGCGGATGATCGACCTGTACACGTGGAACACGCCGAACGGACACAAGGTGTCGGTGGCGCTGGAGGAGATGGGCCTGCCGTACACGGTGCAGGCGCTGGACATCTCCACGGGCGTGCAGAAGGAGCCCGCGTTCCTGGCCATCAACCCCAATGGCCGCATCCCCGCCATCGTGGACCGCGCGGAGGGGGACTTCGCCGTCTTCGAATCCGGCGCCATCCTCGTGTACCTGGCGGAGAAGACGGGCCTGCTGATGCCCACGGACGCGAAGGGCCGCTCGCGCGTGATGCAGTGGCTGATGTTCCAGATGGGCGGCGTGGGGCCCATGCAGGGGCAGGCCAATGTGTTCTTCCGCTACTTCCCGGAGAAGCTCCAGCCGGCCATCGACCGGTACCAGAACGAGACGCGCCGGCTGTACACGGTGCTGGAGCGCCAGCTGAAGGACCACGAGTACCTGGCCGGGGACTACAGCATCGCGGACATCGCGAACTGGGCCTGGGTGCGCATCCACGACTGGGCCGGCGTGTCCGTGGAGGGCCTGCCGGGCGTGCTGCGGTGGCTGGCCGCGATCGAGGCGCGTCCCGCCGCGAAGCGCGGCCTGGAGGTGCCCGCTCGGAAGCAGGAGGACGCGCCCACGGAGGCGCAGTCCATCGCGTTCGCCCGTTCGCTGTTGCAGCGCTGACCCCTCCCCTGCCCCACCGTCTCGGAGCCTCCGGGCTTCGGAGTCTCCGGACAAGTGGCCCGGGCGTGCGCATGATGCGGCCCGGGCCCGCGCAAGACCTCCTTGGCGGCTCGCCCGTGCAAGCCTCCCGGCCGCGTCGGGAGCGAGGGAGTGGACGACATGGAAGCGGTGCGGGCCTCCCCGGGCGTGTCTCGCGACAACGTGGCGCAGGATGGCTGCGCGCCCGCCACCTGCTCCCAGGCGATGGTCTCCTGTGGCCGGACGCCGGATGGCTGTGGCGGCTCCATCGACTGTGGCGACTGCGAGGCCGGCACCTGCTCCGAGGGCCGCTGCGTGGCGCCGCCGGTGCCCGCCGGGCCGAAGAAGGACTCCGGTGCCCCCACCAGCACCTGCAAGCCCGGGTGCAAACCCAACGAGTCCTGCGTGGACGACCGCTGCGTCTGCCAGCGCGCGACGTGCTCCTCGCTGGGCCTGCGGTGCGGCGCCGCGGAGGACGGCTGCGGCGGCGTGGTGCAGTGCGGCCCGTGCGTGCCGGGGTGCAAGCCGGACGAGATGGAGTGCTGCGGCGCGTGCATCCCGAAGGCGGAGGGCCGCTGCCCGGAGAACGTGCACTGCCCCACGGCGGTGCCCCTGCCCACGCGCTGACCGGAGGGGCGTCTTCCGGGCCGGAGGCCTCTGGAATCCGAGGCCATCCGAGGCCCGGAACCCGGATGTCAGACCCCCCCGCTATACCCTTCCCCGTCGCGCACACGGGAAGAAGGCCGGCCTCGCAGGTTCGAGTCCACACCCCATGCGCCCTCACCGCACGGGCAGGCCCGTCTCCCGTGTGTGCGACGCCATGTGAAGGCACGAGACCGGGGGACTCGTGCGGGCAAGTTCCATGGATGTCATGGGCGTTCCACGGGCCAGACGCCACCGGTGTGTCGGGCGCGCTCGTGGATGGGACCCGTGGCCGGTGCGCGCGAGGCGGGCGGCGTTGTAACCCCTCCCACCGTCCGCCTCGCGCAGCTTCCGTGACCGGTGAGGTGACCCGGGCAGGGGGCCCGGCCGGGCGGCCTTGCGAGCACCCCGGCTTGCCACGGACGCGCTCGGGCGTGATACCCCACGGCGTGCCGCTGCTTCCTGGTGCCTTGCGGCCCTCGTGACGCGATGGAACTCCGATACGACATCGTGGTGGTGGGCCTGGGCCATGCCGGCTGCGAGGCGGCGCTCGCATGTGCCCGGATGGGCCTGTCCACGCTCGGGGTGACGCTCAAGCGCGAGCGCGCCGCCGTGATGAGCTGCAACCCCGCCGTGGGTGGCACCGCGAAGGGCCACCTGGTGCGCGAGATGGACGCGCTCGGTGGACAGATGGGCCGCGTGGCGGACCTCGCCGGCACGCACTTCAAGACGCTCAATCCCTCCAAGGGCCCGGCCGTGCAGGCCACCCGCATCCTCTGTGACCGCGACGCGTACGCCGCAGGGATGCAGGCGGTGCTCTTCTCCGAGCCGAACCTCACCGTGCTCGAAGGCGAAGTGGCTTCCGTCGTCGCGGAGGCGGGGCAGGTGAGGGGCGTCGTGCTGGGGGATGGCACGCAGGTGCAGGCCCGCGCGGTGCTGCTCACCACCGGCACCTTCCTGCGCGCCCTCATGCACGTGGGCGAGCAGAAGGAGGTCGGCGGCCGGCTGGGGGATGACGCCGCTCGCGGGCTCTCCGAATCCCTGCACGCCCTGGGCTTCACCCTGGGCCGCTTCAAGACGGGCACGCCCGCGCGCCTGTCCCGCGACAGCATCGACTGGGATGCCGTCGCGCCGCAGCCCGGGGACACCGACGTGCGGCCGTTCTCCTGGCGCACGCAGGTGGAGATGACGCGGGGCCAGCCGTTCCCGCGCCAGCCCGCCGTGATGTGCGGCCTCACCGCGACGACGCAGGCGACGCACCAGCTCCTGCGCGACAACCTGCACCGCTCGCCGCTGTTCCAGGGAGACATCGTGGGGCGGGGGCCCCGGTACTGCCCGTCGCTGGAGGACAAGGTGGTGCGCTTCGCCGCGCGCGAGCGGCACCAGGTGTTCCTCGAACCCGAGGGCCCCACGTCGAAGCTGGTGTACCCGGCGGGCCTGTCCACGAGCATGCCCGCGGACGTGCAGCGGGACTTCCTTCGCACCATCCCGGGCCTGTCGCGCGTGGAGGTGATCCGCTACGGCTACGCGGTGGAGTACGACTTCGCGCCGCCCACGCAGCTGCACCCCACGCTGGAGACGAAGGCCGTCGCGGGCCTGTACTTCGCCGGGCAGCTCAACGGCACCTCCGGCTACGAGGAGGCCGCGTTCCAGGGCCTCTGGGCGGGGATCCAGGCGGCGCTGAAGGTGAAGGGCGAACCGGCGCTGATCCTCGGGCGGGAGGAAGCGCACGGCGCGGTGCTGGTGGACGACCTGGTGACGAAGGGCGTGGACGAACCGTTCCGCATGTTCACCAGCCGCTCCGAGCACCGGCTCAAGCTGCGTGAGGGCAACGCGGATCTGCGGCTCGCGCGGCACGGGCACCGGGTGGGCCTGCTACCGAAGGAGGCGCTGGAGCGCGCCGAGGCCCGGGCCCACGCGGTGACGCAGGAGGTGGCGCGGATCAAACGCACGGGCCTGGCGCTGCGGCTCAAGCGCCCGGAGGTGTCGTACGCGCAGCTCGCGGAGGGCCGCGAGGACTTTCCTGTCCTCACCCCCGACGTCACCGGGGAGGTGGAGGTCGAGGTGAAGTACGAGGGCTACATCGCCCAGGCGGAGCGGGCGGCGGCGCGCGAGTCGGAGGCGTCCGACCGGTGGCGGATTCCGGAGGCGTTCCGGTTCGCGGACGTGCGGGGGCTGGGCTCGGAGGCGGTGGAGAAGTTGTCGGCGCACCGGCCCGGGACGGTGGGGCAGGCGCGCCGGATTCCGGGCCTGACGCCGGCCGCGGTGACGCTGCTGCTGGTCGCGCTCAAGCGGGGAAAAGGGGCGCGGGGTGATCAGGAACAGGGCTGTGGATAACGTGTGGGCAATTCTGGGGATGACCGTCCCCTGAGCAATTCCAGGGGCTTGAAGGTCCCTTCGCGGTGGAGGTGTTGTGGATAACGCGCGGTTCGCAGATCAGCTGGCCTCGGGATGCAGTGCGTTGGGCGTGACGGTGGGCGAGGACGTGGGGCCCCGGCTCCAGCGGCTGATGGCGGAGCTCCTGAAGTGGAACGCGAAGGTGAACCTGACGGCCATCACCGCGCCGGAGGAGGTGCTGGAGAAGCACTTCCTGGACTCGCTGGCGGTGCTGCCGGAGGTGACGGGCGCGACGACGCTGCTGGACCTGGGCGCGGGCGCGGGCTTCCCGGGCCTGCCGCTGAAGCTGGTGTTGCCGACGCTGGGCGTGACGCTGGTGGACGCGGTGGGCAAGAAGATCGCGTTCATCAAGGCGGCGGCGGCGAGCCTGGGCATGACGGGCGTGCGCGGGCTGCATGCACGAGCTGAGGGCAACCCGGAGAAGGAAGGGATTCCGCGCGCGCAGGTGCTCATCGCGCGAGCGTTCATGGACCTGCCGGACTGGCTCGCGCTGGCGCCCGCGTACATGGAGGAGGGTGGGCGCGTGGTGGCGATGCTCGGCAAGGCGCAGACGGACGCGGAGCTCCAGGCCCGCGCGGCGGAGCGGAACCTGCGCGTGGTGTCCGCGCGCTCGTACCGGCTGCCGTTCTCCGGGGCGGAGCGCCAGGTGGCGGTGTTCGCGAAGGGGTAGGGCAGGGGAGTGCGTCGGTCCCCAGCGGCCCCGGAGCGCGAGCTTCGGGGCCGTCTTCGTTTTCGGGCCACGCGTTCGTGGTGCGTGTCCTCCGTGCGGATCCGCATGCTCACGCGGACGAAACGCGCGCGGCGCCGCATCCGGTGATGGCCTAACGTGTGCCCCGTGACGGATACGCCACGCATGTCAGCAGGGCGCGCGGAGCTCGCGCGATTCCTCCGCAGCCGCCGTGCCCGGGTGCATCCGGAGGACGTGGGCCTGCCGGACGGGGGGCGGCGGCGCACGCCGGGCCTGCGTCGGGAGGAGGTCGCCCAGCTCGCGAACGTCGGCGTCAGTTGGTACACGTGGCTGGAGCAGGGGCGGGACATCCACGTGTCGGAGCCGCTGCTCGAACGGCTTTCGCGGGCGCTGCGCCTGACGCCGACGGAGCGGGCCCACCTCTTCGAACTGGCGCATGGGCGGCCGGCGGCGCGTCCGGTGATCTCCCCCGCGGCCATCAGCGACACGCTCCGGCGGATCCTCGAGGGCTTCCCCTTTCCGGCGGTGGTCTCCACGCGGCGGTGGGATGTGCTCGCCTGGAACGAAGCGGCGACGGTCCTCTACGGAGACCTGGACCGCATGACTGTCGAGCAGCGCAACGGGCTGTGGGCGCTGTTCATGAACCCGGACCGCCGCGCCCGCATGCCGGGCTGGGACGCCGATGTGCGCCGGGCCGTGGCGGGCTTCCGGCGCGATGCCGCGCGCGCCGCCGACCGCTCGGAGTTCGATGCGCTCGCGACCGCGCTGGCCGCCGTCAGCCCGGAGTTCGCGCGCATCTGGGCCGAGCACGACGTGGTCGAACTCTCCGAGGGCCTGAAGGTGATCATCCACCCCGGCATCGGCCCCATCGAGTTCGAACACGTCACGCTCTCGCACCACGAGCCCGACGGTCACGAGCTGCGCGTCTCGCTCTACTCACCCAGGCCCGGGGAGAGCATGGAGCGCGCTCGCAGGGTGTTCCCTCGCGCTACCCGCTGATCCGCGCGCCGGTCCATTCCTCGCTCGCCGTCCACAGCCGTTCGGCCAGGGCCTTGTCCACCGCCCACGGCATCACGCCGCGCGGGATGGGGGACTCGGGGCCCACGACCTCCGCGATGTCGACGTCATCGCAGTAGACCCCGCCCATGCCGTCGAGCTGGGGGCTCGTCGCGCACCAGATGCTCGTCGCCGCGCCCTGTTCCACGGTCTTGAGCGGCGCGATCTTGTTCGAGTTCTCGATGGCGCCGCGCTTCTCCTCCTCCGACATGGACCGCATCAGGTCGGTGAGGATGCCGCCGGGATGCACGGAGAACGCGCGCACCCGGTGCGGCTCCCCGCGTGCGTCGAGCCCGAGCGCGAACAGGATGTTCGCCGTCTTCGACTGCCCGTACGCGGCCCACTTGTCGTAGGGGCGTCGCTCGAAGTTCGGATCCTCGAAGTCCATCCCGGCGCGGCGGTGGCCTCGCGACGACAAGGCCACCACGCGCGCTCCGTTCGCCTTGCGCAGCGCGGGCCACAGGCGCGTCGTGAGCTGGAAGTGGCCCAGGTGGTTGGTCGCGAGCTGGGACTCGAACCCGCGCGCATCCCGCACGAGCGGCGTCGCCATGATGCCGGCGTTGTTGATGAGCAGGTGCAGGGGACGGCCGGACTTCACGAAGCGTTCGGCGAAGGCATCCACGGACGCCGGATCCGCCAGGTCCAACTGCTCCAGCTCCACGCGCTCCATTCCCGCGAGCGCCGCGCGGGCCTTGTCGGGCGTGCGCGCCGGAACGATGACCGTCGCGCCGGCGGCGGAGAGCACGCGCGTGGTCTCCAACCCGATGCCCGCGTATCCACCGGTCACCACGGCGATGGCACCATCGAGCCGGCGCTCGCCCATCACCTCGCGCGCCGTGGTTTGCGCGCCGTAGCCAGACTTCAGGGGCTTCTGGTTCGTTGTCATGGCCGCAACCTGACCGCGGGTGGCGTCCGCGAAAAGAGCGTCAATTCATCCTATGACCGGCACCACCAGGATGAGACGAAGCGCGTCCGGGTTCAGCGGGTTGGCGGACGCTGCTTCGCCTTCCGGGCCCAGTCGAAGGCGTAGGTCCGCTCCGCGCGCTGGATGACGGGAGGCTGGCCCTTCACCGTGAAGGCTTCGGTGTCCACGATGCGCACGGAGAAGGGGCGCAGGGTGGTGGGGTCGGTGATCAGCTCCACGGTGGTCACGCTGCTCGCGGATTCGACCACTTCCGCGGCGCACGGGGCGGAAGCGTTGCGAGCCAGCGCCGCGCTGCACTGAAGTTCGCGGGTCCGCGCGACGACCTGCCGGTAGGGTGCTCCGTCCAGGACGCTCTCCCATTCCAGCCGGACCGCGCCAGGTCTTCCTTCCGCCGGGCCCCGGTGCCGCAACGTGAAGCGTCGTGACAGCGGACCGTTGGGATGACGGAACGCCTGTGTCTTCGTCCGTTCCTGGCCGGGCGCGAGCTGGACGCCGTTCCAGGTCTCCACCCAGGCGTTCCAGGTCAGCTCCGCGCGGTCCCGCAGTTGGGTCTGGAAGAGGGGGTTGTCCCAGGGAGTCCGTTGGGTTTCGCGGGCGTGTGGATCCGGTTCGAGCACGGTGACGGCGCGCTCGAACGCGGGCTCCAGGCCCTCGATGCCGGTGAGGGCGCCGGTCTCGGAGAGCGCGAGGTCCGGTTTGGTGAAGGTGGTGAGCAGCGGCCGCGGGTTCGCTGGACGGGGTGTTCCCGGTGGGGATGGGGGCGCGGCGGGTTCGACCTGTTGGAGGTTCTCGAAGTGGAGTTCGGAACCGGGGCCGGGCTTCCGCGCCGTGAGCACGCCGTCGTACTTCAGCGAGGCGTGTTCACGTTCGCTGTCGACCCGCTCCGTGATGCTCACGCGGGAAGGTACGGGCCAGGCGAACTTGAAGGCCGTGACCGGAGGCGGAGCCGCTTCGCCGTGGGCGGGACCCGCGCCGAGCAGGACGAGGGCGGAGATCAGCGGGAACCCTGGGGGACGGATGCGCATGGGTGCGTGTCCGGTAATGCGCTTCGGTGTTTCGCGCAGCGTTTCGTCGGTGTCGGAGCGCGGCTCCGGGGGCGTGCTCGGAGGTTCCGGGCGTGGCTTGCGTGATGATGCTCGCGCGGCCCGTTCGGATGGCGCGAGGAGCACGCAACGATGGACACGGTGAAGCTGCGCGTGGCGAGACCGGCGAGGGACCTGGACGCGGTGGTGCGGTTCTACCGGGACGGGTTGGGTTTCGAGGTGCTCGGGGGATTCGAGGACCATGCGGGGTTCGACGGCGTGATGCTCGGGCATCCGGGCGGGCCCTACCATCTGGAGTTCACGGTGGAGCGCGGACACGAAGCGCCGCGTGCGCCCTCGGAAGACTCCCTCCTGGTGTTCTACGTGCCGGACCCCGAAGCGTGGGCGGCGCGGGTGCAGCGGATGGAGGCCGCGGGGTTCGCGGCGGTGCCTTCGCGCAATCCGTACTGGGATGCGCACGGAAGGACCTTCGAGGATCCGGACGGCTACCGCGTCGTGCTTCAGGGCGCGGCGTGGACGCGGTGATGGGGGCAGGGGAGGGTGGTTGGTTTTTTCGGGGGTCGTGAACGAGGCGGTCCGAATCCGCGCCATCCACGGGTCCGCGAAGCCGGTGATTTCGTCACGGGTCGGGCCCACGGACTTCTCAGGGCGGGTACGGCGACGGACCGTGTTCCACGTGGAACACGGTGACGGCTGACGGACCGACGTGAAGGGTCGAGCCCGTAGGGCCGGGTCCCACGCTTCTTGTCCGTGAAGGTCCGGATGGGTTGAACCCACGGACGCTCCGGAGATGCGGATGGATGTCCGTGCGAGTCGCGGCTTGGGCCCGCGACTGGTGACGAAGGCGGAGGCCGCTTCTGGTGGCGAGGCGGCTGCCTGAGCAGGTGCCGGCACTGGCGCATGGAACTGGTGTCGATGCGGTTGCCTGAACAGGTATCGGTGTGGAGGTCTGGCTCCGGCATCAAGGCTTGAAACGCCTTCGATGCAGGTGATGCGTCGCCGCCGCGCTGGATGCCGAAGCACGTGCCGGTTCATCAGCACCGAGCCCTCATGGGAGTTCTCGTCAGGTGCTCGGTGCGCAGGGTCGCAAGCGCGCACGATGGTCGATGCGAGGGCATCTGCTTCCAAACCGCGCGGCGGGCTCCCTGTCTTCCGAAACGCCCCAAGTCCGCCAGATGCATGGCGAGTCGGGCGTTCCGCATGAAGGGTGTGTTCCACGTGGAACGCGCCCAGGTGGTTTCGGGAGGCTTGATGGGCAGGGGCCAAACGGTGCGCTTCGACACGGGTCCGGCCGTGCTGCTCCCTGCATCGCTTCGATGAAGCGCTCCAGCATCAACCCCGGGTCGGTGTGAGGGTGGGTTCCGATGCGATGGGCGCGCTGGTGGCCATGGCATCGCGAAACCGAGGCCCGGACCGCGGCCGTGTTCCACGTGGAACATGCAGGTCTGGATGAACTGGTGACGTCGCGTGGCGGCTGCCCTGTTCGTGCAGAGGTGGCGTTCTCAAGGCTGCGGACCGCGCGTGGTTCGCGCCGCGCCGCTCTTGAGTTCGCATGCGTGGGTGTTGAGGGCTCTGGTGGCGCGCCTGGATGGTCCACGGAGACTTCGGTCTGGCGCTGCTCTTCACGCGAACGCCTCCATCGCGTCGGGCATCAAGGCGTACGGAACACGGGCACTGGCGATGCGCTTCGAAGGTGGATTGGGCGCCGCTTGTCACGAACGGTGGTGGGGTGTTCCACGTGGAACGTTGATGGCGTTCATCCGGTTGTCCGACCGGATTCGCATGAAGCGAATCGTGGTCCGGGGAATGGCGCTGGTGGATCCATCAGACAGGGGATGGAGGGACGGAATGGGGATGCGTGTTCCACGTGGAACACGGCGGAAGAGGGGGCTCTCCTGGCTGCTCGTGCTCCCTTCTTGGATGGGGGTTCGAATACGACGCGAAGGACTTGTTCGTGGCTGGGGGCGAGGCGCGAGGACGCGCTGGATGCTTCCCAAGACGGCGCCCGAATCGAACACGCGTGCACCTGAATCACGGCGGCGGACCGCATGCGCGTGAACCTCCGGATCCGCGTGATGCGCAGAGGCCTCGTATGAAGCTTGGGCGTTGGATGAAGCAGGCGGAAGGAGGCGCTGGTCTGGCAGCCCCTTCTCCTTCCTCCAGCCCGAGGTCTTGTATGGAAGCACTGAGTGGCGCGTCGCGAGGCTTCACCGCGGTGGGCGTGTTCCACGTGGAACGTCCACCCCTGAAGACACCCGAATCCGCATGGGCATCTTCGTGTGGATGCGGTGCACGAGCCGGTCCTGTGTCATCGGGTGATGCGCTCGTGCTTGGAATCAGGCGTGGAGGCGACGGCGATAGCGGACGTGTTCCACGTGGAACGTCGTGCTGCTCAGGCCGTGCCCGCGCATCAACGTGGTTGAGGTGAAGCGGGCAAGGGTAGCGATGAACTGTCGCTGCGATGCGGTCGGGATTCCTTCATGCGAACCGGTGCGAAGGTGTTCGCAGGCCCGGACGTTGTTGTTCCACGTGGAACGGCGAACGCGTTGAGCGCGCATGCGGATGGGCACGCACGGGGCTGGTGGAGCATGTGGCTCTTCATGTGGATGTGCGGTGGGAACAGGGCGTGGCGGAGCGTCGTGTTCCACGTGGAACAGGGCCTCGCGTAGGCAGTCCGTGCGCGGCAGGAGCTCCCCGCATGAAGGCGTTCGGGGCCGATGACTCGCACCGAAAGACGTGACGGAGTTCCTTGGCGTGAGTCGTGGCGCCACCGCGCGTCTGCGGTGACGGGCGCATCACATGTCGCTTCTGGACCGATGGGCGAATGCGTTGTGCGCGTGGCCTCTTCTTCGCGCGGGAAGGAGCACGGCGGTTCGTGTTCGCGGATGCGCGGTGGAACAGAGTCACTCACCTTCGAGCCCCTGAATCCTGATGGTGAACCAGCGGCCCGGCCCAAGGACGTTCCACGTGGAACGTCGGAACTGTAGATGCGAAGGCTGAGGGACCAGGGACGCATGCGGCATCGGGCTCGAAACTTCAGATGGATTCTGATGGTCACCCTCGTGGGACTTCCCTGGGTTCATCAAGCGCATGGCCCTCCGGATCCAACGCACCGGCGTCCACGGCTCAGCGGTCACGAACCGGACTGGCGTGTGGACCGGGCATCACGTCAGGCCCTTCTCCATGTCGCCTCCGCGCGGCCTTGGATGACGATGCGCGGTGTTGGCATGCCGAACCCCGACGCGGAGATTCCAGAGCGTCGCGCCAGGCCCCGTCCGAACTCATCAGGCCGAACGCGAGGTCATCGGCCCAGGCCAACGGAAGCTCCGACGCACGTTCCCGCGAATGCCCATGACCGCGCATCGCGAAGCCAGGTAGGCCGCCCGCAGTTTGTTGGCGCATCCGGTGCGGGAACCCGGCTCAAGAGGATGCACATCGGTGAAGGGGGCGGCCGCTCACGATGCTGATGGGTTTGGGGCAGAGGCTGTGGAGGCTCCGTTCGCGAAAGCCAGTGGGGATGGTTCGGGCAGGAAGCACCCTCCGCCGGGGAGGCGTCCAAACTGGTCCGACAGTCGGACAGGTTTCCCAATGTGGAGCCCGACATGTCCCTCCGGCGGACGAGGCGTCCAAACCGGTCCGACAGTTGGACAGGTTTCCAAAGGCGGAGTCCGGCACGTCCCTCCAGCCGACGAGGCGTCCAAACTGGTCCGACAGTCGGACAGGTTTCCCAAGGCGGAGCCCGGCACGTCCCTCCGGGCTGCTCTTCTCGCCAGGCTCGCCAGGGTTGAAACCCAAGATGGATCCCGCGCTTTGCCAAACTCGGAGCCCGCCGCCACGAAAGTGGGTGGTCCCATCCTGAGGTCGTCCAGGAGTTCGAATCAGAGTCCGCCGCGAAGCACCTCGCCCCAAAAGTGGATGACCGCATCCCGAGGGTGACCTCAAGGCCACGGACTCATCGCCACGGACCTATGTGCGGCGTCAGCCTGGGGGGCCGCCGCAAATTCCCACCGTCGCATCGCCAAGCCAGCCGCTACGAACTTTGGAAGCCCGAAGAGGTCCGATGCGAACTTTCAAGGTCGCATCGCGAGGCCATCCGCCAACCCACAGGCTCACGAACTTCAGAGGCCCAAAGCGATCCATCGCGAACGCTCACAGCCGCGTCGCGAAGCCATCCACCTACGAGCTTCGGAAGCTCGAAGAGGTCCGCCGCGAAAGCCTCTGAAGCCACGCGCTCACGACTCTCTCGACCGTGAGACCGTCACCTCGAACGCCCACGGGCGCATGGCGAAGTTGCCAGCCGCAGCGCCGCTGGTTCACGGCTGTCGCAATCTCGGACCTTCACCGCGAACGCCAGCGACTGCATCGACCGGTGTTCCCAACGCGCGGCCACCTGCCTACGACCACCGCATTCACGGAAGCGCATGCACCGTGCGCCCGGCCAGTTCACGCAGAACGGCGGACCCGGGATGCCCTCGAACCCGAAGCCGTGAACCGCGCCAAGCCTCCCGCGCGCACTTCTCGCCGCCGACCCCCCGAAAAAACCAACCACGTTCCGGACGACCCCAAAAAGGTCCACCGAAAGCAGCCGGGCAGGCGGCGCCACGGTCGCTTCGCCGCGCGAATTCCAGCCCACGTGATGCTCGTTCCGCTGGCCTTCGCGCCCACCGAGCGAGGGTCCTGGCAGGGGCTTCAGTTCTTCGAGGACGTGAATTTGATCCGTCCGCGAACCCCGTGCTAGCTGCCTGATCAGCACTGATTGGTGCGCCCGTGCACTAATGAGTGCGCCCGTGCACTGACTGGTGCACGGGGCTCCGGTGAACCCGGGGCGAGAGAGGATGGGCCACGTGGGTCGTATCATCTGCATCTCCAACCAGAAGGGCGGGGTGGGCAAGACCACCACCGCCATCAACCTCGCGGCGAGTCTCGC
Organism: Myxococcaceae bacterium; assembly: GCA_004173515.1. Lineage (GTDB taxonomy): Bacteria > Myxococcota > Myxococcia > Myxococcales > Myxococcaceae > Corallococcus. The sequence goes on along the minus strand of SECN01000091.1, from coordinate 920 downwards.
GTCCGCCGAGCGCCGCACCCTGCTGGTGGACATGGACCCCCAGGGCAACGCCGGCAGCGGCCTGGGCCTCAAGCGCGATGCCCTCCACGGCACCGTCTACGACGCCCTGCTCGGCGGCCGCCCCGCTTCGGAGCTCATCCACCCCACCGAGCTGCGCTTCCTCCAGGTCATCCCCGCCACGCCCGACCTCACCGGCGCGGAAGTCGAACTCGTCAACCAGGAGCGGCGCGAGTTCCGCCTGCGCGAAGCCCTGCTGCCGCTCAAGGACAAGTACGACTACATCATCATCGACTGTCCGCCCTCGCTGGGCCTGCTCACGCTCAACGCGCTCGTCACCGCGGACTCCGTCCTCATCCCGCTCCAGTGCGAGTACTACGCGCTCGAAGGCCTCTCCCAACTCACGCACACCATCGACCTGGTGAAGCAGGGCCTCAACCCCGCGCTCAAGATGGAGGGCATCCTGCTCACCATGTTCGACGCGCGCGCGAACATCGCCCATCAGGTCGTCGACGAAGTGCGCGGCTACTTCAAGGATCAGGTCTTCCAGGCCGTCGTCCCGCGCAACGTGCGCCTGTCCGAGTGCCCGTCCTTCGGCAAGCCCATCATCCTCTATGACATCAAGTCGAAGGGCTGTGAGAGCTACCTGGCGCTCGGCCGGGAGCTGATGCGCAGGGAGAACCCCCGGCCGTCCAAGCGCCGGGTCGCCTGATCGCCCGCCGCCCCTGATGCGAATGGGCTGACGCCTGCCCCGGTTCGCCGGGTACACCGATGGCCCGATGCGCTGGCACCTCGCCAGCGCGGGAGTTCCTGAACACCGTGCAGAAGACCGCAGACACCCAGAAGCGCGCCCTGGGCCGGGGCCTCTCCGCACTCATCCCCCAGGCCGCCCCCGCCGCTCCGGCGCCCGTGCCCCCCTCGAA
>SECN01000525.1 GCA_004173515.1 Myxococcaceae bacterium | reverse complement strand
GCTGTCGGGCTACCTGCTGTCCGCGCAGGGCGACCGCATGCTGCTGGGCAACGCGGTGGAGGGGCGCTTCCCGTTCCTGGACACGGGCGTGATGGAGTTCGCCGCGCGCGTGCCGGAGCAACTGCGCCTGCGCGGCCTGGATGAGAAGCACCTGCTCAAGCGCTACTCGCAAGGCAAGGTGCCCGCCTCCATCCTGGAGCGCAGCAAGTTCCCCTATCGCGCCCCCATCGCGGGCGCGCTGGTGGGCCCGGAGGCCCCGGCCTGGGCGCGCGAGCTGCTCGCGCCGGAGGCGGTGGCCACCACGGGCGTCTTCGACGCGCGCAAGGTGGAGCGGCTGGTGGCGAAGCTGCGCGCGCCGAACTCCACGGAGAGCGAGGCGGACACCATGGCCCTGTTCGCCGTGGCGTCCACGCAGTTGCTCGCGCACCACTTCCTCACCCCGCGCGCGGTGCCGCAGGCGGATGTGGACGCGGTGCGGGTGGAGGCCGCGTGAGTGCCCATGCCCAAGCGGTCGCCGCGCGTTCGGGGCCAGACCTCCTGCCGCAGGAGGTCCGCTTGAACCATCCGATGGGCACCACGCACTCATGCGTCCGCATCGCTGCGCTCGCCGCTCGGTCGATGCCGGGCACCCTGCGATGGGAGGCCGCATGAGTCCCCACGCGGACACCGCGCCCTCATGGGTGCGGGCCCATGCGCAGGCGACACCCGACGCCCCGGCGGTGGACTCACCGTGGGCCCGGCTCACCTACGCCCAGCTCGAAACACGGATGCTGGCGCTCGCGGGACACCTGCGCGACGCGGGCGTGGCACCGGGAGCACGCGTCCTCATCGCCCTGCCCCTGGGCTGCGCGGCGGCGGTCGCGGGGCTCGCGGTGCAGGCGCTGGGCGCGTGCGCGGTGGAGCTGGACCGCGAGACGGGCGCGGACTCGCTGGAGGGCATCCTCACGCAGACGGGTGCCCGGCACGCGGTCATCTTCGGACAGGACGCGCGGCGCTGGACGGGTCGCGCCTCCCTCACCCACTTCTTCGTGGTGCATGGCTCCCGCCCTCCCGAACGCCTGCGCGGCCTGCTCGCGCCCGCGACGTCCACGTGGGTGCAGGAGGACGGCGCGGTGGATCCGGACGCCGTCACGGTCCCCCTGGCCGCCCTGCCCTCCCTGCCTTCCGATGCGCCCGCGTCCATCGTCTACACGTCCGGCAGCACGGGCACGCCCCGGGGCGTCGTCCAGACGTTCGCCAACATCGCGGCGAACACGCGCTCCATCGTGGAGTACCTGGGCCTGACGGCGCGCGACCGCGCCATGCTCATCCTCCCCCTGCACTACTGCTACGGGAAGAGCGTGCTCCAGACGCACCTGCTCGCGGGCGGCTCCGTGTTCCTGGATCCGCGCTTCATGTATCCGCAGGTCGTGCTGGAGGCCATGGCCACCGAGTCCTGCACCGGCTTCGCGGGCGTGCCCCTCACCTTCGAGCTGCTGCGCCGGCAGGCCGCCCCTGAATCCCTGTCGAAGCTCGCCTTGCGCTACGTCACCCAGGCGGGCGGCGGCATGTCCCCGGACACGGTGCGCTGGACGCGCGAGTCCTTCCACCCCGCAGAACTCTTCGTGATGTACGGCCAGACGGAGGCCACCGCGCGGCTGAGCTACCTGCCGCCCTCGCGCGCCACCGACAAGGCGGGCTCCATCGGACAGGGCATCCCCGGCGTGACGCTGGCGGTGGTCGCGGACGACGGGACACCGCTTCCGGACGGCGAGGTGGGCCCGTTGGTCGCGAGGGGCGCGAACGTGACGCCCGGCTACCTCGACGCCCCCGAGGAGACGGCCGCCATCCTCCACGACGGCTGGCTGTGGACCGGCGACCTCGCGTGGCGCGACGCGGACGGCTTCTTCTTCCTCGTGGGCCGCGCGAAGGAGATCCTCAAGGTCGGCGGCCACCGGGTGAGCCCCGCGGAGATGGAGCACGTGCTCGCGCGCCACCCGGCGGTGCTGGAGGTCGCGGTGGTGGGCGTGCCGGACGAGCTGGGCGGCGAGGCGGCGTGCGCGGCGGTGGTGCTCCAGCCGGACGCCACGCCGAAGGAGGACGACCTGCGCCGCTACTGCCGCGAGTCCCTGCCCGCCCACAAGGTGCCGCGCCACGTGCTGTTCATGGAAGCGCTCCCGCGCGGGCCCACCGGCAAGGTGCTCAAGGCCGACCTGCGCACGCGCGTGCTGTCTTCACTTTCTTCCCCTGAATCGAGGTCGTGACGATGAAGTTCTCCAAGCAGGTGCTGGAACTGGACTGGGAGGCCAAGGCCGCGTCGCTGTCGGACGGGCTCAAGGAGGCGGTGCTCAAGAAGCTGCGCAAGCGCGGGCTCGTGGTCGCGGTCTCCGGCGGCATCGACTCCGCGTGCGTCGCGGCGCTCGCCGTGCGCGCGCTGGGGCCGGACCGCGTCTTCGGCATCCTGCTGCCGGAGCGCGACTCCAGCGGCCTGTCCTCCAAGCTGGGCCGCGAGCTCTGCGAGAAGCTGGGCATCCAGCACACGCTGCATGACATCGCGCCCGTGCTGGAGGCCGCAGGCTGCTACTCGCAGCGCGACGCGGCCGTGCGCTCGGTGTTCCCCGACTTCCAGCCGGACATGAAGTGGAAGATCGTCATGCACGGCGACCGGCTCAACACGGACGCCCTCAACGTCTTCTACGTGGTGGTGCAGGTGGACGGGCAGGAGCAGCGCTTCCGCCTCACGCCCCAGGCCTACGTGCAGATTGTCGCCGCCACCAACTTCAAGCAGCGCGTGCGCAAGATGATGGAGTACTTCCACGCGGACCGGCTGAACTACGCCGCGTCCGGCACGCCCAACCGCCTGGAGTATGATCAGGGCTTCTTCGTGAAGCTGGGCGACGGCGCCGCGGACGTGAAGCCCATCGCCAGCCTCTACAAGACGCAGACGTACAAGCTGGCGCGGCACCTGGGCGTCATCGACGGCATCCTCAACCGCGAGCCCACCACGGACACGTTCAGCCTGGAGCAGTCACAGGAGGACTTCTACTTCTCCGTGCACTACTCCCAGTTGGACCTCATCCTCTGGGCGAAGAACCACGGCGTCACGCCCGAGGAGGCCTCCCCCGAGATGGGCCTCACGCCGCAGCAGATCCAGCGCGTGTTCGACGACATCGACCAGAAGCGCCGCACCACCGCGTACCTGCACGCGCAGCCGCTGCTGCTCGAAGAGGTCTCCGAGCTCAAGCCGTTCAAGATCGGCTGAAGCCCGCCCTCACCCGCCCCCGGAGGCCGCTTCGATGTTGTCCGCGGCCTCCACGCGGAGGCGCTCCTCCGGGGTGAACGAGTCGAAGAGCAGCCGCTGCACGGCGGCCTGACGCAGGGCCGGATCCGGTTGGGTGCGGCCCAGCGCCTCGCGCTTCGCGCGGAAGTCCGCCAGCCGCTGCTTCCACTGCGCGCGCTCCTGATCCAGCGCCTCCAGCCGGCCCGTGGCCTCCGGCCCCACGGTGGACAGCCGGTGCTGGCGCAGATCCTCCGGCGTCGCGCCCCCGGCCAGCAGCTCCTGCTCCACCGCCATCTGCCGCAGCGGGCGCGCGGCCTCCTCGCGGCTCTGGCGCACCGCTGGCGGAAGGCGCTCCTCCAGCGCGGCCATGCGCTTCTCGCGCTCCTCGGCCGTCAGCGACGCGTCCTTCTGGAGCTTCAGCCGCTCCACGGCCACCGCGTCCACCGCCTCCTCCTGACCGAACATCCCGTCCGCGCTGCCGCCCAGGTGCTCACGGCGCAGCTTGCGCAGGGCCTCCAGGCGCTCGCCGGTGTCCATGTCGGCGGCCCCCGGCGTCCGTCCCAGCGAACGGGCCGCTTCGAGGTAGGCCAGGTAGTCGTCCAGCACCTGCACCGCTTCGTCCATGGCGGCGGGCGGCAGCTTCTTCGCGCGCAGGGACGCGAGGATGCGCTCGCGGATCAGCGCCGGGGACTCCTCGCCCGTCGCGGACAGGTAGTAGTTGAAGAAGCGCAGCAGGTCCGGGTTGGGCACCAGGTGCCCGGAGGCATCCACGAAGACGGAGCCGTCCTCCTGCGTGTCGTGGAGCGACCCCGGCAGCGGCGGCAGCGTGTCCCCGGGAGACGACGGCGTCGGGACAGCGGCAGCCCCGGGCGCTCCAGCGGGCGTCGCGCGCGGGCCCGTGACTTGCGCGGCGGGAGCAGCGGACGGCGGTACGGCGGGTCCGGGCGAGTCCTCCGCCCGGACCTTCCACCACGAGAAGACGCCGGCCCCCAGGAGGGCGCACAGCGCGACCACGAGAATGACGGCGCGGCTCTTCATGGCGGGATGCTCCCAGCGACTACAGGCCCGCGGTCTTCAGGCGGTTGGCCTGGGTGCGGAAGACGGACTTCGGGTCGGTGAAGAACGCCGTCAGGCCGAGCACCTGGTTCACTTCGTCCAGGTGGTTCATGTCGTAGTTGTCACGGATGACCGTGCCGAAGCGCGAGCTGCAGCGGCCCACGAGGCCGTCGTTGGACTCGCTGTAGAAGAACGACGACAGCTTCA
>SECN01000524.1 GCA_004173515.1 Myxococcaceae bacterium | reverse complement strand
GAGGAGAAGGGGTGGCGGCGGGGCTTGCTCGTCGCGGTCCTCCTGGGCCTTCCAGCGGTGGCGGGGGCCGAACCGGTGGAGGACGCGGCGGCGGGCGACGCGGAGCGACCGCTCGAGGTCGCCCGGGAAGACGGCGCTGACGGCGCGGACGCGTCGGAGGCCGCGTCCACGCCCGACGCGCTGGACGGCGCGGTGGCGCAGGCGATGCCCGGCCCCGGACAGGGTCCGGTGAGGGGGGCTCCGGAGCAGGTGGAGGATCCGAGCGCGCCGGTGCCCGACGCGGCGGTGCCCGGCCCCGGCTCCAAGAAGAAGAAGAACAAGGGCGCGGACACGCTGGGCGAGGCGCCGGACGAAGCGGATCAGACGGACGACAAGGGCAAGCCCGCACAGCGCATCCGGGTGTTCGGCCGCGTGTTCGCGCAGGGCACCGCCGACGAGCGCTCCAAGTACCAGCGGGAGCTGGGCATCGAGTCGGCGCGCGTGGGCGTGGCCGCGTCGCTGTCCAACCTGGAGGCGGAGGTCAGCGCGGATCTGGCCTCCAAGACGATCCTCAAGGACGCCTTCGTGCGGCTGGCGGACGACGCCAAGCGGCTGCGCCTGTACGCGGGGCGTTTCAAGTCGCCCTTTCTCCAGCGCTCGCTGGAGTCGGCGTGGAGCCTGCCTTTGCAGGGGCGCGGCCTGGTGGAGGACTACCTCACGGACACCAACGGCCTGGGCGGCCGGCGCCTGGGATTGATGGGCGAGGTGCGGCTCAAGGAGGCCTGGGGCCTGAAGCTGTCCGCGGGCCTCTTCGAGGGCGGAGAAGGCCCCGGAGGCGAGCGGCTGAGCGAGGACGGCGCGGCGCGCCTGAGCGTGCGGCCCTTCAAGTTCCTCACCGTGGGCGCGAGCACGTACCTCACGCAGGTCATCGACGGGACGCAGCGCTACGCGACGGCGGCGGACGCGGAGGTGACGCTCTGGGGTCTGTCATTGACGGGCGAGGTGGCGCGCGGACAGCTGGCGCTGGGGCCCTTCATGTCGCAGTCGGTGCTGGCGTACTGGACGGTGCCGCTGGGGCACGACGGCTGGGCCGTGCAACCCGTGGTGGGCGCGGAGGCCCTGCAATTGCAGGGCGGTATCCAGGCGCAGGGACATGCATTCACGGGGGGCTTCAACGTGTTGCTGGCGGATTCCTTCAAGGCCCAGGTCCAGGCCGAGCGTGCGCTCCGGCCGGGGGACCTGGAGCCCGCCCTTGAGCTGTCATTGCAGCTCGCCACCCGCTTCCGGTGAAAGGAGACACGGACATGCACGCGTTCGCTGAAGGTCAGGTCACCCGGTTGCGCCGTGAATTCAAGGTGGTGTTGCAGGGCAGCGAGGCCGGCGCGGTGTGCGCGCGGCTGTCGCAGGAATTGGGCGGGGGGCTGCCGCCGCCCACGCGCATCGTGTCGGTGTATTTCGACAAGCCGGGCCTTCCGCTGGCGGAGCGCGCCATCCTCACGCCGGACAACTGCATCAAGGTGAGGACGAAGGAGTATTCGCCGGACGTGGGCACGGCGGGCCGTGAGCGCGTGGTGCTGGAGGTGAAGCGCGAGCGCGGCGGGCTCACGCAGAAGCGGCGTGTCTGGGTTCCGCGCGCGGAGCTGGGGCGCACCATTCGCGGCGGGGTGAGCCTGTTGCCGCTCATCGCGGGAGGCAGCCTGATGCCGGTGCTGGCGGTGACGTACCGGCGGCACGTGTATCAGGTGTCGCAGGCGTGGCGGGTGACGGTGGACCGGGACATCGGCTTCCACCAGGTGTCGCCGGAGCTGGCGCTGTCGCCCATCGCGCTGACGGTGGAGCGGCTGGGAATGCCGCTGTGGGAGGACTCGCGGGTGGTGGTGGAGGTGAAACACCTCGGGGCGGAATTGCCCGAGTGGCTGACGGCCCTCAATCCGGGGGGCGCGCCAGCCTACAGCAAGTTCGCGGAAGGTATGGCGAGGGTGCATGCCTTCGCTTCGGCCGGGGTTGGGGTTGTAGGGGGATAGGGCACCGTGTTCATCGACTTCGAAGGCATCGACGGCAGCGGCAAGACGACGCTGTCCAACCTGCTCACCGCGCGGCTCAAGCGGCTGGGTTACAAAGTGACACATGCGCGGGAAGGGGGCGAATTGCAGTCGCCCACGGCCCGGCGCATCCGTGAACTGACGCGGGACTCCAAGCTGTTGGAGATGGGGCCGCGCGCCGAGTTCTTCCTGAACCTGGCGCGGGATGCGCAGCAGTTGGAGGAGGTCATCGCGCCCTCGCTCCAGCGGGGCGAGGTGTGCGTCACCGACCGCTACCTGTATTCGCAGCTCGCGCTGACGGCGGGGGGCCGGGGCCTGAAGGAAGGCGCGCTCCTGCCCGCCTGCGAGCTGGCGTCGCAGGGCCTGTGGCCGGACCTGGTCATCCTGGTGGACGTGGACCCGGAGCTGGCGCGGCTGCGCAAGCGGCTGGGCAAGCTGCAGAGCGGGCGCGCCAACGACACGGACAGCCGCAAGGGCCTGGTGGGCGCGGGGCTGGCGGTGCGCGTGCGCGAGGCGTTCCTGGAGCAGGCCCGGAAGGATCCGACGCGGTGGATCATCCTGGAGAACAACGACCAGCCCCTGCGCGTGCTGGAGCAGCGGCTGGTGGAGGCCGTCGTCGCGCGGCTGGAGGGCCGTGAGCAGCCGGTGCAGCGGCTGGTGCCCGCCCCTGCCCCGCCGCTCCCGGGCGTGCCGTGTGTGGACGACGTGGAGCAGCGCTTCTTCCACGCGCTGGACAGCCTGGAGGCGCGCGAGCCGCAGCTCGCGGCGTGGCTGCTCAATGGCATCCCGGGCCTGCCCGCGCACCAGCGCCGGCTGGCGTACGCGGAGCGGCTGCCGGGGCTGGTGGCGCGAAGCCTGACGGGGCTGGATGACGACACGGCGTGGACGCTGCGCGAGGTGCTGCTGGCCAGCGTGCCGGTGGACGTGGCGGAGGGCCTGGGGTTCGTCACCTCTCCTCGTTCGCACGCGCTGCGGCAGCGGCTGTACGCGCAGGCACCGGCCGCGGTGCTGGAGGGCCTCAAGCGCCAGGACTCGCCCCAGGCGTGGGCGCTGCGCGAGCGGGGCATGAGGGACGGCCACCTGGGCGCCGTGCTGCTGGGGCTCGCCGGGGTGGATGGCGAGGAGTCCTGGGTGGTCCGTGAGGCGGGCATGCAGCGCAAGCTGTATTCCGAGGTCGCGCGCAGCCTGGGAGGCCTGGCCACGGAGCGCGCGGATGCGCTGCGCGAGGTGCTGCTCAAGCACGACCGGCTGGCGGTGCTCAAGAGCACCACGGGGCTGGACACGCCGCTGGCGCAGGGGCTGCGCGAGCAGTTGGAGAAGGGCGCGCTGAAGCTGGTGTTGCGCTCGCTCACCGGGGTGGATTCGCCCCGGGCCTGGGAGCTGCGCGAGCGGGGGGCGGCGCTGACGAAGGAGGCGCTGGACTCCGTGGACGGGATGGATGATCCGCGGGCGTGGAAGCTGCGGGCGTCCGCGGCGCGGCGGTGGCCGGCGACGGTGGTGTCCTCCATGCGGGGGCTGCCGCTGGTGGCGGAGACGCGGGCGCTGCTGGACCGGGTGCTGTCGGAGCAGGCCGGGAAGCTGCCGGTGCTGCGCAATGCCTATGCGGTGGTGGCGCAGGCGCGGGCCCTGGAGCAGGCGGGGCGCACGGTGCGGCCCACGGTGGAGTCGTCCGCGACGGAGATGGGACGGCAGGAAGCATGACGCCCATGGAAGGTCCGTTCGCGACATTGTTCCAGGACGTGGAGCGGGAGCTGCAGGCGCTGTCGATGGCGTCGATGCTCCCCCGGCTGGTGGCGGCGGCGCTCATTGGAGCGCTGCTGTCGTCGAGGCCCTGGCGGCTGGTGATGGGCAAGCCGCTGCCGAAGTCAGACATGGTGCAGGCGCAGATCCTCCTCTGCGCCGCGGCGGCGGTCATCACCGCGGTGATTGGAGACAGCGTGGCGAAGGCGTTCGGCCTGGTGGGGCTGGGCGGGTTCGTGCGGTTCCGCTCGGGGCTGAAGGACCCGCGCGACGCGGCCATCCTGTTCCTGGTGATTGGCCTGGGCATGGCGTGCGGCCACGGCAACCTGGTGCTGGCGTTCGTGGGCACGATGTTCGTGGCGGTGCTGCTCTTCGTGCTGGACCTGTTCGAGAAGAAGGCCGTGGCGGCGAAGGAGGCGAAGCAGCGGCTGGTGGTGTCCGCGCAGGCGGACGACCTGGTGCGAGCGGAGGCCACGCTGAGGGCGGCGCTGGGCGAGCGCAACGTGATGGTGAAGAGCTGCGCGATGGATTTCTCCGCGCGGCGCGTGGAGTTGGAAGTGGAGGAGCCGGAGCCTGGAAGCCTGGCGGCGGCGTTGGGACGGACGGAAGGGGCGCCCTTGCGGGGGCTGCGGTGGACGGCGGTGAGCGCGAAGGGCGCGCGGGAGGAGACGGTATGAAGTTCAGGAAGCTGGCGGTGCTGTTCGCGGCGTGCGGAGCGTTCGCCGCCTGTGGGGGCGGCGGCGGCAGCCTGCCCACGGGGAA